>NZ_QCXO01000134.1:0-186263 GCF_023383675.1 Microbacterium sp. ER1
GTCGTGCACCCGTACCCGGATCGTGCCGCCGGAACATCCGACGTGAGTGGTCGGGGGCGGGTCAGGGGAGAGAGGTCAGGGGCGGGGGCCGCCGGCGCGGAGCTGCTCGGGACTCCATCGCACGCCGAGGACGGCGGTGAGGGCGGCCTGCGCGGGGCCGGCGGAGGGGGCGACGCGCGGATCGGCGTACCGGATCGGGATGTCGGCGGTGCCGCGGGCGGGGTAGCCGCTCTCGGCCCGCACCCGCTCCAGGAACCGGGGGCCGAGCTCCGTCGCCGGGCCGCCGATGACGACCTCGATCGGATCGAGCAGCGCCCCGATGAGCTTGATGGCGCGGGCCAGCGCCCGCGCGCCGTCGTCGATCAGCGTCTGATCCGCCCGGGCGACGAGGGCACGGACCGCCGATGCGTCCAGGGCATCCGAGAACTCCTCGCCGAGCATCGGTCCCATCGCGGCCGCCGACTCCAGGCAGCCGCGCCGCCCGCAGCGGCACGGGCGGGCGGCATCGCCGAACACCACCTGCACGTGCCCGATCTCCCCCGCGCGGTCGCGGGGTCCCGGCGCGAGCTCCCCGTCGAGGGTGACCGCGGCGCCGATGCCCCCGCCGCTGTGGATGAACAGGCGGTAGCCCGAGGGGGCGGCGTCCAGCCCGGCCTCCGCGATGGCCTCGGCGTCGACGTCGTTGACGAGGAGGACCGGGACGCCCGCGATGCTCTCGAAGCGCTCCGCCAGCGGCACCTCGTGCCACTCCAGTTGCACGCTCTCCAGCACGGTGCGCCCGTCGGTCGTCCCCGGGACCTGCACACCGACCGCGAGCAGCCGCGACCCGGTTGCGGCGACGACCTCCGCGACCGTCTCGTCGAGGACCCGGTCCCGGGTCTGCATCGTGTAGGAGATGCTGCGGCGGTCGACCTCGGAGCCGTCGAGCGCGACGAGCGCCAGGTACGCGCTGGTCGGCTGCACGACGAGCACGAGGATCAGGTGATGCTCCGCGTCGATGCTGAGCGTGGTCGCGCGCTTGCCCCCCGTGCTCACCGCCTGCTCACCCTCCGCGATCAAGCGGTTCTCGATGAGCTCGGCGACGAGGGACGACGCGGTCGCCGCCGTGAGGCCGGTCGCCCGCGCGATGCCGGCGCGGGTCTGCGAACCGGAGGCCTGGAAGACGAGCTGGAGCGCCCGTCGCAGGTTCGCTCGCCGAACCGCCGCCTGGGTGTCCAGCGCGTCGTCGTGGGTGAACATCTGCGGGTTCCTTCTCGGGGCCGAGGTCCGTCGATTGACAGCGCGCGTACCGCTCCGTACGCTCGGTCCGTTAGTTTATTCATTGAACTTAGTCAGCCCGAGCGTCGATCGGGAGGAGCATCGTGCGCTACCCCCAGATCCTAGAGCGCCCCGCGGATCGGGCACGAGCCGCGCAGCCACCGGGCAACGGTCACGCCCGCGGTATCCGGGAGCGGAACCGCGCCCTCGTCCTCCGCACCCTCATGGAGCAGTCCGCCCTGAGCCGCGCCGATCTGTCCCGGCTCACCGGCCTCGCCCGCCCCACCGTCTCCGAGGTCGTGCGCGACCTGCTCGCCGACGGTGTGATCCGGGAGAGCGGACCCAGCCAGGAGTCCCGGCCGGGGAAGCCCGCCGTGATGCTCGAGTTCGACCAGCGTGCCGTCCAGGTCATCGCGCTCGACCTCTCCGCACCCGACGACATCGTCGGCGCACTGGCCTCGCCGGACGGCCGCATCGCGCACCGCCTCCGCCGGCCGCGCACTGCGGACGCCGCCGCCGCGATCGCCGGTCTCGTCGCCGAGCTGCGGGCCCTCGCCGACGGTCCCGCGCTCGGCATCGGCATCGGCGTGCCCACCGGCTCCTCCGCGCTGCTCGGTCTCGGGCCTCGACTCGCGGACGTCCTCGACGCGCCCGTCCACCTGTTCGACGACGCCGATCTCGTGGCCGACGCCGCGCAGCGGTTCGGCTCCGTCGGCACCGACTTCCTGCTCGTCCGCATCGGCACCCGCATCGGCACCGCGATCCGCGTCGTCGGCGACGACGGCGCCCCGGTGGAACGCTCCATCGGCGCCCGAGAGCTCGCGCACGTCGGTGCGGGTGGCGACCCCGGCGAGCTGTGCCTGTGCGGCCGCGACGGCTGCGTCCACGCGTGGGCCGCGGCTCCCGCGATCGCCCGGCGCCTTGAGTCCCCGGGCGGAGACCATGCGACGGTGCTCACCGCCGCCGGCGCCCGGCTCGGCACGTCGCTCTCGGTCATCGCCGCCGCCGTCGACCTGCCCACGATCGTCCTGAGCGGTCCGGACGGGATCGTCTCCCCGGAGTTCGTGGACGCGACGGCCGCCGCGGTCCGTGCCGCCTCGCACCCCTCCCTCGGACCGACCGTGGTGCCGAGCACGCTCGACGACGCCGTCCTGCTGGGCGCGGCGACCCGCGTGGTGGCCGCCGAGTTCAGCCCGCGCTGACGGACGCGCCCGTCATCCGTCCCCTCCCGCCCGGAAGGGATGGGAGACTCGATCCCGCGAGGCGGCCGTCCGTCGTCTCGATCCGTCCTGGGAGGGAATCCGCATGAAGGTACTCGTGATCGGCGCGACCGGCAGCATCGGCGGGGTGGTCGCCGCCACCCTCGACGTACGGGGACACGAGGTCGTGCGGGCGTCCCGCTCCGGCGAGCAGAACGTGGACGTGACCGACCCCGCCTCCATCCGCAGCCTCTTCGAGCGGGTCGGCCCGGTCGACGCCGTCGTGGTCGCCGTGGGCTCCGTGCCCTTCAAGCCGCTCACCGATCTCGACCGCGACGACTATCTCGCCGCCTTCACCGGGAAGACCCTCGCGCAGCTCGACGTCGTGCGGGTCGCCCTCGACCACGTGACCGACGGCGGCTCCATCACCCTCACCAGCGGCGTGCTCGCGCGGGAGCCGATCGCGACGGGAGCGGCGGCGGCGATGGCCAACGGCGCCCTGGAGTCGTTCGTGATCACGGCGGCGGCCGAGGCCCCGCGGGGGATCCGCATCAATGCGGTCTCCCCCGACGTGCTGGCGAACTCCCCCGGGTACTTCTCGACCTTCCCCGGCCACCGCCCTGTCACCGACGACGAGGTCGGCCAGGCGTACGTGCGCGCGGTCGAGGGCATCGTCACGGGGCGGGTGCTCCCCGTCTGATGGCGCTCTCCCTCACTCCCGTCCCCACCCTGACCACCGAACGGCTGGACCTCGTGCCGCTCGGACCGGAGCATCTCGACGGCACCTGGGCGGCCCTGCAGGAGCCCGAGGTGCTGCGGCTGACCGGAACCCACGCGCGCTTCACCCGCGAGGGCGTCGAGACCTGGCTCCGGTCGCTCGCCGACCGGGACGACCGGGCGGATTGGGCGATCCTCCGGCGCGACGACGGCGCGCACATCGGCGAGGTGGTCCTCAGCGACCTGGACGAGGACAACGGCTCGGCCGGTTTCCGCATCGCCCTCGCCGGCCCGCGGTGGTTCGGCGCCGGATACGGGACGGAGGCGACGGGCGCGGTCATCCGGCACGCCTTCGACACCGTGGGACTGCATCGCGTGGAGCTCGAGGTGTACGCGTTCAACCCTCGGGCGCAGCGCGCCTACGAGAAGGCCGGGTTCGTCGTCGAGGGCCGGCGTCGGGAGGCGCTGCGCTGGGACGGCGAGTGGGTCGACGCCATCGTCATGGGCGTCCTCGCGGACGGGTGACTGCACGCCGAGCGGTGGTGAGCGCAAGGGGGAGGCGGAGCACAGGTCCGTGTCGGAAGATGAGGGCATGACCGACGCGCCGCTGTCTTCCCGTCCCTGGCTCCGCTCCTATGCCGAGGGCGTGCCGGCCGACATCGACGAGCCGACGCAGACCCTGCCGCAGATGCTGACCGCCAGCGTCCGGCGGTATGCGCGCCGCCCCGCCCTCGAGTTCTTCGGCGCCGTGACCACCTACCGGGAGCTCGGCGAGCAGATCGACCGCGCCGCGGAGGGACTCCGCCACCTCGGGGTCACGAAGGGCGACCGGGTCGCGCTGGTGCTGCCGAACTGCCCGCAGCACGTCGTCGCGTTCTACGCGGTCCTGCGTCTCGGCGCGATCGTCGTCGAGCACAACCCGCTCTACACCGCGCGGGAGCTGCGCCACCAGTTCGAGGACCACGGGGCCCGCGTCGCGATCGTGTGGGACAAGGTCGCCGACACCGTCGCGGGGTTCCCCGACGACCTCCGGGTCGGCCACATCGTGAGCGTCGACCTCACGGCGGCGATGCCCCTGTCGAAGCGCCTCCTGCTGCGACTCCCCGTCCCGAAGGCCCGGGCATCGCGGGCGAAGCTGACCGGCACGCCACGCGCGCGGCACCTGACGCCGTGGAAGAAGCTCGTGTCACACCGGCGGCTCCCCCGCCGCAGCCCCGGGCCGTCGCTGGGCGACACCGCCGTCCTGCAGTACACGAGCGGGACGACCGGGGTCCCCAAGGGCGCCATCCTCACCCACGCGAATCTGCGGGCCAACGCGATGCAGGGGCGGGCCTGGGTGCCAGGACTCCGCGACGGCGAGGAGACCTTCTACGCCGTGCTTCCGCTCTTCCACGCCTACGGACTCACCCTGTGCCTCACGTTCGCGTTGAGCATCGGGGCGAAGGTGGTGCTGTTCCCGGCCTTCGATGTGAGCCTGGTCACGGATGCCGCCCGCACGAGCCCGCCGACCTTCCTCCCCGCCGTCCCGCCCATCTACGACCAGCTGGCCCGCGCGGCCGCCCGCGGCACGGTGGACCTCTCGACGGTGCGGTTCGCGATCTCCGGGGCCATGAGCCTCCCCGTGGCGACGGTGCGACGCTGGGAGGAGGCCACCGGGGGACTGCTCGTCGAGGGGTACGGGATGACCGAGGCCTCCCCGGTCGCGCTCGGCAACCCGATGGGTCCGACGCGGCGCCCCGGCACCGTCGGCGTCCCGTTCCCGAGCACGGAGATCCGCGTCGTCGACCCCGACGACCCCGATGTCGACGTGCCCACGGGCGAGCCCGGTGAGCTGCTGCTGCGCGGACCGCAGGTCTTCCAGGGGTACTGGGGGCGCCCCGGCGATACGGCTGAGACCCTGTTGCCGGACGGCTGGCTCCGCACCGGCGACATCGCCGAGGTCTCTCCCGACGGGTTCGTCACCATCGTCGACCGCCGGAAGGAGCTCATCATCACCGGCGGCTTCAACGTCGCGCCCAGCGAGGTGGAGAGTGCGCTGGAAGCCCACCCCGACGTCGTCGCGGCCGCCGTCGTGGGGCTCCCTCGGGCGAGCGGCGGCGAGGAGGTCGCCGCGGCAGTGGTGCTCCGCGAGGGTGCGGCGGCGGACATGGACGGGCTCCGCGACTTCTGCCGCACCCACCTGACCGCCTACAAGGTGCCGCGCCGGATCACCGCCGTCGACGACCTCCCCCGGTCGCTCATCGGCAAGGTGCTGCGGCGCGAAGTGCGCGACCGGCTGCTCGCCGAGCGCGGGGCCTGACGCGCGGGCTCAGCGCCCCTCGGCGGCCTCGGTATGGTGGCGGATGACCTCGGCCACGACGAAGTTGAACCACTTCTCCGCGAACTCCGGGTCGAGGTGGGCGTCCTCCGCGAGCGCGCGGAGCCGGGCGACCTGCTGCTCCTCACGGTTCGGGTCGGACGGCGGCATCGCGTGCTCGGCCTTGAGGTGCCCCACCTGCTGTGTGGCGCGGAACCGCTCCGCGAGCAGGAAGATCAGGGCCGCGTCGATGTTGTCGATGCTCGCACGCAGCCGGAGCAGTTCGGCCTTCGGATCCTCAGCGGCAGTCATGCCCCTACTCTAGAGCCGCGGATCACCCGGCCTCCGACGAGGGGCACCGCTATCGTGTGCTCATGAGCAACGACCAGTCGCCGGCCTCCGCTCCGCACGACGGCCAGGGCGGTCCCGCCCCGGAAGCCGTCCCCGTCGATGCCGCGCTGGTCGGCGCTGCGGTGGAGGCGCCCGACGCCGCCGCGAAGCCGTCCCGCCCTGTGCTGATCGAGCCGACCACGCCGAACCGGTCGTTCTGGACGCGGATCGATCGGCCGTTCGTGTTCGGGTTCCTCGTGACGCTCGGCGGTCTCGGGGCGATCGTGATCGGCCTCGCGCTGTCGAACCTCTCTACGGTCCTCATCTACATCGCCCTCGCCCTGTTCGGCGCCCTCGGCCTCGACCCGGCCGTCCGCTTCCTCGAACGCCGCGGTATCTCCCGCGCGCTCTCCGTCGTGGTGACGATCCTCGCTCTCATCGTCGTCGTGGCCCTCGTCCTCTGGATGATCGTGCCCATCGTCGTCGATCAGATCGCGGGGTTCGTGAAGTCGGTCCCCGGCATGATCCAGGACTTCACGAAGTCCGACCTCTACGCCACCCTCAACAACCAGTTCGGTGACCAGTTCCAGGACCTCGTGTCGGAGGTGCAGAAGTTCCTCTCCGACTTCGGCAACCTCGCGACGATCGGCGGCGGGGCGCTCCAGGTGGGCGCGTCCATCGCGAGCGGGATCTCGGGCGCGATCGTGGTGCTCGTGCTGACGCTGTACTTCCTCGCGACCCTGCCGGCCATGCGCCAGGGGATGCTGCGTCTCGTCCCGGCCCGCGACCGCGACCGCGCCGGCGACATCTCCCAGCAGATCACCGATTCGGTCGGCGGCTACGTGATGGGGATGGTCGTCCTCGCGTTCTGCAACGCGACCCTCGCCCTCATCCTCTACACCGTGCTCGGCCTGCCGTTCCCGCCGCTCATGGCCGCGATCGCCTTCTGCGTCACACTCATCCCGCTCGTCGGCTCCGTGCTGTTCTGGATGATCGGCACCATCCTCGCGCTGTTCACGAACCCGATCGCCGCGCTGGTCTTCGCCGCGATCTACCTCGTCTACATGCAGATCGAGGCGTACGTGCTCACCCCCCGGGTCATGAACAAGGCGGTGGCCGTGCCGGGCTCGCTCGTCGTCATCGGCGCCCTCGCCGGCGGCACGCTCCTCGGTCTGCTCGGCGCCCTCGTGGCCGTGCCCGTCACCGCCTCGATCCTCATCATCGTCAAGCAGGTGGTCGTGCCGAAGCAGGACTCCCGCACCTGACCCCACCCCTGCACAACTTCGGAGATCCGAGGCGACACGCCGTGAGCCCAGGGTCCTCCGCGGCGTGTCGGGCGAGATCTCCGAAGCTGTGCACGCGGCGGTCGAGAACGACGAAGCGCCCGACCCCTGAGGGCCGGGCGCTTCGCGGGGAGACGACTCAGATGAGGTCGTTGTCCGTCAGCCACTGCTTCGCGATGTCCTCCGCCGACTTCTGGTCGACCGTGCTCTGCACGTTGAGGGCGACGAGCTCCTCGGCGGTCAGCTTGGCGCTGATGCCGTTGATGACGTCGGCGATCTCGTCGGCCACGTCGCTGGACGCGATCGGGACGACGTTCGAGGCCAGGATGATGTTCTCCGGGTCTTCCAGCGCCACGATGTCCTCGGTCTGGAAGGCCGGGTCGGCCGAGTAGATGTCCGCGACCTGGATCTCGCCGGCAAGCAGCGACTCCAGCGTCGTGGGACCGGTGGCCGAGAACGCCAGGTCGACGCCGTAGACCTCCTTGGCCGCGGCGGGACCGTACGGACGCTGCTCGAACTCCGGAGCCGCGCCGATCGTGACCGGGGTGGTGACGTCCGCGAGGTCGGCGATCGAGGTGAGGTCGTTCTCCTCGGCGAAGCTCTTGAGCACCGTGTAGGTGTCCTGGTCGGAGGCCTCGGCGTAGTCGAGCGCGGTGAGGCCGTCCGGGAGCGCGTCCTTCAGGGCCGCGTAGACGTCGTCCGGGCTGGTGGCGGTCGCATCCTTGTCCAGGTAC
Source organism: Microbacterium sp. ER1 (assembly GCF_023383675.1). Taxonomy (NCBI): domain Bacteria; kingdom Bacillati; phylum Actinomycetota; class Actinomycetes; order Micrococcales; family Microbacteriaceae; genus Microbacterium; species Microbacterium sp. ER1. The sequence continues at coordinate 7,817 of NZ_QCXO01000134.1, forward strand.
TCGAGCAGGTTGCCCGTGTACTCGGGGAACAGGTCGATCGCCCCGGACTCGACGTCCGGCATGTAGGCGTCGCGCTGGCCGATGCTGAACTGACGGTCGACGTCGAAGTCGGCGGCCTCGAGCGCCTGCGCGTAGATCTCGGCGATGATCTCGTTCGAGTAGTAGGCCTGCGAGCCGATGACGATGGTGTCGCTGCCCCCACCGTCGCCGGCGTCGTCGGTCGGCGCGTCCAGCGGGTTGCTGTTGGCGCAGCCGGAGAGGGCGAGGGCGGCGGCGAGCGCGACGCCGCCGGCAAGGGCGAGGCGGGACTTTCGTGCAGTGAACATGGACTTCCTCTTCTCTGGGGGACGATGCTGTGGTTCAGGCGGGTGCGGCCGCGGGGGCGGTCGCCCGAGCGCGGCGGCGTTGCGGACGGGTGCGCACACCGCGGGGCACCGCGGCGTGCTGGGCGAGCGCGAGCAGGAGGTCGACGAGGAGCGCGAGCACCGCGACGAGGATCGCGCCGCCGAGCACCTGGTCGAAGCGGCGGAGCGGGATGCCCTGGATGATCGGCCAGCCGAGGCCGCCGAGGTTCACGTAGGCCGCGATCGTCACCGTGGCGATGACCTGCAGCAGCGCCGAGCGGAGGCCGCCGACCAGCAGCGGCATGCCGAGCGGCACCTCGACCTTCCAGAACACCTGCCAGCCGGTCATCCCCATCGCCCGCGCCGCGTCGATGGTGCGGCGATCGACCGCCTCCAGGCCCGTGTAGGCGCCGGCCAGCAGGGACGGGATCGCCAGGACGACGAAGGTGATGATCGCCGCGAGGGGCGTGCGCAGCACCCCGAGCAGGAGCACCAGCAGCACCATGAGGCCGAAGGACGGGATGGCGCGGGCCGCTCCGGAGACGGCGACCGCGATCTCCCGCCCCTTCCCGGTGTGCCCGATGAGCCAGCCGAGCGGTACGGCGATCACCGCGGCGATCAGCACGGAGACCACCGTGTAGAAGACGTGCTGGCTGAACAGGACGGGGAGGGAGTACGTCCCGACCCAGCGGTCGGGAGAGAACAGCCAGGCGAAGGCCTCGGTGAACACGTTCATGCGGCCGTCCTCAACGTGATCGTCCGCCGCGCAGCGGCAGGGGTGGCCGCCGCCCGCGTCCACGGCATGAGGGCCCGCCCGAGGAGGACCAGCAGGAGATCGATGACCAGGGCGATGACGACGACGGCGACGATGCCGGTGAAGACCTCGGCGAGGATGCGGCGCTGGAGGCCGTTCGTGAACAGGTAGCCGAGGTTCGTGACGCCGACGAGGATGCCGACCGTCGCGAGCGAGATGGTGCTCACCGCCGCCACTCGGAGGCCCGCGAGGATGACCGGCCCGGCGAGCGGGAAGTCGACCGTCCAGAAGCGGCGGAACCCGCCGTAGCCCATCGCGACCGCCGACTGCCGGATCGCGGGGTCGACCGAGTCCAGGCCGTCGGACACCGCGCGGACGAGGATCGCGATCGCGTAGATCGTCAGGCCGATGACGAGGTTGGCCGGGCTGCGCGCCGGGTAGCCCGCCACCGACGGCAGCAGGATGAGGAGGGCGAGGGAGGGGATCGTGTAGAGCAGCCCGGTGAGGACGATGACCGGACCCTTCACAAGCTGATAGCGCCAGGCCACCCACCCCAGCGGGAGCGCCAGCACGAAACCGAGCACGATCGCGATCGCGCTCTGCTGCAGGTGCACCGCGGTGAGCTCGAGGATCAGCCCGAGGTTGTCGCCGACCCAGTTCACGGGGCCGCCTTCACCGTGTCGGCTCCGTCGACCACGCCCTCCGGCGCATCGACGATCGCCCCCTGCGTGCGGCCCTCGGAGTCGACGACCACGGTTCCCCGCGGGGTCTGCTTGAGGTGCAGCGCGCGGCGGCCGCGGTCGGCCCCGATGAAGGAGGAGACGAAGTCGTCGGCCGGGTTCTCGATGATCTCGCTGGGGCTGCCGACCTGCACGATCCGGGCGCCCTTGTCGAGGATGACGACCTGGTCGCCGAGGAGGAAGGCCTCGTCGATGTCGTGCGTGACGAACACGACCGTCTTGTCGAGCTCGTGCTGCAGCCGCAGGGTCTCCTGCTGGAGGTCGGCGCGGACGATGGGGTCGACCGCACCGAACGGCTCGTCCATGAGGAGGATATTCGGATCGGCGGCGAGCCCGCGGGCCACCCCGACACGCTGCTGCTGACCACCCGACAACTGACTCGGGTACCGGTCGGCGAGCGCCTGGTCGAGGCCGACGGTCGTGAGCAGCTCGCGAGCACGCTCGTGCGCCTGCGCGCGCTTCACTCCGTTCAGCCGCAGCACGGTGGCCACGTTGTCGATGACGGTGAAGTGCGGCATGAGCCCGGAGTTCTGCATCACATAGCCGATGCGCCGGCGCAGGGCGACCGGGTCGCCCGAGAGCACGCTCTCCCCGTCGATCTCGACCTCTCCCGACGTCGGCTCCACCATGCGGTTGATCATCCGCAGCAGGGTGGTCTTGCCGCAGCCGGACGAGCCGACGAACACGGTGGTCTTGCGGGAGGGCAGCACGAGGCTGAAGTCGTCTACGGCGAGCGTTCCGTCGGGGAAGCGCTTCGTGACGTTGCGGAACTCGATCATGAGGGTGTCTCTCCGACGGTCGTGCGGACGTGCGGTCGTGGGTCGTGTGGGACTAGGCCGAGACCTCGACGCCCGGGGCGAAGGCGACGTAGCCGGAGAAGTCCTTGCCGACCCGGTCGAACGCCGACGGGTACGGGTGCGGGTACGACCACGCGAGATCCTTGTGCAGCTCTCCGTCGACCTGGACGGAGTAGTACTGGCACTCGCCCTTCCACGGACAGGTGTACGGCGTGGGGCTCTCGACGAGGACGTCCGGCGCGACGGCTGCCGGCGGGAAGTACCAGTTCCCCTCGATGCGGATGAGGTCGTCCTGGTCGGCCTCGGCGATGACGTTTCCTGCGAGTACAGCCTTCATGGTCCTGCCTCCTCGGATGTGGGTTCGAGCGTATAAGACGGGTGCGACATCCGGCACGGGGTTGCGCGCGTGGTCGTCAATCTGGGACACAATGCGCGTTCTGTTCGTCACGCGACCGGGATCGGATTGCCCGGATCAGGCCGAGTCGCGGCCGTAGCCCTCCAGCAGCCGCAGCCAGATCTCGCTGATCGTGGGGTAGGAGGGCACGGCGTGCCAGAGTCGGGCGATCGGGACCTCGCCGACGATCGCGATGGTCGCGGCCTGCACGAGCTCGGCGACCTCGGGGCCGACGAACGTCGCACCGATCACGACGTCGCGGTCGGAGTCGACGACCAGGCGCGCCTGCCCGGCGAAGCCGTCCTCGTACAGGCTCGCGCCCGCCACCCACCCGAGGTCGTAGTCGACGACGCGGACGGCGGTGCCGGCGTCCTTCGCTGCCGCCTCGGTGAGCCCGACGGACCCGACCTCCGGGATCGAGAAGGTGACCTGGGGCACCGCGGCGTGGTCGGCCGTGGCGACGTGACGGCCCCAGGGTGCGTCGTCCACCGCGTCGCCCTTCGCCCGCGCGACGATGACGTCGCCCGCGGCGCGCGCCTGGTACTTGCCCTGGTGGGTCAGCAGCACGCGGCCGTTGACGTCGCCGACGGCGTAGAGCCAGTCATGCCCGGGGACGCGGAGGGTGTCGTCCGTCTCGATCCAGCGGCCCGGCTCGAGCCCGACCGCCTCGAGCCCGATGTCGGCGCTGCGGGGAGAGCGTCCGGTCGCGACAAGCACCTCCGCCGCGGTCACCGTCTCGCCGTTGTCGAGGGTGATCGTGACCCGCTCACCGTCGCGGTGCACCGCCGTCGTACCTGTGTCGGTGCGGACGTCGACGCCGAGCTCACGCAGGCCGTCGGCCACCCGCTCCCCGGCGAAGGGCTCCATCCCGCCCAGCAGCCCGCTGCGCGCCAGCAGCGTCACCGACGAGCCGAGCGCGGCGTACGCGGTGGCCATCTCGACCGCGACCACGCCGCCGCCGATGACCGCGAGACTGTCGGGCAGCTCCTCGGCGCTGGTCGCCTCGCGGCTCGTCCAGGGCGAGGCCTCCCGCAGACCCTCGATGGGCGGGATGACCGCATCCGAACCGGTGCTGATGGCGACCGCGTGGCGCGCGCGCAGCACCCGGGTGCCGCCGTCCTGGTCGGTCACCGTCACCTCGCGCTCGCCGGTCAGCCGGCCGTGCCCCCGGGCGAGGTCGATGTGTGCGGACTCCAGCCACTTCACCTGCCCGTCGTCGGACCAGTTGCTCGTGAAGGAGTCGCGACGCTCGAACACCGCGCGCACGTCGAGGGAGCCGGTCACGGCCTGCGCGGCGCCGGCGACGTGCTGCGCGGCACGGAGCGCCTGGGCCGAGCGGAGCAGCGCCTTCGACGGCATGCACGCCCAGTACGAGCACTCCCCGCCGACGAGCTCGCTCTCCACGATGATCGCTGTGAGACCACCCTGCACGGCACGGTCCGCCACGTTCTCCCCGACCGGACCACCGCCCAGCACGATGAGGTCGTATTCGTCGGTCTTGTCGGCAGCAGTCATGCTCGCCCCTCTCGTGGCCGCGGCGGTCCGTGGCCCAGTCTCGCTCATGAGGAACGTCGAGTCACGGGTGAGTTGTTCCCGTCCGCCGATATGCCCGTCCTTCCCGTTCGGTTCCCGGTTCCGATGTTCCGGGTGCACGACCTGGATGCACGACGTTCCTTCCGCCGACGTTTCCGATTCCGACGTTCCTGATTCCGACGCTCCGGATGCACGACCTGGAGACGGCCGCACGACTCGGATGGGACGATCCGCCGGCAGCCGTGCCCCGGTCGTGCATCCGAAACCTGAACGACCGGGACTGCCCGGACCAGCCCGGGGGTGGTTCGATCCCAGCCGAGTCGTTCTTCGTGGTCCCGTCAGAGAGGTCCGGTCAGAAGGGTCCGGTCAGAAGGGTCGGGTCAGAGAGGTCGGGTCAGAAGGGTCGGGTCCGACGTTCCGGATGCACGACCTGGGGACGGATGCACGATCGGGACGGGGCGATCCGCCGGCAGTCGTGTCCTGGTCGTGCATCCGCAACAGGACCGACGGAGTCGACGGGACAGACGGAGTCGACGGGACGGACGGTGCCGACGGGACCGTCCGGGACCGTACTGGGGTCAGGCGACGACGGTGGGGCGCGCGGGACGCGTGTCGGCGAAGGCCCGGGGATAGGCGCGACGGAGGGCCACGACGATGAGGGTGGCCGCGGTCACCTTGATGAGGTCGCCCGGGAGGAAGGCCAGGGTCGAGAGGGCCGTGAGGTCGAGGGGAACGCCGGTGACGAGGGCCTGGACGGGGATGCCGAAGGCGTAGACGACGAGCACCCCGCCGACGAAGGCCGCGAGCGCGGTACGCCACCAGGTCGGGCGGCCGGTGCGCATCAGGAGTCCGATGACGACGACGCCCGCGATCCAGCCGAGCAGGTACCCGGCCGTGGGGCCGACGAAGACCCCGAGACCTCCGCGTCCGCCCGCGAGGACGGGAAGACCGACCGCCGCGAGCACGAGGACGAGGGCGACCGACCACGGTGCGACCCGGGGGCCGAGGACGAGACCGGCCAGCATGACGGCGAGCGTCTGTCCGGTGATGGGCACCCCACCGGGCAGCGGGACGACGACCGTGCCGAGCACGATGATGAGCGCGGCGAAGACAGCGACGCGGCCGAGGGTCGCGGAGGTGTCGCGGGGGGTGGATGCCATCGGGTGTCCCTTCCTGAACGGTGTTCACCTGAACACCGTTCACCAGGGTAGGGGCGCCCGCACATCCCGCGCAAATCACTCCGCAGCGGGCTCCACACTCCTGGTCCGCGGGGCGAGGACGGCCGCCGCCGCACCGATCACCGCGGCGAGCGCGAAGACTCCCGCGAACGCATCCACTCCGGCAATGGCCCCGAGCGTGACGAAGAGCGAGCCCGTGACGGCGAGGGCGAGCGCGCTTCCGAAGGAGTCGGCCACGGTCATCGCCCCGCTGTTGAACCCCTGCTCCGCCGGGGAGGACATCGCGAGGACGAGCGCACTGGATCGCGGGCTCATCAACCCCATGCCCGCACCCGCGACGACCCAGGCGAGGGCGGCGAGCAGCGGGGTGGCCTGCGTAACCGTGATCGCCAGGATCAAGGCGATCCCGATGACCACGAGGACCGTCCCCACCCGCACCGCGGTCACGCTCGACAGGCGCTCGCCCATCCGCCCCTGGACGGTCGCCGCCGCCGACCAGGCGAGCGCACCCCCGGTCAGCGCGAGCCCGGCGAGGGTCGGCGACAGCAGGTACCGATCGGTGAGCAGGTACGGCAGGTAGATCTGCGCCCCGAAGAACGCCGCCGCCCCGAGACCGCGCACCAGGATCACCGACGGCAGGCCCCGGCGGGCGATGAGCGCGCCCCGCGGAAGGAGCGGGCGCACCGCCGCGATCGCGATCACCACCGCGGCCGCCGACAGGAACGGCCCGGCGACCGGGACCTCGCCCACGAGGTCGAGGGCGAGCACGGCGGAGGCGGCGAGCACCGACCACCCCAGCCGTCCGAGAGCCCACGGCGTGGTGGCGTCTCCGCTGCGCGCGAGGCCGCGGAGGGCCGGGACGACCATCAGCAGCGCGAGCACGACGAGCACCACGACCCCGAGGAAGACCCAGTGCCAGCTCCATACCTCCGTGACCGCACCCGCGATCGTCGGACCGATCAGCGAGGGGATGACCCACGCGGCGGCGAACCCCGCGAAGATCGCCGGATGCAGGGACGTCGGGTACACCCGGGCGACCACGACGTAGAGAGCCACCATGAGTCCGCCGTTGCCGAGCCCCTGCGCGAAGCGTCCCGCGACGAGGACCTCCATGGTCGGCGCGAGCCCCGCGACGAGCAGTCCCGCGGTGAACAGGGCGACGGACGCGTATAGCGGCGCCACGGGGCCCCGCCGATCGGACCAGTTGCCGGCGACCACCATGCCGATCACGCTCGTCGCGAGCGGTCCGGCGAAGGCCAGCGCGTACAGCCGCTCGCCGTCGAGGTCGGCGCTGACCGCCGGCATCACCGTGGTGACCGCCAGCGATTCGAAGGCGCCGAGGAACACGAGGGCGCACGCGCCGATCGTGATCCAGACGTACTCGCCGCCGAGGATGCGGGACGGGGCGGGCGTGGACGGCGCGGTGCGCCCGGTCTCGGTCGTCATGAGGACGACGCTAGAACCTCAAGAATGGTTGAGGTCAAGTCCCGGATGGACGCAGGTCCGGAAGGGAGTCAGCGGAGCGGGAGGATGCTCGTCGGCGCGGGAGCCTGCGCCTCGTGCCGGACTCCGAGCGGTGCTCCCGTCCGCTCGTCGAGGTCGAGCAGCGTGACGGTGTCGGAGCGCTGACCGGCGACGAGGAGCTTGCCCTGGTAGACGAGGTGGTGTCGCGGCCAGTCGACTCCGGAGTCGGCGAGCGCGACCGGCTCCAGGGCCTCGCCGCTGCCGCGCACCCGCAGCGCCGCGATGGTGTTGCTGCCACGGAGGGCGGTGTAGAGGAACTGACCGTCCTTGGAGCGGGTGAGCTCGGCAGGGAAGTCCACGCCGACCTGCGCGATGGGGCTGGCCGGAGCCGAGGAGACGACACCCCAGGTGCCGTCGGCGGCGGCCGCGAGCGTGAAGACCTCGCAGGAGTACTCGGTCACGACATGCAGGTGACCGCTCGGATGCACGACCATGTGGCGCGGACCGGTGCCGCGCGGAAGCACGACCTCCTGGTCGAGGACGAGCCCGGGGCCCTGCAGGCGCCAGAACCGGACGAGATCGAAGCCGAGGTCTGTCGTCGCCACGCGGCCGTCCGGCAGGAAGGCGGCGGCGTGCGCGTGAGATGCGCGGCCCGTGGCGCCGTACGGGTCGACCGCCGCGATGCCGTCCCCGGCGGGCGTGGCGGGGGCCGCATCCGGGTCGCCGTCGCCGAAGAGGGCGGCACGCAGGGCTGCCGCCGCATCTTCCTTCGCCGGCACGAGACGACCATCCGCGGCGAGTCCGAAACGGACGACCCGCCCGTCGCCGTAGCAGCTGGCGACGAGCGTCTGGCCGTTCGGCGACACCGCGAGATGACAGACGCCGTCCCCCGTCGCCACCGGATCGCCGAGCGGCGTCAGCGCCAGCTCCCCGGTGCGCGCGAACGCCTGCACGGCGGCATCGCCTTCCAGCGCCGCATACACGACGTCGAGGGACGGATGCGCCGCCAGCCACGACGGCGACGGCGTCTGCGTCACGGGTCCGCGGTAGGCGAGCGTCGCGGCCTCCCGGCCCTCGTCGCCTGCCAGCACGCCGATCCCCTCGGCGGAGCCTTCCATCGCCGGGCCGTAGCCCCCGAGCCAGAACCGCGTCATGCCGGTCAGTCGAGCAGGTCGTGGCGCACGATCACCTGATCGCGCTCCGGACCGACGCCGATCACCGAGATGCGCGTGTTGCTCATCTCCTCCAGCGCGAGCACGTAGTCCTGCGCCGTCTGCGGAAGGTCCTCGAAGGTGCGCGCGGTCGAGATGTCCTCGCTCCAGCCCGGGAAGTACTCCAGGATCGGCTTCGCGTGGTGGAAGTCGGTCTGGTTCACCGGCACCTCGTCGAACCGCTCCCCGTCCACGTCGTAGGCCACGCACACCGGGATCTTCTCGAGCCCGGTGAGGATGTCGAGCTTCGTGAGCACGAGGTCGGTGATGCCGTTGATGCGCGTGGCGTACCGCGTGATGGGGGCGTCGTACCAGCCCACGCGGCGCGGACGCCCGGTCGTGGTGCCGAACTCGAAGCCCTGCTTGCGCAGCCACTCGCCCTGCTCGTCGAACAGCTCGGTCGGGAACGGACCGGAGCCGACGCGGGTCGTGTAGGCCTTGACGATGCCCACGATGCGGTCGAGGGCGCCGGGGCCGACCCCGGAGCCGGTCGAGGCGCCGCCGGCCGTAGCCGAGGACGAGGTGACGAACGGGTAGGTGCCGTGGTCGATGTCGAGCATCGTGGCCTGGCCGCCCTCGAACACGACGACCTCGCCGCGGTTCAGGGCCTGGTCGATGAGGTAGCCCGTGTCGGCGACCATCGGGCGCAGACGCTCTGCGTAGGAGAGCAGGTCGTCGACGATCTCGTCGCAGGTGACGGCGCGGCGGTTGAAGACCTTCACCAGGAGGTGGTTCTTCTGGTCGAGGGCGCCCTCGACCTTCTGGCGCAGGATGTTCTCGTCGAAGAGGTCCTGCACGCGGATGCCCACGCGGTTGATCTTGTCGGCGTAGGCCGGACCGATGCCGCGGCCGGTGGTGCCGATGTTGCGCTTGCCGAGGAAGCGCTCGGTGACCTTGTCGAGTGTGCGGTGGTACTGGGTGATGATGTGCGCGTTGGCGCTGACCTTGAGCCGCGAGACGTCGATACCGCGGGCGGACAGGGCCTCCAGCTCGGAGAAGAGCACCTCGAGGTCGATGACCACGCCGTTGCCGATGACCGGGTTCACGCCGGGCGACAGGATGCCGGAGGGCAGCAGGTGCAGGGCGTACTTCTCATCGCCCACGACGACGGTGTGCCCGGCGTTGTTGCCGCCGTTGAACTTCACCACCCAGTCGGTGCGCTCACCGAGCAGATCGGTGGCCTTGCCCTTTCCTTCGTCGCCCCACTGCACGCCGACGATAACGATTCCTGGCATGGGTAACCCCTTGGCTTTCGCCGGGTTTGCACCGGCCGATGAGCTGGCCCTCTTCGGGCGCTCCCATCCTATCGGCAGGCCTCGGACAGCCCCCGGGAAGGCCGATACGGGACGGAATACGCGCCTTCCCGGGGCCGCGGAGGCACCTTTTCGGCCCCGCCTCGCGCCGGGAGGGGCGCGGGGTCGAGCGCGTAACGGGGACGGCGCGGGGGGGGCCGCTACAGTGGCGACGGAGGTGGCGATGACGCGGTGGTGGCCCTACATCCGACTCTCGGCGGCGGCGCTCGCGGTGGCGGCGATCGTCGCGCAGCTCGTGCGCACACTGGAGATCGCCCTCGCCGCGGACACCGCGTGGGGCGCGCACCTGCCCACCGTCTTCGCGAACTTCTTCAGCTTCTTCACGATCCTCTCCAACGTGCTGGCCGCGGTGGTGCTGGCCGTCGGCGGGATCTGGGGGCTGACGCACCGCGACGCCAGAGTCGAGCCGACGTGGCTGGCAACGCTGCTCGTGTGCGCGAGCACCTACATGATCGTCACGGGCGTCGTCTACAACACGCTGCTCCGCGGGATCGCGCTGCCGCAGGGGGCCACGGTCGCCTGGTCGAACGAGGTGCTGCACGTCGTCATCCCGCTCGTCCTGCTCGCCGACGTGCTGTTCGCGCCGCGTCGTCGTGCCCTCGGCTGGGGCACCGTGGGGATCGCCGCGATCTTCCCCATCGTGTGGGTGGTCTACACGCTGCTCCGCGCGAACCTCGTGACCGCACCCGCGACCGGGAACCCGTGGTGGTACCCGTACCCCTTCCTCGATCCCGCACTGAACGGCGGCTACGGCGGCGTCGCGCTCTGGGTGCTCCTCATCGCCGCGATCATCCTCGCCACGGCCGCGCTCGTCGTGGGGATCGGGCGGCGTCGGGCCCGGCCGTGACCCACCCCTTCCCGTGCGCCCCACCCCCTTGCGGACGTACGAAAAGGGGTGGGACGACCGGAAGGGGGTGGGTCGGCGATCAGACGAGGAGCGCGTCGGCCTCGAGATAGCGCTCGAGGGAGTCGTCGAGCTCGTCCAGCCACGGGGTGTGGTGTGCGGCGGCGAGCGTCCCGGTCATGACCGAGGGGTACACGCGGTCGCGGTAGCCCATGATGTCGGCCTTCTTGTCGTGCTTCCAGGCGAGGAAGATCTCCACGACGCGATCGAGGTCGAACGCCGGATAGTCCGTGCACTCCAGCAGGTCGCGGATGTAGTCGGCCTGGAAGCGGATCTCCGTCGCCGCCGAGTCGATCTCCGCGAACCGCTTCCGCCACGCGGCGATGGACGCGGCACGCTCACCCTCGTCGGGCAGGGCGATCCGGCCGAGGATGACGTCGCGCACGAACCACGCCTGTGCGTCGAACATGTTGAACGTGAACCACTGGTCCTGTGCGCCGAGGTAGGCCAGGCGCGGGTTGCCCTGCCAGAGCACGCCCCGGTACAGCCCGTCGGGGTAGACGTTGTTCGGCGAGGACAGGGCGAGCTCCGCGGGCAGGAACGGGTACTTGTGCAGGTAGCCGGTGCAGAGGATGACCGCGTCGACCTCCTTCGAGGTGCCGTCGGCGAAGTGCACGGTGCGGCCCTCGAAGCGCTCGACGCACGGGCGCTCCTCGAAGCCCTCCGGCCAGTCGTAGCCCATCGGCGCGGTCCGGTAGCTCGCGGTGACCGAGCGGGCGCCCATCTTGAAGGCCTGGCTGCCGATGTCCTCCGCCGAGTAGCTCGACCCGATCACGAGCACGTCCCGCCCGGCGAGGGCCTCCGCGCCCCGGAAGTCGTGCGCGTGGGCGACGGATCCGGGGAAGGTCTCGATGCCGTCGAAGTGCGGCACGTTCGGGAAGGAGAAGTGCCCGCTGGCCACGACCACCCGGTCGAACTCCTCCGTGGTCGTGCGCCCGGTCGGCAGGTGCTCGCTGGTGAGACGGAACACCTCACGGTCCTCGTCGAACTCCACCCAGCGCACCGCGGTCTCGAAGCGGATGAGGTCGCGCACCTGCGTCTTCGCGAGGCGCCCGGCGATGTAGTCCCACAGCACCGGACGCGGCGGGTACGACGAGATCGGCCGTCCGAAGTGCTCGTCGAAGGTGTAGTCGGCGAACTCCAGGGCCTCCTTCGGGCCGTTCGACCACAGGTTGCGGTACATGCTGGAGTGCACGGGCTCGCCGTACTCGTCCAGCCCGGTGCGCCAGGTGTAGTTCCACTGGCCGCCCCAGTCGGCCTGCTTCTCGAAGCAGACCAGTTCGGGGATCTCCGCCCCCGCACGGGCCGCGGACTCGAAGGCCCGCAGCTGCGCCATCCCCGAGGGGCCGGCGCCGATGATCGCTACTCGTTCACTGTTCGTCACGTATCGTCCTCAAACTCTTCCGTCATGTATCGGGCGCAGCCGTATCCGGGAGAGGAGGACAGTTCTTCCCCGGTGGGAGCGGAACGCTCGACCTGCCCGGACAGTGGCTGCTCTTCGACGTTAGCAGCGCCGCGCGGCGACGCTGGCGGGAATGCGACGACGGGTGTCGCTTCCGCGCATCGCCGATGTCGGCGGCCGGTGCCAGGATCGGACGGTGCGACAGGACATCAGGGCATCGGAGCGGCTCGACCCGCAGGGCTCGCCCGCGCGATCGCGCGGCGCCCTGGTCCTGCTCGCGGCCGCGGTGACGGTGGTGCTCTGGGCCTCGGCCTTCATCGGGATCCGTGGCGCAGGGCCGCACTACGACGCCGGGGCCTTGGCGCTGCTGCGCATGGCCGTGGGCACCCTCGTGCTGACGATCATCGCGCTGCGGCACGGCATCCGGCTCCCGGAGCGCCGCCACTGGCTGCTGATCGCCGCGTGGGGTGTCGGATGGTTCTGCATCTACAACCTGGCCCTCAACAGTGCCGAACGGACCCTCGACGCCGGGACCGCCGCGATGGTCGTGAACCTGGCGCCGCTCATGGTCGTCGTCTTCAGCGGTCTCTTCCTCCGGGAGGGATTCCCCCGCCCCCTGGTGATCGGCGCCCCCATCGCCTTCCTCGGGGTGGTCCTCATCGGCATGAACTCCACCAGCAGCACCGGCCCCGACCTCACGGGCCTCCTGCTGGGCCTTCTCGCCGCGGTCATGTACGCGGGGTGCACCCTGCTGCAGAAACACCTGCTCACCTCGGGGGTCGACGCCACCACGCTGACCTGGCTCGGAGCGGCCGCCGGCACGATCGCCCTGCTTCCCTGGCTCGGCGCGTTGATCGCCGACGTGCAGACGGCGCCCCTCGACGCGACGCTGTGGGTGGTCTACCTCGGCATCTTCCCCACCGCCATCGCCTTCACCACCTGGGCGTACGTGCTGCAGCGCAGCACCGCGGGGAAGACCTCCGCGACGACCTACGTGGTCCCGGCCCTCGCCATCCTCCTGTCGTGGCTGATCCTCGGGGAGGTGCCCACCCCGCTCATGTTCGTGGGTGGCGCGCTGTGCCTGCTCGGCGTGCTCATCACGCGCATGCGCGGGCGGCGCTCGCGCTGAGCGCGCCGCCCGCGCGGGTCGAGGTCGGTCCGCGCGGATGCGATTACGCTGGTCGGCGGAGGGGCGCGCCGTGCGGGCCCGCGTGTGACCGAGGGAGACGAAGACCGATGACCGACGCCGACGCGCAGACCCCGCCGACGATCTCCGCACCCCCGCCGCCGCCCGCGTCCGCCGCGCCGATCTCCGCGCCGGCACCCGCCGCTGGCTCCGCGGCACCGACCGACGCCGAGATGGCGCGCGCCGGTGCCGTGCTGCAGACGATCTCCGACGCGTACTCCGCGAAGATGGTGGGCCAGGAACGCCTGCGCACCAGCCTGCTCGTCGCGCTCATCGCCGGCGGCCACATCCTCCTGGAGAGCGTGCCCGGCCTCGCCAAGACCACTGCCGCCAGCACGCTCGCGGACACCGTGAAGGCCAAGTTCAAGCGCATCCAGTGCACGCCCGACCTCCTGCCGAGCGACATCACGGGCAACCAGATCTACGACGCCGCGACGGGCAGCTTCCGGACGGTGCTCGGACCCGTGCACGCGAACTTCGTGCTGCTCGACGAGATCAACCGCTCCAGCGCCAAGACCCAGAGCGCCATGCTCGAGGCGATGCAGGAGCACCAGACCACCATCGGCGGCGAGATCCACCCGCTGCCGAAGCCGTTCCTCGTGATCGCGACGCAGAACCCCATCGAGCAGGAGGGCACCTACGAGCTGCCCGAGGCGCAGATGGACCGGTTCCTCCTCAAGGAGATCGTGGAGTACCCGAGCCCGGCGGAGGAGTTCGAGATCCTCAGCCGCATCGACTCGGGAGTGCTCGACCCCGACCGGCACGTGCACAGCGCCGTCACCCTGGACGACGTGCACCTGCTGCAGGACGTCGCGAGCCGCGTCTACGTCGACCCCGCTATCCGCAACTACATCGTGTCGATCGCGTATGTGACCCGGAATCCCGCGCCGTACATCGGGGAGGAGCGTGCCCGCTTCATCAAGTACGGCGCGAGCCCTCGGGCCAGCATCGCCTTCCTCCAGGCCTCCCGCGCCCTCGCCCTCCTCAGCGGCCGGACCCACGTCCTCCCCGAGGACATCCGCGCCCTGCGCCACCTCGTGCTGCGGCACCGCGTGCTGCTGACGTTCGAGGCCGACGCCGAGGGCATCCGCAGCGAGGAGATCATCGACCAGATCTTCGCCGCCGTGCCCACCCCCTGACCCGCCGACACGTCCAGGGATCCCGCGCCCGATGCCCAGTCTCATCACGCAGGTGAAGAGCAAGCTCTTCATCCACTCGAACCGCAAGTCGCTGCACGCGCTCGACGGCGCCTACGCGTCGTTGCTGCACGGGCGGAGCCTCGACTTCGAGGACCTGCGCAAGTACGAGTACGGCGACCAGGTGCGCGACATCGACTGGCGCGCGACCGCCCGCCTCGGCACACCGTTGGTCAAGCGGTCGCGGGCCACGCGCATGCACACGGTGATGTTCGTCGTCGACACGGGACGCTCGATGACCGCTCTCGCCGCGGACGAGCGCTCGAAGAAGGACCTGGCCATCCTGGCGACGGGAGCCCTCGGGGTGCTGACACTCCGGCACGGCGACGACTTCACGGTCGTCTACGGCGACGCCTCCCGCGTCCGCCGGCTGGCGCCGGGCCGCAGCGAGGGCGCCCTCGAACACGCGCTGCGGACGATCGACCGCGCGGTCGACGACGCGGCGGCCCCCAGCGATCGCGACGCCCTGCTGTCCTTCGTCACGCGGACGATCGCGCGGCGGATGATCGTCGTCGTGCTCACCGACGAGGCCCCGGTCACCACCGAGACCGAGCGCCTGCTGCGCCGCCTGCGCGTGCAGCACGACGTGCTCTGGCTCACCCTGCGCGACGCCGAACCGGTGCTCGACCATCGTTCCGCCCGGATGCGCGCCGACGTCGACAGCCTCTGGGAGGTCCCCGATTTCATCCAGGGCGACCGCACGATCGTGAACGAGCTCCGTGCGCAGCGGGCGGCCGACGCCGCCCGACTCGCCGACCTGCTCACGCGGATGGAGATCAGTCACGCCGCGCTCGACGGTCAGGACGACGCCGTTCCCCAGCTGCTGCACCTGTTGAACCGGAGGTCCGATGCCCGGTTCTGACGAGCTCTACCCGCCCGCGCAGTACGGGTGGGGATGGATGCTGCTCGCCCTTGGCATCCTGGCCCTGCTGATCGTCGGCACGTGGCTGCTGTTCCGGCTCACGCGCCCCCGCACCGCCGCCTCCGCAGCGGCCTCGGGTGCCGGTCAGCCGTCCACGCTCGACGTGCTGTCTGCTCTGCGCTCGGAGTACCTCGACCGCATCGACCGCGTCGAGCACGACTACCGGGACCGCCATCTCTCCGCGCGGCAGGCGAACCTGGAGCTGAGCCGCGTCGTGCGCACGTTCGTCAACGAGTACAGCGGTCTGGAAGCACCGGTGCTCACCCTCGACGACCTCGTCTCCCGCGGCGTGCACCCGGCGCTCATCGACGCGATGGGCCGCCACTACTATCCGAGCATCTTCCGGCAGGGACCCGCCATCGATCCGGCCGCCGGCGCCGAAGCCGCCAGGACGGTGGTGCGCGCGTGGCACTAGCGAACGTCTGGATGCCGGTCCTCGCCGCGGCGGTCGTCGTCGCCGCGGTGGCGATCGGTCTCGCGGTCGGCCTGCGCCGCCACCGCGACCGGCGGGCGGCGGACACCGCTCGCGTGGCCAGGGCGGAGCGGCTGCGGGCCCTGCCGTCCTTCCGCCAGGCGCTGTCCCGTCGCGCCGCCGCCCTGACGGGTCTACTCGCCCTCGGTGCGGGGGCCGCGCTGGTCGCCGGCGTCGTGGCCGCGCGTCCGATGTCCGCCCAGTCGATCCAACCCGTCGACACGAGCCGCGACATCATGCTCTGCCTGGACGTGTCGGGGTCGATGTCGGAGGTCGACGTCGAGGTGCTCTCCGTGTTCGACGAGCTGCTCGACGGCTTCGAGGGCGAGCGCATCGGCCTGACGATCTTCAACAGCTCTCCCGTGCAGATCTTCCCCCTCACCGACGACTACGACTTCATCCGCGAGCACCTCGCGAGCATGATGTCGAGCTTCGACTACGTGGACGAGATCCCGGAGCACTGGCTGGGCACGCTCAACGGCGACGGCGCCTCCCTCATCGGCGACGGACTCGCGGCCTGCACCATGGGCTTCGATCACCCGGACGACGACCGGTCCCGGTCGGTGATCTTCGCGACGGACAACGAGATCAACGGTGCCTCGATCGTGACGCTCGACGAGGCCGCGGCGTATGCGGCCTCCAAGGACGTGCGGGTGTTCGCGATCAACCCGGTCGAGGGCAAGGACGCCGACGTCAGCGCCGAGCTGGCCGCCGCCGCCGAGGCCACGGGAGGCGCCGCCTACGGGCTCCGCGACACGACCACCGTCGGGGACATCATCGACGAGGTCCAGAAGCAGGAGGCCACGGCGCTGCGCGGCGAGGCGCAGGTGGTCTGGACGGACACCCCGAACCTGTGGATCGCCGTCCTGTCGGTCCTCGCGCTCGGCTTCGTCGTGCTGGTGTGGAGGGTGCGCCTGTGATCTTCCAGCCCGTGCTCCCCGTGTTCCTCATCCTGCTGCTGTGCGCCGGCGTCGCCGGCGTGGCGGTCTGGATGCTCGTGCGTGCTCCGCGGGCCGGGGGTGAGGTCGTGACCGACCGACGCGCTCTCGCCGTGCATCGGTCCCTCTGGGCGCTGCGCCTCGTGATGGTGCTCGCCTGCGCCGTGATGCTGCTGCGGCCGGGGCTCCCCGGAGGCTCCACGCAGACCCTGGCGACCGACACCGACATCGTGCTCGTCGTCGACACCACCGCGAGCATCGTGGCCGAGGACTGGGACGACGACTCCCCCCGGCTCGACGGTGTGCGCGCCGACGTGCGCGCGCTCGTGGAGGAGTACCCCGGCGCCCGCTTCGCCCTCCTCACCTCGGATGCAGCAGCCCAGCTGAGGATCCCGCTGACCACCGACACCACCGCCCTGCTCGGCTCACTCGACGTGCTGCGCCCCGAGGTCACGAGCCAGTCGCGCGGCAGCTCGATCGGCGTGGCCGCTCCGCTGCTGAGCGAGACCCTCGCCGCCGCGGCGGAGTCGTCGCCGGACCGTTCGCGCATGGTCTTCTACTTCGGCGATGGCGAGCAGACCACGGGGTCCGACCCGGAGTCCTTCGCCGACAGCGCGCGGTACACCGACGCCGGAGCCGTCTTCGGATACGGGACGGCGGAGGGCGGGCCCATGCGCGTGACGACGGGGGGACTCGATCAGAGCGAATCCGAGTACATCCAGTACCAGGGTGCGGACGCGCTGTCCGTCATCGACGAGGGCAACCTCGAGACGATCGCCGGGCAGCTCGGCGTCGAGTACGAGCACCGGGAGGCGGATGTCGCCCCGGCCCTCCCCGCCGCACCGTCGAGCACCACCGCCTACGCCGACGCCGGCGAGGTGGGGAACGTGATCGAGCTGTACTGGGTCGCCGCGCTGGTCGTCCTCGCCGCGCTCGGCGTGGAGCTCACGCGCGCGACGATCCTGGTCGCCCGGCTCCGCGGGCTGCGCGCTCCCCGCTCGGCACGGCCCGCTCCACTCGACACTCCCTGACAGGCCCCGAGACCCCGGGCATCCGTGCGGGTACGGCGTGTACTCCGCGTCCGGCGATGGTATTGTGTTACCCGCCGGAGGCTTTTGTGCCTTCGGTGGGGGTTCGTCGGGACGAACCGCCGCGGTCCGAGCATCTCTGGGGGAGCTCTCGCGGTCGATCGTCCGACGATGTCGTGCCGACGTGGGGTCGGCCATCGAATGACTGGGGAACACACATGGGGAACAGTGCTGTCTGGAAGCGCGCACGCACGGGCGTGGCCGGGGCGATCGTGGGGGTGATGGTCACCGCGGGACTGGTCGCCCTCGGCGGCGGTGCCGCCGCGGCGGCCGACGATCCGGGCGGACTGCCTCCGCTGCTGCAGCGGGACGAGAACGTCGTCACCTCCGATCCGATCCCGACCGTGCAGATCGACAACGGGTACGTCTGGGCCCAGACGACGATCGGCTCGACCGTGTACGCGGTCGGCAAGTTCGACAACGCCCGCGAGCCGAAGGCCCCTCCCGGGACCGCACTGACGGCGCGCTCGAACGTCCTCGCCTACGACATCGACACGGGCGCGCTCCTGCCGTTCGCTCCGCAGGTCAACGGCGTGATCAAGGCCGTCGCCGCCTCGCCCGACGGCACCCGCATCTACATCGGCGGCTCGTTCAACAAGGTCAACGGCAAGGACCGCTGGAACATCGCCGCGATCGATGCGAAGACCGGCGAGCTCGTCCCGGGCTTCGTGCCTTCCATCGGCGGATCCGGCGTCTACGCGCTGGCGACGTCGGGCACGACGGTCTACGCGGGCGGCCTGTTCACCCAGGCCAACGGCGCGCCGCGGAAGAACCTGGCCGCCTTCGACACCACCAACGGCGCCCTCCGTCCGTGGGCCCCGCAGACCGACCTCCAGGTCGATGCCATGGTCATGGACCCTGCGGGTGCGGACACCATCGTGGGCGGACGCTTCTCCCAGGTCAACGGCAACACCGAGATGCGCGGCAGCGCCTCTGTCGACAAGACCACGGGCGCCCTGAACACCGAGTGGGAGCTCGCGAAGACGGTCAAGAACGGCGCGGGATCCGGCATCTACGCCGGCAAGGCCGGGACGTTCGGTCTCGCCACCGACGCGACCGGCGTGTACGGCACAGGCTGGGGCTTCGCCAACGCGGCGACGGGCAGCCTCGAGGGCACCTTCGCCGCCGAGGCCGGCACCGGTAAGGTGCGCTGGATCGCGGATTGCCTCGGCGACCATTACGGCGTCTACTCCACGGGAAAGGTCGTCTACACGACCAGTCACACGCATTCATGCGAAACTCTGGGACTCCACCCGGAGCAGGCTCCGCGCGTACACCGCTATTCCGAGGCATACACGGCGGATGCTCGCGGAACGCTGGCACCCGCGCCGACCGCGCCCAGTCGCAAGGACTGGGGCGGCACGCCCGCCCCGTCGCCGTACGCCTGGTCACCCGATTGGGCGGTCGGGACCACCACAGGACTCGGTCAGGCCGGGTTGTCGATCACCGGCACCGGCAACATGATCTCCATCGGCGGCGAGTTCCGCTCCGTCAACAACGGACAGTTCGAAGGACTCGTCCGCTTCTCGACCACGCCTCCAGAGGGCCCGAAGGACGGACCGCGCCTCTCCGGCGACAAGTGGGTGCCGACCGCGACTTCGCTCACCCCCGGGCGCGTGAAGGTCACCATTCCCGCCAACTGGGACCGTGACGATCTCACGCTCACATACGAGTTGCGCCGCGCCGACTCGACCACCCCGTTGTTCACCACCAAGGTGGACTCCACGTGGTGGAACCTGCCCGCAGTCAGCTTCGAGGACACGACGGCTCCGGTCGGCGCACAGCAGCAGTACACCTTCACCGCCACGGACAGCAACGGCCACACGGTTTCGAGCAAGACGACGACCGCCACGGCGGCCGCGTCCACACCTGCGTACTCCAACGCCGTGCTCGCTGACGGCCCCCAGTTGTACTACCCGTTGGGAACCGTCGCGCAGGATGTGGCAGGTACGAACAGCCCGCTCATCCGCTCAGGAGCGACGCCTCGGTCATCAGGCGTGCCGAAGGGCGTGGCCGGGGCGACAGCCCTCGACGGGACGGAGACCGGACGAGTCGACACGACCACGAAGGCCGCGGCGCCAGCATCGTTCTCGGCCGAGATGTGGTTCCAGACCTCGACGACCGCGGGCGGCGTGTTGTTCGACTTCGAGAGCTCGGCCGCTGGCTTCTTCTCGAAGAACTACGACCGAACCGTCTACATGTCAGACAATGGCCGCCTGAACTTCGGGGTATACAACGACGGCACCAAAGTGCTCACGACCGCGACGGCATACAACGACAACCGCTGGCATCATGTCGTCGCGTCGGTGAGCCCCGAGGGAATGAAGCTCTTCATCGACGGAAAGCTCGACGGCCAGCTCCCTACCGTCACCAAAGCACAGGACTTCAACGGGTACTGGAAGATTGGCGGTGGCAGGCTGAAGGGTTGGGCGAATGAGCCGACCAAGACGCTTGCCGCCCCTGCCAACCTTGCCGGCGATGCCCACCTGGTCGGCAATGTCGATGAGTTCGCGGTCTACCCGTATGGCCTGACCGCGGGACAGGTCAAGACCCACTACAGCGTCGGGAATGGCTCCACAGCCCCCGTCGCCGCTTATACGGCCACGGCAAGCGGCCTCACCGCGACCTTCGACGCGAGCACCTCCGTGCCGCCGGGGACCACCACGATCTCGGACTATCGCTGGGACTTCGGCGACGGTACGACCGGCACGGGCAAGACGCCGTCGCACGCCTACGCGAAGCCCGGCACGTACGCGGTCACGCTCACGATCACCGACAGCCAGAGCCTCATGGGATCGGTCACGAAACCGGTCGTCGTCCAGGGCGCCAACGCGCTGCCCACGGCCTCGTTCACGCTCTCGGCCTCGGGGCTGACGGTGTCGACCGACGCGTCGGCATCGACGGACGCCGACGGCAGCGTCCGCAGCTACCGCTGGGACTGGGGCGACGGCACGACCGGCGAAGGCGCGTCGGCGACGCACACCTACGCGACCGCCGGCACGCGGACGGTCACCCTCACCGTGACGGACGACGTCGGGGGCTCGGCGACGACCACCCGGGAAGCCGTGGTGGCGGAGCCCGCGCCGCTCGCGAGCGACGAGTTCGAGCGCACGGCGGGTCCCGGCTGGGGCGAAGCCCTCGCCGGCGGCGCCTGGAAGATCACCGGCGGATCCGCCGCCGCGGCCAGCGTCGCCGACGGCTCGGGGCAGCTGAAGCTGGCCGCGGGAGACACCCGCCACGCGACGCTGAACGCCCCGTCGGTGCCGAACCCGGCGCTGGAGACGACCTTCCGCGTGGATCAGCCGTCGAGCACGGGAGGCTCCTACATCGGGGTCATCGCCCGGGACTCGTCCGCCGGTCGGTATCTCGTGCGCGCCTGGCTCCGCTCCGACGGCACGGTCTGGCTCGTGGCGCACCGCGACGGCACCGTCCTCGCGACCCGGGCACTGAACGGCGTCACGGTCACCCCGGGCACCACCTACACGCTCAAGGCGGCCGTGACGGGGGCGGACAAGGCCTCCCTCGTCGCGAAGCTCTGGGCGACCGATGCCGCGGAGCCCGCCGACTGGCAGCTGCGGGCGACCGACGCCGCCCCGCTTCCGGCGGGTGGCGTGGGTCTCAGCGGCAGCCGCTCTGCGAGCGCCACCGCACCGCTCGGCGTGTCCTTCGACACGTTCCGCGTCAGGGCGGCGGAGTAACCGGACCGCTCACGCACGGACGCCGGCCTCGATCGCCTCGGGGCCGGCGTCCGTCGTCTGGAGCCTCCCGTCCACTGGCCGCGGATAGGATGTTCAGACGCCGACGACAGGGGAGGAGGTGCGTCGTGATGCCTGCCCGGGACGAGGCCGCCACAGACCTCCTCCGCTCGAACCGCCGTCGCCGGCTCATCCGCCGCTGGGTCGCGATCGGGACGATCCCGCTCACCCTCGCCGCGCTGCTCTTCGTCGGCAAGCTGCTCAGCATGTACGCGTTCGCCCATCAGGCCATCACCGCCTACGTCGTCGACGACTTCGCGGGTTCCGAGTCCTCGGCGCGAGGACAGGACGTCCTGAACTGGTTCGAGCCGTTCAAGGCGCCGTACAACATCGGCACCGCACTGGCCGGGGCCGATGAACTCCCCGCCTCCCGCGCAGAACTGGAGCGTGCCCTGGATCTCGCCACCGGGCTCGAGGTCTGCCCGGTCCGGATCAACCTCGCCCTCGTGGTCGAGCGGATGGGCGACGCCGCCAGGGCCGAGGGCGACGGTGCCGGGGCGACCGCCCTCTACGGCGAGGCGCTGACGATCACGGTCGAGACCCCGGAGGAGTGCCACAGCGAGGAGGCGCAGCAGCAGTCTCCCGATCCCGAGCGCGACATGACGGACACTCTCGACAGCACCGAGGACCGCCTCAAGCAGAAGCAGCAGGAACAGGAGCAGCAACAGCAGCCGCAGGAGCCGCAGGACGAGCAGGAGGAGCCGCAGCCGTCGGAGGACAAGCTGCAGGATCTCCAGGACAAGCTCGAGCAGGGGACGCAGGAACGCGATCAGCAGCAGGGCGATGAGCCCGGCGGCACCGGGGCGGACAAGCCATGGTGAGCGATCACGAGCGACAGCGCGCCCGGTATGTGGGCGGCACCGAGGGCGCCCCGCCGGTCCCGCCGCCCGGGGGCTATCGCGGCGCCCGGCGGCAGCAGCAGGTAGGTCCCACGCCGCCCGCCCTCTCCCCGCTGCCGCCCGAGGAGAAGACGCCCTCGGCGAACGCCCTGGGCTGGATCGCGCTGGTCGCCGCGATCCTCTTCGTCCTGATCCTGTTCGGCACGCTCGTGGTCGGCGGCACCGACCTGCTGTACGGCGTGACGATGATCACGCTGCAGCTCGTGGTGCTCGCCGTCATCGTGGCCGCGCTCTTCACCCCGGGAGGACGGCGGCTCGGGATCATCGCGCTCGTCCTCACCATCCTGTTCAACGTCGCGACCGTCGGGGCGCTCAGCGCACTGCGCACCTCGGCGTCCGGCAACTACGAAGGCGTGAAGACCGCGGAGCAGCGGCATGCGGAGGCCTACCCCGGGATCAAGGGCACGGCCCCGCAGGAAGCGCTCACCCAGCAGTCCATGGAGGAGGTGCGCGCCGAGGCCGAGGCTCTCTTCGCCGACATCCGCGAGCGGCTCAGCGCCGACTTCGGGTTCACCTGGGTCCAGGTCGGCGAGGAGGACGTGCGACCGGAGCGGAACGGGTACGGGGGTGAGTCGATGCTGTCGGAGTACACCTCGGCGGCCTGGGCGACCGAGCAGCCCGTGCAGGGCTACGCGCGCAAGCTCGAGGTGATGGCTGCGATCGACGAGGTGGTGGCGGCGCACGGCCTGTGGAACCTGTACTCCTTCAACGACCCGGCGAACTCCGGGATCGACCCGTCCATGATCGCCAAGCTCTACGGCAGTGACGACCCGCGCACGCAGACGACGTGGGAGTACTACACGGAGAACTACCCCGACCCGCTGCGCTTCTACGCGAACATCTATGACCTGTCGAACGATGCCGACGGCGGCTTCCGCACCTCGCGAGAGGCGCAGAGGGCGCGCACCGGCGAGCCGGTCGAGGGGCTCCAGCTCGTGGTCATCGCCGGCAAGGTGCTGAGCGAGGCCGACCGCGCGGAGTTCGAGGAGCGGCTGCAGGACTATCCCGGCTTCGAGTGACCACCCGCCCGGTGCGAGGATGACGGGATGAGGCAGGGAGCGGTCGGCGCGGTGCGGCTCGTCGAGCACGGCGGACGCCGGCTGGTCGAGAAGCGCCTCGCCGATCCGGCACGGCACGACAACGAGCTGCGGGCCCTCCGCGGACTCGTCGGCTCCGCGCTCCCGGTGCCCGAGGTGGTCGAGGAGCGGCCGGGGGCGATCCTCATGACGGCGCTCCCCGGCACCCGCCTCGACGACGCCGCCGCCGACGCCCGGATCCTGGGCCTCGGTTCGTCGGCACCGCTGCTCCGCGCCCTGCATCGGCTCGACCCGCCGGACGACCTCCTTCCGGCGCCCGACGACGCCATGATCATCGAGCGGTATCGCGCCGCCGGTGCGCCTCGTCTCCGACTGCGCGTCCCGCCGTCGTCCGGGGCCGTCTTCTGCCACGGCGACTGGACCGACGGCAACCTGCTCGCGCAGCACGGCCGCATCTCCGGGATCGTCGACTGGGAGGCGTCCCACCGTGGCGATCCGCTGCGGGAGCTGGCGCGAGCCGCGTGGGGAGCCGCCCGGAAGGATCCGCGGTCGGAGCGGGCGCTCATCGACGGCTACGGCGCCGATCCCGCCCGGGTCCGCGCGTGGTACCCGGTGCACGCCGCGGAGCTGTGGCTGTGGTTCGCGGAGGCCGGCCCTCCCGCTTACCTCGCTTCGCTCACCGCCGACCTGGAGCGGTGGTCGGACTGACGCTCACCGGGTGATTCCGGTCGGACGCCCTC
Source organism: Microbacterium sp. ER1 (assembly GCF_023383675.1). NCBI lineage: Bacteria > Bacillati > Actinomycetota > Actinomycetes > Micrococcales > Microbacteriaceae > Microbacterium > Microbacterium sp. ER1. Next base: position 32,084 of record NZ_QCXO01000134.1, read on the forward strand.
GATGATCCGACGCGCCGTGGCTACACTGGCGGCACAGGGGGAGGGAGCGTCCGCATGATCCACGAACTCGACGAGCAGCAGTCCTACGAGTTGCTGGCGACCACCACGGTGGGCCGCATCGGATTCGTCGACGAGGGCCTGGTGCAGATCCATCCGGTGAACTTCGTCGTCTCGGGGCACGAGCTGCTCCTGCGCACATCTCCGGACGGCCACCTGGCGACCCTCTCCCGCGAGTCGGCCGAGGTGTCGTTCGAGGTCGACTACCACGATCCGATCGGCGGCCTGGGCTGGAGCGTGCTGATGCACGGTGTCCTGTCGCAGGTACCCGAGGAGGATGCGGCCGGAGCGGCGGCGCGCGTGCATCCGTGGGCCGGAGACGACCGCGACCTCCCGCTGTCGTTCCGCATCGAGCGCATCACCGGGCGCAGCGTCCGCCGCGACGCCCGCACGGGCGGCGTCTGAGCCGCCGAGCGCGCGTTCCGCTCAGGACGCGAAGGCGAGACCGGCGGCGAGCGCGAATCCGAGGACGGTCGCCAGCCCCGTGGACTCCTTCGCCTTCGACTGCGCCTCCGGGACCATCGAGTCCACCAGCATGACGAGCAGGGCGCCCGCGGCGAAACCGCTCGCCCCCGAACGGAAGACCTCGCCGGTCACGCTGGCCAGCGCGAAGCCGGCGACCGTCGCCAGCGCGCAGACCACGGCGACGCCGGCCCACAGCAGCAAAACTCTGGACCGTCGCATGCCGCCGTCGAGCAGATCGGCGGCGGAGCCGATGGACTCCGGGAGGTTCGAGACGAGGATGGCGACGACGAGCGCGATGCTCACCGGCTCCCCCGAGGCGAGACCGATGCCGAGGACGAGCTGCTCCGGGATCCCGTCGAGGAGGGCGCCCACCGCGAGCTGGCCTCCCCCGGCCTCGCCCTTCTTCCTCGCGGCCCTGGCGTCGAGGATGCGGGCGGCGATGTAGTAGCTGAGGGCTCCGAGGGCGACGCCGGTGACGAGCGGGATCGGACCACCCCGGTCGAGACCCTCCTCCCACAGCTCGAAGGCGATGGAGGCCATCAGCGCTCCGGCGCCGAAACCCAGCACGATGCCCAGCCACCGCGGCGGCCAGGTGCGCAGCATCGCGAGCACCGCGCCGACGAACAGCGGAGCCGCCGCGACGGCTCCCCACAGAATCGCTCCATCCATGTCCGACCTCCCGTGCGCCCACTCTCTCACTTCCCGCAGCCGACACTCGTGCCGCCCACCCGAATGGTATTCTCTCGGCATGAAGGCAACCATGGACAAGGCAGGACGAATCGTGATCCCTGCCGCACTCCGCGAGCGTGTCGGATTGGTTCCCGGGCCGGTGGACCTCGTCCTCGACGGCAACGGCATCCGGATCGAGATCGAGGCCCCCGACAACCTCGTCGAGAAAGACGGCCGCCTCGTCGTCCGCTCTTCCGGCACCACCCTCACACCTGATGACGTTCGCGAGCTCCGCCTTGCCGACCAGCGCTGACTTCGTCCTCGACACGAGTGCGGCGGTCGCTCTTCTCGTGGAAGACCACACGGCGCACGGCGCGGTGCAGACCTTCTGCGCCGGTGCGGCCCTCGGCCTCGCCGGACACGCCTCGGCAGAGACGTACTCCGTCCTGACCCGCCTGCCGCCCCCCAATCGACTGACCCCCTCGGCCGCGGCGCTCGCCATCCGCACCGCCTTTCCCCGTTCGGCGTCACTCGCGGGGCACACCGCGCTCACCGCCGTCGATGTCCTCGCCGATGCGGGGATCTCCGGCGGGGCGGTCTATGACGGCCTCGTCGGCCTCGCCGCACGGGATGCCGGCGTCCCGCTCGTCACGTGCGATCGCCGCGCGCTGGGCACCTATGCGGTGCTCGGCGTCATGACGCGGCTCGTCTGAGGCGAGACGGGACGACACGCCGCCGCCGATAGACTGGGAGCCATGTCCAAGGTCCTCCAGTCCCTGCCCGTCGGCGAGCGCGTCGGCATCGCCTTCTCCGGAGGACTCGACACCTCCGTCGCCGTCGCCTGGATGCGCGACAAGGGCGCCGTCCCCTTCACCTACACGGGTGACCTCGGACAGTACGACGAGGACGACATCGCCTCGATCCCCGGGCGCGCGCTGGAGTACGGCGCTGAGGCGTCGCGTCTCATCGACTGCAAGACGGCGCTCGTCGAGGAGGGCTTCGTCGCGCTCTCCTGCGGCGCCTTCCACATCCGCTCCGGCGGCAAGACCTACTTCAACACCACGCCGCTCGGCCGCGCGGTCACCGGCACCCTGCTCGTGCGTGCGATGCGCGAGGACGGCGTCGACATCTGGGGCGACGGCTCGACCTACAAGGGCAACGACATCGAGCGGTTCTACCGCTACGGCCTGCTCGCCAACCCCCGCCTGCGCATCTACAAGCCCTGGCTCGACGCGGACTTCGTCACGGAGCTCGGCGGTCGCCAGGAGATGAGCGAATGGCTGGTCGCGCACGGCTTCCCGTACCGCGACTCGGCCGAGAAGGCGTACTCGACGGATGCGAACATCTGGGGCGCGACCCACGAGGCGAAGACGCTCGAGCACCTCGACGTGTCGCTGGAGACCGTCGACCCGATCATGGGCGTGAAGTTCTGGGACCCGTCCGTCGCCATCGAGACCGAGGACGTCTCGGTGACGTTCGAGGGCGGCCGTCCGGTCGCGATCAACGGCGTCGAGTTCAGCGACCCGGTGGCCCTGGTGCAGGAGGCGAACGCGATCGGCGGGCGCCACGGCCTCGGCATGAGCGACCAGATCGAGAACCGCATCATCGAGGCGAAGTCGCGCGGCATCTACGAGGCTCCGGCCATGGCGCTGCTCTTCATCGCGTACGAGCGCCTCGTCAACGGCATCCTCAACGAGGACACCCTCGCCACCTACCACGAGCAGGGTCGCCGCCTCGGCCGCCTCATGTACGAGGGCCGCTGGCTCGAGCCGCAGTCGCTCATGCTCCGCGAGTCCATCCAGCGCTGGGTCGGCTCGACGATCTCGGGCACCGTGACGATCCGCCTGCGCCGCGGCGACGACTGGACGATCCTCGACACCGTCTCCCCGAACCTGTCGTACGGGCCGGAGAAGCTGTCGATGGAGCGCGTCGGCGACGCCGCGTTCGGCCCGGTGGACCGGATCGGCCAGCTCACGATGCGCAACCTCGACATCGCCGACTCCCGCGCCCGCCTGGAGCAGTACGCGGGCCTCGGCCTCGTCGGCGGCGCGACGGGCGAGCTCGTCGGACGCGTGACCGCAGGCGAGTCCGCGGAGATCACCGAATCGGTGCACGGCTCGATCTCGGAGGCCGACGAGAACCTCGCGGACGCGGTCGACACCGCCTCCGAGCGCGCGGCCTTCGACTCCGGCACCGACTGAGCGCACGGGGCGCCGCGGCTCACCGGGCGCCCCTCCCTGGGGCCGCGATCAGGACGCGGCGGCGAGCGGACGCGTCGGTGCCACCGCGCGGTCGACGATCCCCGGCAGCACGTCATCGAACAGCGTCATGAGGGCGGCGCGCATCGCCGCGGCGTCTCGTCCCGGGAGCACGACGGCGATCCGTGCGACCGCGGCGCGCACATCCGACCAGTCGAAGACACTTCCCGCGCGACGGGCGACGCACGCGAGAAGCGTGCCCAGGTTCCCGACCAGCTCGGCACGCTCCGTGTTGCCCTCGATCCGGGCGAAGGCCACGGCGAGAGCACGCAGGCCTCCGCCGAACGCGGCTCCGTCCCGCCACCGGACAGCCAGGGCCACATCGTCGACGAGCTCGTCCAGGTACGCGAGGTCGTCGGCGTGGAGCACGGTCATCGTGCGCCGGACGGAACCGATCCAGACGTCGCCGAACAAGGCCACCACGTCACGCGCCCGGTCGCCGTCGAGCGCGGTCACCCACCGCGTGCCATCGCGGCGCACCGCGACGAGCCCGACCGCGGCGAGGCGGTCGAGCGCGCGGAGCACCTCGGCCGCCCGGGCGTCGAGTGCGGCAGCGAGGTCGCGCTCGTCCAGCCGTGTCCCCGGCGCGAGCGCCCCCGAGACGATCGCGTCCGTCAGTCTGTCCTGCAGACCGCGGTGCCGATCCCCTGCCACCGATGTCGCACTCCCCGCGCGCACATCATCCTTCTTCTCGATCATGGCGTCCCCCCGCCGTTCCCTGGACCGATCCCGCCGGAGTCCCGGTCCGGACCGGTCTCTCCGCTGAGATGCGCCGAAGCGCGACGCGTAACATAACACAGCGCGGCCCGAAGGAACCTCCGCGTCCTTCCGCACGGCCGGAACGCTGCGAGGTTGCTGAGTTATCTTGCACAGCGCTGTGCATGTTATTACCATGAAGGGATGACCACTCGCGCCCTTCGTCGCGACGCTGCGGAGAACCGCGCCGGCATCCTGTCCGCGGCTCGCAGCGCCCTTGCCACCGACCCGCACGCCTCCCTCGACGCGATCGCCCGCACCGCCGGCCTGTCCCGCCGCACCCTCTACGGGCACTTCGAGGATCGGGACGCCCTGATCCGCGAACTCGTCTCCACCGGCGCCCAGCGCTTCAACGCCATCGCCGCCTCGATCGACGACCCCGACGCCCGCCTCGCTCTCGCCCGACTGGCCGCCCGGCTCTGGGAGGAGGCGGGGCACATCCAGGTCGCCGCCGCGCTCGCCCTCGACGAGGCGCACGTCGAGCACACCGCCGCGGCCCTCGCGCCGTTGCGCCGGAGCGTCGCCGCCCTCGTACGACGGGGACAGGAGGACGGCAGCTTCCGCACGGACCTCGCCGCCCCGACGCTCGCCCGACTGATCGAGGAGATGGCGCGCACCGTCGTCTCCCGCACCGACGCGCAGAGCCGCGGCGCGGGAGACGTCGCCGTCCGGGCCGTGCTCAGCATCGCGGGGCTCTCCTGGCGCGAGGCCGACGAACTGCTCTCCACTCACCAGGACATCACCGCCGAGGACCAGGAGGTCCGCGCATGAGGATCACGTTGCACGAGGTCAGCAAGGGCCGCGCCGGCCAGGCGCTTCCGTCCATGAGTCTCGAGTTCCACTCCGGCGCCGTCCGCTACGCCCTCGCGGAGACCGAGCAGCGGCCGACCGTGCTCGGCCTCATCGCGAGCGGGCGGATGCGTCCGGACACGGGCCGCGTCACGATCGATGCGGCGGCGAGCCCGAAGGAGCTGCGCCGCCGCGTCGCGCTCGTGGACGCCCCCGACGTGAGCGACCCGCACCCGGACATCACCGTCGCCGGGGTGGTGGGCGAGGAGCTGATGTTCGCCGGACGCGGCGCGACCCCGCTCCACGCCCGCCGCTGGCTCGGCCGGGTGGGGTACCAGGAGCTCGCCTCCGTCCCCATCGGCTCGGTCGACCCGGCCGCGCGCGTGCGCATCCTGTGCGAGCTCGCGGTCCTCCGCGAGGGCGTCGAGGGCATCGTCCTCGTCGCCCCGGATCGTCACGGCGGCAGCCCGGACGGATGGTGGCGCATCGCGGCCGAGTTCGCGGACCGCGGGTACGCGATGCTCGTGATCGTCGGCGGTTCCGCCGCCGTCGCCCTCGAGCGGATGCACGAGTTCGATGCGATCAACGCGTCCGGACCGATCGAGCCCCTGGTGCTCGAACGTCCGGAACCCGCGGCGGACGCGCCGGAGGAGAGCATGGTGGCGGACGGATCCGCGACCGACGATGACGCCCCAGACCAGGGCGAACCCACGACCGACGAGGAAGGAGAAGCGCGATGAAGGTTCCCGCCATGATCGCCGCCGAGCTCCGCCGCCTGACCGCGAGCCGGATGGGCATCCTCGCCCTCGTGGCCCTGATCTGCGTGCCGATCCTCTACGGCGGCCTCTACCTCTGGGCGAACCAGGATCCGTATGCGAAGTTCTCCGAGGTCCCCGTGGCCCTCGTGGTCGACGACGAGGGCGCTCCCGCCCCCACGACCGGTACCGAGCCGGCGACCGACGAGACCGTCAACTACGGCGAGGACGTGGCGGAGAACCTCATCGAGGGCAACGCCTTCGACTGGCAGCGCATGACCGAGGACGAGGCCGCCGACGCCCTGCGGCACGGCGTGGTCGACTTCACCGTGACGATCCCGGCCGACTTCTCCGCCGCCCTCACCTCCGCGGCGGGCGACGACCCGCACCAGGCCCGGATCGAGCTGGAGACGAACGACGCGAACAACTACCTCGCCTCGTCGATGGGCTCGCAGGCCGTGGAGAAGATCCGCAGCTCCGTCGCCGAGATGGTCGGCAGCGAGGCCGCGGAGAGACTGCTGACCGGGCTCAGCGACGTGCGCGACAACCTGGTCTCCGCGACGGACGGCGCCACGCAGCTCGCCGACGGCGCGAGCACCGCGGCCTCCGGCAGCACGTCCCTCGCCGACGGCACAGCGCAGCTCGCCGAGGGCTCCGCGCAGCTCGCCTCCGGGGCGCAGACCCTCGCCGACGGCGCCCAGCAGGTGAGTGCCGGCAACCGCCAGCTCGCCGACGTCGCCGACCGGGCCGGAGCCGCAGTGCAGGAGGCGACGAATGCGCTGCCGCAGGTGCGCGCGGACATCACCGACGTCCTCACCGAGCAGGGACTCGCGCCCGAGGAGATCGACGCGGTGCTCGCGCGCCTGGATCCTCTCGGCACCCGGATCGAGGAGGGCAACGCCCAGGTGCAGGACGCGGTCGGCAAGGTCGATCAGCTCGCCGCCGGTTCCGCCTCGCTGGCCGCGGGGGCGAGTGATCTCGCCGGCGGCGCCGGCACCCTCGCGACGGGCGCGGCCGCGGCGAACGCGGGCGCGGCCCAGCTCCGCGACGGTCTGCAGACCCTGTCCTCCGGGACCACGGAGCTGCGGGACGGCCTCGCCGACGGCGTGCAGGCCATCCCCGCCTCCACCCCCGACCTGCGCTCACTGCAGGCCGACACGATCGCCGACCCGGTGAAGGTCTCCAGCGACAAGGTCGCCTCCGCCGAGGACTACGGCGCGGGCCTCGCCCCGTTCTTCGCCGCCCTCTCCGCGTGGATCGGCATCTATGCGCTGTTCCTCATCGTGAAGCCGATCTCCCGCCGCGCGGTCACGGCGCTGCACTCCCCGATCCGGATCACGCTCGCGGGCTGGCTGACGCCGGCGATGCTCGGCGCGGTGCAGATGCTCGGGCTGATGGGCATCCTGGCGCTCACGCTCGGCTTCACGTTCGATCATCCGCTGGGCACCCTCGGGGTGATGATGTTCGCCTCGGCCACGTTCGCCGCGATCATCCTCGCCCTCAACGTCTGGCTCGGCTCCGTGGGGCAGTTCCTCGGGCTCGTCCTCATGGTGCTCCAGCTCGTCACCGCGGGTGGGACGTTCCCGTGGCAGACCCTGCCCGCTCCCCTCGCCGCGCTGCATCACGTGCTGCCCCTCGGCTACGTCGTCGACGCCATGCGCCAGCTCATGTACGGCGGCGACTACGCCCGGGCCGGCTGGGATCTGGCGGTGCTGGGCGCCTGGCTGGCGGGGGCCCTGCTGCTGGCGATGATCGGGGTGACCCGCATGACGCATCGCCGCACGCTGCGGGATCTGCAGCCCAGCCTCATCGGCTGAGCCTCCCGCTCGCCGCGGTCCGTCCCGCGGCGAGCGCGGGAAGGCTATGATGCGAGAGCGCGTACCCGTGAAACGCGTACTGGGGCTCGGTGGGACTGAGTCCCACCTGGCTACCCGAAAGAGTTCTCGACGATGATGACCGATTCGCCGGCGTCCGCCGTTCCCCCGCGCCTCTCCTTGGGTGCCCGCATCGGACGCATCGCGTTCCTCGTGGTCGCCGCTGTCGTGATCGTGGCCGTCGCCGCCGCGTTCTTCGTGACGTGGACGATCCAGCGCTCCTTCCCGCAGACCTCCGGCACCACGACGCTCGACGGCCTGAAGGCGGAGGTCACCGTGCAGCGCGACGCCAGCGGGGTGCCCTCGATCACCGCTGACTCCTCGGACGACCTCTTCTTCGCCGAGGGCTTCGTGCACGCGCAGGACCGGTTCTTCGAGATGGACTTCCGCCGCCACGTCACCTCCGGGCGGGTCGCCGAGCTGTTCGGCGCATCCCAGGCCGGCACCGACGCGTTCCTGCGCACCCTGGGCTGGCGCACCACCGCCGAGGCCGAGGTCGAGGCGATGGACGACGTCACCCGCGGCTACTACGAGGCCTACGCGGACGGTGTCAACGCCTACCTGTCCTCGCGTTCGGGCGCGGAGCTGTCGCTCGAGTACGCGGTCCTCGGGCTGCAGAACCCCGACTACGAGCCGGAGCCGTGGGAGCCGGCGGACTCGGTGGCGTGGCTGAAGGCGATGGCCTGGGATCTCCGCACCAACGTCGAGGACGAGACCGAGCGCGCACTGCTCGCCGGGCAGCTCGCCGACGACCCGGACGCCGACGTGGAGGCCCTGCTCGGCACGCTCTACCCGGACTACCCCTTCGATCGGAACCCGGTGATCGTGCCCACCATCTCCACCGTCCCGCCGCTGGAGCCCGGCGCCGAGCCTGCGGCCTTCCCCACGCCTCAGGGCGACGGCGAGGCGCAGCAGGCGCTCACCACGGTGGAGTGGGAGGAGACGTCCTCCGTCATCGAGGCGGCGAGCATGCTCGTCGGCGACGTCGGCGAGGGCATCGGCTCTAACTCCTGGGTGGTCTCTGGTGACCTCACCGAGTCCGGGATGCCGCTGCTCGCCAACGACCCGCACCTCGGCGCCTCGCTCCCGTCGGTCTGGTACCAGGTGCAGCTCAAGTGCTCGACGGTGGACGAGGACTGCCCGTTCGATGTCGGCGGGTTCTCCTTCTCCGGACTGCCCGGCATCGTCATCGGCCACAACCAGCGCGTGGCCTGGGGCTTCACCAACCTCACCACCGATGTCACCGACCTGTACGTCGAGCGCATCGAGGGCGACTCCTACTGGCGCGACGGCGAGCTCGTGCCGCTGGAGGAGAGCACGGAGACCATCGAGGTCGCCGGCGGGGACGACATCGAGCTCACCATCCGCTCCACCGTGCACGGACCGATCATCTCCGGCCTCACGGACGACTTCACCGCGATCGCGGACGACCCGACGCCCGGGCTCACAGCGGAGGGCACCGTGCCCGACGCCCCCGGGTCCGACGATGCCGAGTACGCCGTGAGCCTGCGGTGGACGGCGCTCGACCCCGGCACCACGGCGACGGCGATCTTCGCGCTGTCGACCGCCCAGGACTTCGAGGACTTCCGCCGCGCGGCCTCCCTGTTCGACGTGCCGGCGCAGAACCTCATCTACGCCGACGTCGACGGCAACATCGGCTACCAGACCCCCGGCCGCCTCCCGATCCGCGGGGCCGGCGACGGCTGGATGCCGCAGCCCGGATGGGACAGCAGTTACGACTGGACCGGGTACATCCCGTTCGAGGAGCTGCCGGTGTCCTACAACCCCCGCTCCGGATACATCGTCACGGCCAACAACGCCATCGTCACCGACGACTACGAGCACTTCCTCTCGCGGGACTGGGACCAGGGCTACCGCGCCGCCCGCATCGCCCACCTCATCGAACGCCGGGCCGCCGCCGGGCCACTGACGGCCGACGACATGCGCGAGATCCAGATGGACGGCGAGATGTGGATCGGCACACAGCTCGTGGCCGCGATGGCCGACGTCGAGGTCGAGGGAGCGGGTCCGCAGCGCGCGGTCGAGCTGCTGCGCGGGTGGGACGGGCAGAACAGCGCGTCGTCCGCCGGGGCCGCGTACGCGAACGTGCTGTGGTCGAACCTCGTGCAGAACATCTTCGCCGAGCGGGAGCAGCCTCTCCCGATCGACGGCCAGGGCCGCCTGTTCACCGTCGTCGGCGCGATGCTGGAGGACCCGGACGACCCGCTGTGGAGCAACCCCGAGCTCGATGTCGACGGCCGGGACGAGATGCTCGCGCTGTCGGCCGAGGAGGCGTACGACGAGCTGTCCGGGATCCAGGGCACGGACGTGGCGCGCTGGAGCTGGGGCGACCTGCACGCCCTCACCCTCACCAGCGACACGTTCGGCTCCTCCGGCATCGCCCCGATCGAGGCCCTCTTCAACCGTGGGCCCTATCCGGTGGGCGGCGGGGCCTCCGTGGTCGATGCGACGGGGTGGCAGCTCGGCGTCTCGTACGCCACCACCACCGTCCCCTCCATGCGCATGGTCGTCGACCTCGCCGACTTCGACGACTCGACCTGGATCCACCTCACCGGCGCCTCCGGTCACGCGTTCCACGCGCACTACGTCGATCAGACGAAGGACTGGTCGACGGGGGTCCAGCGTCGCTGGGCGTTCACGCCGAAGGCCGTGAAGGCGGCATCGGTCGACACCCTGACACTCACGCCCGCCGGCTGAGAGGCGGGTGGAGGGTGCTCGGCTAGCGTGGACAGATGCCCACCAGCTACCTCGCCCCGAAGGGGACGCCGGCCACCCTCCTCGAGTTCGAGCACGGCGGTGCGACCCTGATCGCCGAGACCTTCGGCGACGGCCCGCCCACCTATCTGCTGCTGCACGGCATCGGCATGGGCCGCAGCGTCTACCTCGACCTCACCCAGCGGCTGCAGGGGCGGGTGATCGCGCTCGACCTCCCCGGCTTCGGCGAGGCCCCGGAGCCCACGCGGACGCTGACGATGCAGCGGCACGCGGACCTGGTGGCCGCCTATCTCCGGCATGTCGACGCGGATCCCGTCGTGGTGATCGGGCACTCCATGGGCAGTCAGATCGCGGCGGAACTCGCCGCCCGGCATCCGTCCCTCGTGGCCGGGGTCGTGCTGGCGGGCCCGACCGTCGACAAGGCCGAACGGAACATCGGCGCCCAGGCCCGCTACCTCCTCCAGGACCTCCTGGGCGAGCGCCCCCTCGTGATCTGGCGCGGTGCCCGCGAGTACCTCCGCGGCGGCCCGCACCTGATCCGCAAGATGCGGGCGACCATCGTGCATCAGCCGGAGAAGGCGTTCGTGCGTATCGCCTGCCCGGTGCTGGTGCTGCGCGGCGAGGACGACCCGCTGGCCCCGATGAGCTGGTGCCAGGACATCCTCGACGCCATCCCGGGGGCGGAGCTCGCCGTCATCCCGGACCACGGACACGGCACCCTCATCAGCGATTCCGAGCCCGCCGCCCGCCTCATCGAGGCCTTCGCCGCCCGCACCTAGCCCTTCGAATCGCTCACTGTGCGGCATCTGCGGCCGAAATGGAGCACAGTGCGCGATTCGAAACGGTCAGCCGGCGGCGGGAGGGGTCTGCTTCGACTCGGCGAGCTCGTCGACGACGAGACCCCGCTGCTCGATCGTGCCGTTGCGGTAGGCCTGCCGGCCCACCATGTGCGCGGACAGGGGCGCAGTCGCGAACTGCATGAGCACCACGGGGGCGACGAGCACGAGGCCGAACAGCACACCGCCGACGGACCGCTGCGACAGCGCGATCGCCACGCAGATCAGCAGCAGCCCGAGCACCTGCGGCTTCGTCGCGGCGTGCAGTCGCGTGGGCACGTCGCGGAAGTGCAGGAGCCCCACGGAGGCGGAGAGGCAGAGGATCGCCCCGAGCAGGATGAGCACGAGCACCGCCACGTCGACGACGGCGTCAGGGATCATCAGACCGAACACGTTCATGGTGTCGTGTTGTCCCTTCTCGCGACGAACCGGGCGACCGCGATCGATCCGAACACACCGACCGCCGCGATGATGAGGAGCACGGGGATGTTGCGGGTGTGGCCGTTGATGGCCATCTCGGCGCCGAGCACGCACATGACCTCGGTCAGCAGCACGTCGGCGGCGACGGCACGGTCGAGGATCGACGGACCACGCACGATGCGGATGACGGCGAGGATCGCGGCCACACCGAACACGGCGAGGATGATGAGGAGCAGGGTGTTCATCGGGCACCGCCGATCGTCGCGGGGTCGATGCGGCCGGCACGTTCGTCGGCCTTGAGCGCCCGGTACTGGGTCGGATTGCCGAGCGCCCGGACGATGCGCTTCTCCCAGCCGAGCACGCCCTGCCGCTGCTTCTCGACGTCCTCCCGGCTGCGCACGCCGATCACGTGCAGGTAGAGGATCCCGCGGTCGCGATCGGCCTCGACCACCAGGGAGCCCGGGATGAGCGACGACACCACGGCGACGTGCGTCATGACGAGGTCGTCGGCATAGCGGAGCGGCACCGCGATGATGGCGGTGCCGGGCTGACGGCGGAAGTCGAACACCTGCACCGTCACCGAGAGCGCGCCACGGAGGATCGCGAAGAGGAACTGCACGACGAACAGCGCGCCGTACCAGAGGTTGATGCGGCCGGAGAGCTCGACCGTGGGCAGGCGGAACACCCGCGTCACGAAGATCGCCACCACGAGCCCCGTGAGGAAGGAGAGCACCGTGAACTGGGCCCACAGCAGCATCCACAGCACGATCAGCCAGGCGAGGAACGGCAGCTGCATGCCGATGTCCCGCCAGACGCTCTTGGTCTCGGGGCTCATCCCTCCACCTCGTCTTCCAGCTGGACGAGGTTGACCGGCTGCAGCAGGCCCGCCCCGATACGGTCGCACAGAGCGTACAGCGGTCCGGCGAAGATCGTCAGGGCCACCGTCACGGTGACCATCCCGGCGGTGGCCACCGTCATGATCTTGGGGATGTGCCGGCGCTCCTGCTGCTCATCCGCGGCGGGGGCTCCGGTGAGGTACGAGATGCGCCCCTCGGTCTCGGTCGAGTCCTCCTCCTCACGCCAGAAGGCGAGGTTCCAGGCCCTCATGAGGGCGTAGAGGGTGAGCAGCGACGTGATGATGCCGCCGAAGATGAGCACGATCATGAGCGGCGTGCCCACGGACGCGGCCGCTTCGAACAGGGCGAACTTGCCGATGAACCCGGAGAACGGCGGCAGACCACCGAGGTTGATCGCCGGGATGAAGTACAGCAGCGCGATCACGGGAGCGATCTTGAGCAGACCCTTGACCCGGAGGATGGAGGTGCTGCCGGCCCGACGTTCGATGAGTCCCACCGCGAGGAACAGGGTGGTCTGCACGACGATGTGGTGGACGATGTAGTACACGGTCGCGCCGATCGCCGCCGGGGTCGCGATCGCGAGACCGAAGATCATGTAGCCGACGTGGCTGACGAGCGTGAACGACAGGATCCGCTTGAGCTCGGCCTGCGCGACGGCGCCGAGGACCCCGACGATCATCGTCGCCAGCGCGATGATGAGCAGCAGCGTGTCGATGCTGTTCGAGGCGAAGAGCTGCGTCTCCGTCCGGATCAGCGCGTACACGCCGACCTTGGTCAGCAGGCCGGCGAACACGGCGGTCACCGGCGCGGGGGCCGTCGGGTAGGAGTCGGGCAGCCAGAACGACACGGGGAAGATCGCGGCCTTGATCCCGAAGGCGACCACGAGCATGAGGTGCAGCACGAGCTGCGTGTCCTGCGGCAGCTCCGCCATCCGCTCGGCGATCTGGGCCATGTTGACCGTGCCGAGGGCGCCGTAGATCATCGCGATCGACGCGAGGAACAGGATCGACGACACGAGCGAGACGACGATGTAGACCGCGCCGGTGCGGATGCGCGACTCCGTGCTGCCCAGGGTGATCAGCACGTACGAGGCCACGAGGAGGATCTCGAACCCGACGTACAGGTTGAACAGGTCGCCGGCGATGAAGGCGTTGAAGATGCCGGCGGCGAGGATCAGGTACGAGGGGTTGAAGATCGAGATCGGGGTCTCGTCCGCCCCGTCGGCCACGCCCTGACCGATGGAGAAGAGGAGGACCGCGAGCAGCACCACGCTGGAGACGAGCACCAGGAGCGCGGCGAGACGGTCGACGTAGAGGACGATCCCGAACGGCACCGGCCACCCGCCCACCGAGACCGCCAGCGGGGAGCCCGCGTCGACGACGACGAGCAGCACCGCCGCGATGACGGACACGACCGCGAGTGTCGCGACGGTGACGAACACCTGCAGGCGCGCATTGCGACCGAAGACCAGGGTGATCGCCGCACCGAGGAGCGGCAGGGCGACGAGGAGCGGGACGAGCGTGGTCATGGCCTGCCCTCCCCGTCTGTCGTGTCGTCGTCCCGGTCTGCAGCGCCGTCGGCGGCGCCATCGGGTTCGGGCTCCGGCTCGGGGACGAAGGGCGCGTCGTACGGCGCGTCATCGTGGATCGCCGGGTTGTCGCGCATGTGCAGGACGGTGATCGGAGCGGTCTGCACGCCCACGAAGTCGGTGGTGGCGTCGTCGTCGCCCGACTCGGACTCGTCGTCCATGAGGTCTTCGTCGGCGTCGGTGCGCTCGCGCAGCGCGATGTCGGCCTCGTCGTCCTCGACCGTGTCCGCCTGGCCGAGCTGCCACGACCGGTAGATGAGCGCGAGCAGGAACGCGGAGACTGCGAACGTGATGACGATGGCGGTGAGCGTCAGGGCCTGCGGCAGCGGGTCGCTCAGGTCGCCCTCGGTGCCGAAGAACGGCGCGTTGCCCGGCACGCCCATCACGATGAGCAGCAGGAGGTTCGTGGCGTTGCCGAGCAGGAGGAAACCGATGAGGACGCGGGTGAGGCTGCGCTCCAGCATCGCGTACACGCCGCAGGCGAAGAGCACGGCCATGATCGCGATGAGGGCGAGCGAGACGTCCATCAGCCGTTCCCCCCGGTCCGCGAGGAGAAGTCGACGGCGGTGCTCTCGCCGGGGCGGAGCGCGGCCTGTCGGTCGACCTCCGCACCGAGGCTGCGGAGCACGTCGAGGACGAGTCCGATCACGACGAGGTACACGCCGATGTCGAAGATGGTCGAGGTGACGAACTCCATGTGCCCGATGCCGGGGATCTCCCACTCCCAGAAGGTGCTGGTGAGCGGCGCGAGGCCGAAGAACAGCGGCACGACCGCGGTGCCCACGGCGAGGATCAGACCCGTGCCGAGGAGGCGACCGGCATCGGTCGGCGCCGCAGCGCCCAGCTCCCAGCGCCCTCCCGCGATGTAGCGCATGACGAGCGCCATGCCGGCGACGAGCCCGCCCGCGAAGCCGCCGCCGGGGAGGTTGTGCCCGGCGAAGAGCAGGAAGATCGACACGACGATGATCGTGTGGAACAGGATGCGGACGATGACCTCGAGCAGGATCGACCGGTTCTCGGGCTTCATCTTCTGGCCACCGACGAGCCAGGCGCGCGGCGCCGAGCGGTTCTCCGCGGTCTGGAACCGCACGCCGTCCGTGGTCTCCACGAGTGGCCGACTGCGCGCGGACTTCCGCACCGAGCGGGGCAGGGTCTTCGTGGCGGCGAGGAGATCGGCGCGGTGCGTGACGAACACGAGTGAGGCGACACCGGTCGCGGCGAGCACGAGCACGGAGAGCTCGCCCATCGTGTCCCAGCCGCGGAGGTCGACGAGCGCCACGTTGACCACGTTCTTGCCGTGGCCGATCTCGTACGCGATCTCCGGGAAGATCGCCGAGATCGGGTCCGCCACGCGGGACTGGGTCGCGACGACGGCGACGAACGCCATGGTGAGGCCGACGCCGATGCCGAGGAGAGCGCGCGGGATGCGGCTCACGGAGGCGTTGTGCTCGCCCATGCGCGCCGGCAGTCGGCGCAGGACGAGCGCGAAGGTCACCATCGTCACCGTCTCGACGAGGATCTGGGTGAGCGCGAGATCCGGTGCCCCGCTGGTGGCGAAGAGCACGACCATGCCCAGACCGGTGACCGAGGCGAGCACGACGCCGGTGTAGCGCTTGCGCGCACGCACCGCCACGACGCCGGCGACGGCCATGATCGGGGCGACGGCGAGCTGGGCCGGCGTGTGCCACAGCGAGAGCTGGTAGCGGTCGATGTCGCTCGCCACCAGCGCGGTGACCTCGGCGGCGACGAAGACGACGAAGATCGTCCCCACGTAGACGGGCAGCGAGCCGCGCTGGGTGAGCGTCGTGCTCAGCACCGAGAGCCTGTCGATGCCGCGCATCACCACGTAATAGGCGTCGGCGGCGGTGAACGGCAGCAGGCGGGGGCGGCGGTCCCACCCGGTCCGGCGCGTGAGCAGGAAGAGTCCGATGCCGAGCAGGATCGACAGGATCGAGATGCCGAGAGCGGGCTCGAGGCCGTGCCAGAGGGCGAGGTGACCAGGTCCCTCGACGGCTGCCCCCTCGTGGTCGAGTCCCGGGGTCGCGGTCAGCGCATACGGCTGCAGGGCGACGTCGAGGGCCGGGGCGCCGATACCCGCGGCGAGCGTCACTCCGGCGAGGATGATCGGCGCGGAGAGGAAACCCACCGGGGGGTCGGGCCAGACCGTGTCCGGCTGCCGCTGTCCGTCGGCATCGCGCTTGGTCCAGAACGCGCCCCAGAGGAAGCGGACGCCATATGCCGCAGTGAGCATGGATCCGAGAGCGACGCCGATCAGGGCGACGAGGCCCCACACCGAGCCGCCGAGGGCGTCGTCCAGGAGTGCCGTGAGCGTCGATTCCTTCGCCACGAATCCGATGGTCGGGGCCACGCCGGCCATCGACGCCACGGCGATGAACGCGGCCGTGGCCATGACCGGTGCCTGGCGGCCGACGCCGGAGAGCTCGGTCACGTCACGGGTGGAGAGCTGCCGGTCGATCACGCCGACGATGAGGAACAGCGCCGACTTGAACAGCGCGTGCCCGATCACGAGGGCGATGCCGGCGAGCGCCGCCGCCTGCGTGCCGTAGCCGACGACGACCGCGAAGAAGCCGAGCTGGCTCACGGTGCCGAACGCGAGCACGCGCTTGAGGTCGGTCTCCCGCAGCGCCTGGATGCCGCCGAGCAGCATGGTGAGGATGCCGAGCGTGAGCACGATCGGCCGCCACGTCGGGCTGAAGGCGAAGATGGGCGCGAAGCGGGCGATGAGGTAGATGCCTGCCTTCACCATGGCCGCCGCGTGCAGGTAGGCGCTGACCGGGGTGGGGGCCGCCATGGCGCCGGGCAGCCAGAAGTGGAAGGGGAACAGCGCCGACTTGCTGATGGCGCCGATCAGGAGCATGACGATCGCCGCATCGACGATCGGGCCGGTCGGCGCGATGGCGAGGATCTCCCGGATGCTCGACGTCCCGGTGTCGACGACGAGCAGCACGACGCCGACGAACATCACCAGTCCGCCCAGGGTGGTCACGAGGAGGGCCTGCAGCGCGGCGCGTCGGCTGGCGGCGCGGCGGCGGTAGTGACCGATGAGGAGATAGGAGAGGATGCTCGTGGCCTCCCAGAACATCACGAGCATCACGAGGTCGTCGGTGAGGACCAGACCGTACATCGCCCCCGCGAACGCGAGGAGGACGCCCGCGAACTGCCCGATGCCGGCGGCCTCGTCGTGGAAGTACCAGCGGCAGTAGAGGAGCACCAGCGCGCCGACGCCCGTGACGATGAGCGTGAGGACCCACCCGAGGACGTCCATGTTCATGGACAGGTTCAGTCCGAGCTGCGGGATCCACGGCACGGAGACGAACGGCACGGGGCCGTCGAGCACCTGCGGCGTGAGCACGAGTGCATGCACGAACGCTGCGGCCGGGACGAGGGCGGCGACGGCGAAAGCCTGAGCTCCCAGCCAGCGCACCAGGACGGGCATCAAGAGCGACCCGAGAAGGAACACTGCGAGGAGCATCAGCATATACGCGGCTCCTCGGGGCTCGTCGGCCGTGTGGCTCAGGCGGGCGGTCTCCGTACAGTTTACCGGGCCGAGGCGCCTGTCGGCCCCGCGAGCTTCGAGATCGCGTGTCAGAGTGGTCGCATGCGGCGGGTCTGGGGGCGCGAGCTGGCGGGGTGGGCGGCCGCGCTGGCGCTGGCGCTGCTCGCCGTGGGACACCTGGCGACGTCACCCCGATCGATCCTGATGTTCGACGACGGGGACTCGCTGATCGTGGCCCTCGTCGGCCGATCGATCCTGGATGGGGGTGGGGGCGACTGGGCGCTGTCCAGCGTGCTCTTCCTCCCCGAGATCGCGGTGTTCACGGCCCTCGATGCCGTGCTGCCGTTCGACGTGAACGGCGTGCTGGCGGTCAATGCGGTGGTCAACGTCCTCGCGCTCTACGGGGCGATCCGGCTCGTCGCCGGGCGGCGCGTCGAGGGTCGCGCACCGGTCGCCTGGTCGGTCGGCGCCCTCGCCGTGTTCTGTCTCCTCATCGCCACGGAGTCCTCGCCGTCCCGCGACGCGCTCGAACTCGCATCGCTGATGCTGACGACCACGTACTACTCCGCGACCGTCGTGGGCGTGTTGCTCGCCGTCGGCCTGTGTCGGCGTTTCCTCGATCGCCCCCGCAAGGGTGCGGCACTGCCCGTGTCTCTGGGGATGGTCGCGACGGTGGCGACCCTGAGCAATCCGCTGTTCGCCGCTTGGGCCACGGTGCCGCTCTCCCTCGTCCTGGGCGGCTTCTGTCTCACCACTCTCGCGGTCCGGCGCCGGGGTCTCGCGCTGATCGCCGCGCTGGTCGGGGGCAGCATCCTCGGCTTCCTCGGTCGCATTCCCTTCTCGGCATGGATCGCGAACTCCGGCGCGGGCTACATCCAGCCCGCGGAATGGATCCACTCCGCCGCGTACTACGCCGACCTCGCGATCGATCGGCTGTCGTCCCCCGGCGGGGTGCTCGGCACGGTCGCCGTCCTGGCGCTGACGCTGCTCGCGGTCGTGCGGACGGCCCACGCGTCGGACGCCGGTGACCGCCTGGTGGCCACGGCCGCCTGGGCACTCCCGCTCATCGTGCTCGTCGGCGGCATCGCGGCGGGGACGCACGCGGCGCGATACCTGCAGCCGCTCGTCTTCGCCCCGATCCTGGCTCTCCTCACCCTGCCGCGCGTCCGGACGCGGCGAGCCACGCTGACGCGGGTCGTCTCCGCCGTCGTCGCCGTCGTCCTCCTCGTCGGCGGCTCCGCGTCCGTACCCCGCATCGTCCAGGCGGCGAGCGCTCCCGACCCCGACCTCGCCTGCGTCACGGACTGGGTGGACTCGTCGGGGCGCACCGGGGCAGGACAGTTCTGGACCGTGCGGCTGCCGAAGCTGCACGCGACCGACCCGGCCCGGCTCGTGCAGGTCGACCACGAGCTCCACGGGTACGCGTGGCTGGTGGACCGCCGCGACTTCGCGGCGGGGGAGGTGTCGTTCCTCGTCGAGGACGCGCAGACGGTGGCGTGGAACCTGCCGACCGCTGCGGCCCCGACAGCCGTCATCGCGTGCGGGCGATACCGCATCCTCGACTACGCCCCGGCGACGCTTCCCCTCGGACCCGTTCGCTCCTGACCGGTGCGCGCGGTCAGCGCGACGGAGGCGGCGCGGTCGTGGTGCCGGCGCGGAAGACGCAGTGCAGGTCCTGCGTGATGCCCGGCTCACCGCGCAGCATCCTGGCGACCTGCTCTCCCGCCGCCCTGCCCTTCTCCACCGCCGGCTGCACGCTCGTGGTGAGGGTGAGGTCGCCGAGGCCGTCGAGGGGGATGCCGTCGAAACCCGCGACCGAGAGGTCTTCGGGAACGCGGAGTCCGAGCTCCTCCGCGGCGCGGATCACACCGACGGCCAGCAGGTCGCTCTGCGCGAGCACGGCGGTCGGGCGGGCGGAGGGATCGGCGAGCAGCATCCGCCCGACGAGGATGCCCTCGTCGATGAGGCTGCCCGAGGCCGAGATCGCCGGTGCGTCCGGGAAGACCTCCCGCATGCCGGCGAGGCGGTCGACCGTCACGTCGACGGTGGCGCGGGCCAGACGCTCCGGCGTGATGAGGGTGCGCTCGCGCTCGGCGTCCAGCGAGAGCGTGACGAGCGCGACGTCCCGGTGTCCGAGGTCGCGCATGTGCCGGGCGATCTCGGCGGAGGCGGCGACGTTGTCCAGGGTGATGCGCGGGACGTCGAGCCCCGCGTCCCCCTCGATGACGACGACCGGGAGACCCCGTCCGCGCACGATCTCCAGGGACGCGCGGGTGCGCCCCGAGCAGCCGATGAGCACCACCGCGTCGACGGGGGCGCTCGCGATGGCCGAGCCGTCCTCGCCCGGCTCGTCGCGCATGAGGAGGATTCCGGCGCTGAGGTCGGCCAGGCCGTCGGTGAGGCCGTCCATCATGGCGGTCGTCACGGGGTCGAGGAAGGCGGCGCGCAGATGCCCCTCGAGGACCACCGCCACGATGCCGCTGCGTCCGCGGCGGAGGGAGGCGGCGCGCGGGTCGGGCCCCGTGTAGCCGAGGTCGGTCGCGGCGGCCAGCACCCGGTCGCGGGTGGCGGGTGCGACCTTGGCCTTGCCGCTGAAGACGACCGACGCGGTCGAGGTGGCGACCCCCGCCTCGCGAGCCACATCGGCGATCGTGGGCCGGCGCGGCGTCTCCCTGGTCATACTCCGAGGATAACCCGGTTCGGTCGCGCAAGGTCGAATCGATTCGATAGGCTGTCCGCCATGGACACCGCCCTTTCCCGTTCGCAGTTCGTGCGCTGGCGCACCGCGATCTTCGCCATCTTCCTCGCCAGCGGCCTCTCGATCGCGACCTGGGCCTCCCGCGTGCCCGGGATCAAGGAGGCGCTCGACCTCGACAATGCGCAGGTCGGCCTGATCCTCCTGGGCATGGGCGTGGCGTCCATCCTCGGCATCTCGACCAGCCCCGCCGTCATGGCCCGGACCGGTGCGCGGCGCGGGATGCTCCTGGCGATGCTCACGTTCGCCACGGGCATCGCGCTCGTCGGCCTCGGCGCGACCGTCTTCGGTTCCGTGCCGGTCGTCCTCATCGGCATGGTGCTCTTCGGCTTCGGCAACGGCTGCGTCGACGTCATGATGAACGTCGAGGCCACCGCCATCGAGCAGCAGATGGGCCGCACCATCCTGCCGGTCTTCCACGCGTTCTTCAGCTTCGGCACCGTGCTCGGCGCCGGCATCGGCGCCCTCGCCGCGGCCCTCCAGGTCGACGTCGGCACGCACGCGGTGTCGATGGGCGTCCTCATCGCCGTGATCGCCGTCGTCTGCTTCTTCCAGGTGCCCGTCCGCGAGGCCGCGCTCGACCCCGAGGACCACGAGAAGCCTCCGTTCCGCCAGCGGATGCACACGGCGCTCGAGGCCTGGCGCGAACCGCGCACGTATCTGCTGGGAACCGTCATGCTCGGCATGTCCTTCGCGGAGGGCGGAGCCAACGACTGGATCGCCCTGGGCACGGAGCAGGGACACGGCTTCGCGGAGGGCACCGGGGCCGTCGCCCTGGCGGTCTTCTCCGTCGGCATGACCGTGGTCCGCCTCTTCGGTGGACCGCTGGTCGACCGCTTCGGCCGGGTGCTGGTGCTGCGCATCCTGGCCGCGACCGCCGCCACCGGAATCCTGCTGTTCATCCTCGCGCCCACGCTGCCGCTGGTCCTCGTCGGCGCGGCGCTGTGGGGCATCGGCGCGTCGCTCGGCTTCCCCCTCGGCATGTCGGCCGCCGCGGACGATCCCGCCAAGGCCGCAGCACGGGTGAGCGCGGCGGCGACCATCGGCTACGTGGCGTTCCTCGGCGGCCCGCCCGTGCTCGGGGTCATCAGCGAGCACATCGGACTGCTCAATACGCTCTTCATCCTCGTCGCGCTCGTGGTGCTCTCCGGGCTCTTCTCCGGCGCCGCCCGCCCGCTCCGCGCGGAGGAGAAGGCTCCGGCGGTTCCGACCGTCGAGGGCTGACTCAGTCCTCGACCCCGCGGACGAGCGCGGCCGCGTGCGACCGGCTGCGCGCGCCGAGCTTGGTGAGGACGTTCGAGACGTGCGTCTTCACCGTCGGGACGGAGATCCGCAGGCGCGCGGCGAGCTGGGCGTTCGACCACCCCTGCAGGATCCCGTCGAGGACGTCGCGCTCCCGGGGCGTCAGCTCCGGCAGCGCGAACGTCGTCATCGGCGCCGGCTCCGGGGTGGACGCCGCCACCGCGGCGAGCGCGCGGCGTGTGACCCGCGGATCCAGCGCTCCCTCTCCGGCGGCGACAGCACGCACCGCCTGGACGAGAGTCGGCGCGTCGACCGTCTTCAGGAGGAATCCGACCGCTCCCGCCCGGATCGCCGCGAGCACGAGCTCGTCCTCGTCGAAGCTCGTCAGGACGAGCACATCCCCCAGTCCGCGCTCGACGATCTCGCGGGTGGCCGAGACCCCGTCGCGTCCCGGCATGCGCAGATCCATGAGGACGACATCCGGCCGGAGCGCTGCGGCGTTGCGCACGGCCACCTCGCCGTCGGCGGCCTCCCCGACGACCGTGATGTCGTGCGTCTCCAGCATGATGCGCAGGCCGGCCCGGATCGCGCCGTGGTCGTCGGCGAGCAGCACGGTCGGTGCGGTCATGCCCGGCCCCCCACCGGCAGTCGCGCCTCGACCAGCCAGCCGTCGGGTTCCGCACCGGCCCGGAACGTCCCGCCCAGCGCGGTGATGCGCTCGCGAAGCATCTGCAGCCCCCACCCCTCGCCGCCTTGCCCGGCGGTGACGGTCGGCGCGCCGCCTCGCGACCGCACCGTCACGTGCGCCTGACCGTCGACAGGGCCGATGGCCACGTCGACCACGGCGCCGTTCGCATGGCGGACGCAGTTCCCCAACGCCTCACGCACCACCCGCACGACCGCCTGCTCTCCGCCGCCGCCGAGCGCACCCGGATCCTCGACGGCGAGGCGCACGTCCAAGCCCGAGCGTCGGGCCTCCGCGGCGAGGCCCTCGAGGTCGGCCCATCCCGGGGTCGGCGCGAGCGCCCCGTCGCCGCGGCGCAGCACCCCGATCATGGTGCGCAGGGCTCCGTGCGCGTCCAGCCCGGCATCGCGCACGGCCTGCAGCGCGGCGCGATCGTCCGACCGTGCCGCGGGCGCGGCGAGCGCCGCCTCCGCCCGGATGGCCATGGCCATCACGTGCCCCGCCACCACATCGTGGAGTTCGCGCGCCATCGCCTCGCGCTCGCGCTGCACGGCCTGTGCCCGATCTCGGGCGGCGGTCGCTGCGGCGTCCTCCGCCCGCTGACGGTGCAGGTCGGCCAACTCGTGCGCCTGCGACACCGCCACCGCCCACCAGTAGTCCGTACCGAAGATCGCGCCGAACTGCACCGCGAACAGGACCGCGACCGCGGGCGTCGCCGCCGAGAGGAGCAGGGCGGCGAGGAAGAGGACGACGGTCGCCGCGCCCAGGAGCACGAGCAGCACGCGGCGCCCGCGTGGGCCGGCGAGGAAGGCCGCCGTCCACAGCACATCCAGCAGCACCACGAGTGTCCCGACGCCGCCGACGGTGAGGAGGTCGGCGACGAAGAGCCCGGCGACGAGCGCGAGCACCGTCCACGGATGACGCCGCTTGCCGAGCGCGAGAGCGCAGGCCGGGATCGCGAGAACCAGGGCCCACCACGGCGAGACGTCCTCCGGTAGAAGGGAGAAGGGTCCCCAGATGCCGTGGAACCCGAGCGCCGCCATGACCGTCGCGAGAGCGGCCATGCCCAGCGGGTCCACCCACCACCGGTGCCGCCGGTACCAGGCGGCGGGCCCTCCGTCGGCCGGATCGTGCATGTCCTCATGCAACCACGGCGCGATCGGCGTCGCATCCGACCAAAGGATGAGGGCATCCGGACGACCCCGACTTTCGCCCGATCCGCGCTCGGCGTGCCGCCGGGATCGTGGAAGCATGGAACTCTTCGGCGGGCTGCCGCTGCCCCTCTCCCTCGCCGTGCTCGCGCTCATCGACGGTCTGAGCGTCGGGACGCTGCTCATCCCGGTCTTCCTCCTCCTGCACCCCGGACGCGTACGCGCCGGACGGATCCTCCTCTATCTCGCGACGATCGCCGTGTTCTATCTCGTGGTCGGGCTCCTCTTCCTCTGGGGGCTGGTGAACCTCGTCGACGTCGCCTCCGACTTCCTGAGCTCTCCCGCGGGCATGATCACCCGTCTCGTCGTCGGTGCCGCGCTGCTCGTCACCGCCTTCGTGATGCCGACGAAGCCTGCGGAGGCGGCGCCGGTCGGAGCGCCCGCGGCCACCACCGCGGCGACCGGCCCCGGCGGACCGGCCGGCGAACCGCTGTCCGGGCCGAACGCCCCGGCATCCCCTCCCGTTCCGTCCGCCGCCGCGACGGCCGCTGCGCGTCCCGGTCGGATCGTTCGGTGGCGGGAACGCCTGCTCGACCCGCAGACTCGGGGGTTCGCGGTCATGGCCGTCGCCATCGCCGCGGGGCTCGTGGAGGTCGCGACGATGCTCCCGTACATCGTGGCGATGACGATGCTCGCGGACGCCGGCGTCGACACGCCGCTCCGGGTGCTCTCCCTCGCCGGGTACTGCGCGCTGATGATCGCCCCGGCGCTCGTGCTCCTCGTGCTCCGACTCGTGGCGGCCCCGCTCGTGCAGCGTCCGCTGGAGCGCTTCGCTGCCTGGATGGAGCGGACGGGCGCGGAGAACACGGCGTGGATCATCGGCATCATCGGCTTCCTCATCGCCCGCTCGGCCGCGACGGAGCTCGGACTCTTCGATGCGTTCCTCTGACCGCGTGACCGGCGACGACGAAGTAGGCTCGTCGGGTGCGTCTCGTCATCGCCCGCTGCTCGGTCGACTACACCGGCCGACTCAACGCCCATCTTCCGCTCGCCACCCGCCTGCTCGTGCACAAGGGTGACGGGAGTCTGCTCGTGCACTCCGACGGCGGCAGCTACAAGCCGCTGAACTGGATGAGCCCGCCGTGTGTGCTCGCGACCGAGGAACCGGGCGAGGAGGAGGCCGGCGCCGGCGTCGTCGAGGTGTGGCGCGTGACCCACAAGAAGACCGGCGATGCCCTCCGCGTGCAGATCTACGAGGTCATCCACGACTCCAGCCACGAGCTCGGGATCGACCCCGGTCTGCAGAAGGACGGCGTCGAGGCCGACCTGCAGCGGCTGCTCGCGGAACAGGTGGACCGCGTCGCCGAGGGCGCCACCCTGGTCCGGCGCGAGTACCCCACGGCCATCGGCCCGGTCGACCTGCTGGTGCGCGACGCCGACGGCGTGGCGATCGCGGTCGAGGTCAAGCGCCGCGGCGACATCGACGGCGTCGAGCAGCTCACCCGCTACCTCGAGCTCCTGGGACGCGACCCCCACCTCGCCCCGGTGCAGGGCGTGTTCGCCGCCCAGGAGATCAAGCCGCAGGCCCGCGTCCTCGCCGAGGATCGCGGCATCCGGTGCCTCGTGCTCGACTACGACGACATGAAGGGCATCGAGTCGGGCATCCCCCGCCTCTTCTGACCTCAGCGCGTCGAGACCAGTCGCGGCCGCGGACCCTCCAGCCGCGCGATCGCGATCTTGACCTCGGTGAGCTCGTGCTCGATCCGGTCGAATTTCGCGTCCACCGCGGCGAACCGCGTGTCCATCCGACCGATCATCCAGCCGAATCCGCTGATGATCGCGACGAGAGTCGTCGCGGCCGTCGCCAGCATCGTGATGACTTCCACCGACACGTACATGCCCCCATTCTCACCCGTGATCCCGCCGCTGTCACGACTCTAGATCGGCGTGAAGGGTGTTCACGCGTTCGGTGGATGAACCCGTTTCGTGCACACCTGTGCAGGACGGGCGGGCACCCGTTCGCGGGACCCTAGGCTGGAGGCATGCCCTCTTCGCCTTACTCGTGTGTGCTCTGGGACGTCGACGGGACCATCGTCGACGCCTCGGTCGGGATCCTGCGTCGCCTGAACATCGCCCTGACGCACTTCGGCCACCCGGCGCCGACGCGCGAGGAGCTCGTGCACTGGATCGGCCCTCCCATGTTCCAGTCCTTCCAGGACCAGGCGGGGATGACGCCGGAGCAGTCGGCCGAGGCGGTGGCGTTCTACCGCACCCTCGGCAAGGCGGACGGGTACACGACCGACGTGCAGACGTATCCGGGGGTCGCCGAGCTGATCCATGACCTGCACGCGGCGGGAGTCCCCCAGGCGACGGCGAGCTCGAAGCCCGAGAACCAGGTCGACGCCCTGGTGGATCACTTCGGACTGCGGCCGTCGTTCCTCACGACCGTGGGCGCCACGCCGGACGAGGCCACGCTCGCGTCCAAGACCGACATCGTGGCCGAGGCGCTGCGACGGCTGCGCGCGCTCGGTGCCGACACCTCCCGCCCGGTCCTCGTCGGCGACCGGCACCACGACGTCGAGGGCGGTCTCGCCAACGGCGTGCCCG
The DNA here is from genome assembly GCF_023383675.1 of Microbacterium sp. ER1. Classification (NCBI taxonomy): domain Bacteria; kingdom Bacillati; phylum Actinomycetota; class Actinomycetes; order Micrococcales; family Microbacteriaceae; genus Microbacterium; species Microbacterium sp. ER1. The sequence continues at coordinate 58,101 of NZ_QCXO01000134.1, forward strand.
TGATCTTCGTCGGCTGGGGCTTCAGCGACCCGCACGAGGGCGACGACGCGGCGTTCCGCGTCTCGACCGTCGACGAGCTGCGCGCACTCCTGCTGCCCTGACCGGCTCCAGGGCCGTCAGGGAAGACGAAACTCCCCGCCGGGTCAGCGCCTGCGCGTGGATCCGACGGGGAGTTCCCGGTGTTGCTTCCGCCTCAGACGGGGCGGATGTTCTCTGCCTGCAGGCCCTTGGGACCCTGCGCCACATCGAACTCGACCCGCTGGTTCTCTTCGAGAGAGCGGTAGCCGGATGACTGGATGGCGGAGTAGTGCGCGAAGACGTCAGCGCCTCCGTCGTCGGGGGAGATGAAGCCGAAGCCCTTCTCCGAGTTGAACCACTTGACCGTGCCCTGGGTGCTCATGTACTGCCTGTTCTGCTGATGTAGAAGCCGACGCAGGGGTGCACCGACATCGCTAACGCTAGTGGAGGGGACCCCCGGCGGAATAGCCGTTGCGAGAAGGTAATCCAAATGTTGCATGAGCGGACGCGCCCGGAAAATGGTGTGGCCCTCACCGCGGGGGGAGCGATGAGGGCCGAAGACGACCGGAGGGTGCGTCAGAAACAGCCTAACCCCTCCGCGCGCTTCTTGTCCCCCTTTTGGGGGACAAATTTGAAAATCTTCGTGGCGGACGGCCGGGTAGCGGCCCTCTCGAGGAGTTCATTGGGGACTGAACTACTCGAGAGGGCCCAATCGCATGCACGGATCGCCCGGCCCGTGGGGAGGGCCTCCGCCTCCTGGGGAGAGGCGTAGACGATCGATCCCCTTGCATGCACTTTCACCATAGGGGAGGACGCGATCTCCCGCCATGGACCTTGACAGACGCAGGGGTAGCCTGATTCGGTGACCATGCTGAACAAGGACATGACGCTCTGCATCTCGCTGTCCGCACGGCCGAGCAACAACGGCACGCGCTTCCACAACCACCTGTACGAGGCCCTCGGTCTGAACTGGATCTACAAGGCGTTCGCGCCGACCGATCTGGCGCAGGCCATCGCGGGGGTGCGCGGCCTCGGCATCCGCGGGTGCGCGATCTCGATGCCCTATAAAGAGGACGTCATCGCGCTCGTCGACCGCATGGACCCCTCGGCACAGGCCATCGACTCCGTCAACACGATCGTGAACGACGACGGCGTCCTCACGGCCCACAACACCGACTATTCGGCGATCGCGCAGCTGATCGCGGAGAACGACCTCGACCCGGAGTCGTCGGTCCTCCTCCGGGGTTCGGGCGGCATGGCGAAGGCGACGGCCGCCGCGTTCCGCGACGCCGGCTTCACGGACGTGACCATCGTCGCCCGGAACGAGACGGCGGGCCGCGCCCTCGCCGAGCTGTACGGGTTCGCCTGGCGCGCCGAGGTCGGAGACGCGAGGGCCGACGTGATCGTGAACGTCACCCCGCTCGGCATGGCCGGAGGTGCGGAGGCCGACACCCTCGCCTTCCCGGAGCCGGCCATCGACGCCGCCGCGGTCGTGTTCGACGTCGTCGCGCTGCCCGCCGAGACGCCGCTCATCGCGGCCGGGCGCGCTGCAGGCAAGGCCGTGATCTCGGGAGCCGAGGTCGCGACTCGACAGGCGCTGGAGCAGTTCGTCCTCTACACCGGCATCCGCCCCTCGGCGGAGCAGGTGCGCGCCGCCGAGGAGTTCATGCGCGCCGGAGCCTGATGCACAGAGCCCGCGTCAGGAGGCGCGGCCCTCGGCCAGGTAGCCGAGACGGTGCAGCGTCTCCGCATTCCGCCAGCGGAGCATCGGCGTGGTCAGGAACCGGGGCAGGATCGTCGCCGGGCCCTTGACCGGCTCCTCATCGATGCGCACCTGGCATCCGCTCGGGGTCGTCCGCGCGCGGATCGTCACCTGCGCCTCTCCCACCGGCCAGCCGCGCGCCCGCATGACCGCACGGTGCGGCGGGTGCCACTCCACCAGTTCGGTGGTGTCGTCCAGGAGCGCGGGCCACGTGCCGACCGAATGGTGCAGCTGGGCCCCGGCCGCGGGCCAGGAGTCGTCCACGTCGCGCATGCGGGAGGCGCCGACCACCCACGCGGGGTAGAGCCAGCCGTTCGCCAGCACGCGGAACACGTCATGGGTGGTGCACGTCAGGTCGCGGGTGTTGGTGGCCATGGTTCCTCCGTTCCGACCTCATCCTGCGCGCTCCGGAAGACGGTCGGACAGGTGCTTGACATCCGCAGAGCCGACCGTCCGGCTAGCACAAACGTCTCGAGGATGCTTCCCCCTGGGCCCCGTCGAGATCCCGTGTCAGGGTCGCATCATGCTTCAGCGACTGACTTCCCGACTGTCCGACGGTGTCGACGCGGTCCTGCACGAGGACTCGCCGTCGCTGCTCACCCGCGGCTACGACTTCGGCGAGCACATCTGGCGTCGAGCCCGCCCCGGCGCCCGGTCGGCCCCGATGCGCCTCCTCGGGCACCCGGCGGCCTTCGTCCGCGGTGCCGAGGGGGTGGAGCTGTTCTACGACGAGAGCCGCATCGCCCGCGCCGGCGCCATGCCGGGGATCGTCCGCGAGCCCCTGTTCGGGCACGGGTCCGTGCACGCGCTCGACGGCACCGCCCACCGCCACCGCAAGGCCACCTTCGTCGAAGCCGCGTACGAGGATACGCAGGTCGAACGGCTCACACCGTTCCTCGAACGGGAATGGGCGGCCGAGCGTGAGGACTGGCGCGCCGGCGGCACCCGCAGCGCTTACGACGCGGCCGTCGGCGCCTTCGGGCGCGCCATGATGCGCTGGGCCGGACTGCCGGGGACGGCGGCGGCGCAGACCCGCTGGGCCGCGCGCCTCGCGCAGATCGTGGACGGGTTCGGCGCCCCCTACTCCCCCGCCTACGTCGAGGCCTTCGCGAACCGGATCTTCTCGGACCGGCACGCGCGTCGCCTCATCGAAGCCGTCCGCGCCGGCGATCTGGCAGCGCCGGAAGGCACCGCGCTCGCCCTGTGGGCCTCGCATCGCGACGAGAACGGCGAGCTGCTGCCCGCCCAGGTGGCCGGCGTCGAGCTGCAGAACAGCATCCGCCCGATGATCGCCGCCGCGCGGTTCGTGGCCTTCGCCGCGAAGCAGCTGCACGACCACCCCGAGTGGCGTACCCGGATCGCAGCGGAGACGACGGAGCGCGGCGCCCTGGTCGGGGGCACGCTGGCCGTCCTGGTCGCGCAGGAGGTGCGGCGGACCGGACTGTTCGTGCCGATGCTGCCTGGTCGCACCATCGCCGAGGTCGAGATCGACGGCGTCACGGTCCCGGAGGGCGGCCGGGTCGTCCTCGACATCCTCGGCACGAACACCGACGAGCGGTCGTGGTCCCACCCGGAGCGCTTCGCCCCCGAGCGGTTCACCGACGTGGACGACTACGAGGAGATCACGACCTTCGTCCCCCAAGGCGGGGGCGACGTCGCCACCGGTCACCGCTGCCCCGGCGAGAAGCTCGTCATCGCCGGGCTCTCCGCCGCCGTCGCCGTCCTGAGCGACCCGGAGCTGACGGTGCTCGACGAGGGGCTCGACGTGAATCGCCGCCGCCTGCCCACCAAGCCCACGTCCGGAGCGCGGGTGCGCGCCGCCGCTTCCGGGCGCGGCTGCCCGTTCCACTGAGTCCCGGGGTCGCACGTCGTCCAGGGCCTGTCAACCGGGTGGCCATGCTGCGGCGCGCCCGAGAGCGTGGAGGGACGACGGACATCGAGACGTGGAGGACATGATGAAGGCACTCACCTGGCAGGGCAAGCGGAACGTGACGGTGGAGGAGGTCGCCGACCCGGTGATCCAGCAGCCGGCGGACGCCATCATCCGGATCACCTCGTCGGCCATCTGCGGCTCCGATCTGCACCTCTACGAGCTCCTGGGGCCGTTCCTCGACCGTGGAGACATCCTCGGACACGAGCCGATGGGCGTCGTGGTGGAGGTCGGTGCGAACGTCACGAAGCTGAAGCCGGGCGATCGCGTGGTGATCCCCTTCACCATCGCCTGCGGCGTGTGCTTCTTCTGCCTCCGCGGGCTGCAATCGCAGTGCGAGACGACCCAGGTGCGCAAGTACGGCAGCGGCGCGGCGCTCTTCGGCTACACCAAGCTCTACGGCCAGGTCCCCGGCGGGCAGGCGGAGTACCTCCGCGTGCCGCTGGCGGACTACAACCACATCCCGGTGGCGCCGGACCTGCCCGATGAGCGCTACCTCTTCCTCAGCGACATCCTGCCGACGGCGTGGCAGGGCGTGGAGTACGCGCAGCTCCCCGAAGGCGGCACCCTCGCGGTGATGGGCCTCGGACCCGTCGGACAGTTCGTCAGCCGGATCGCCCGCCACCGCGGCCACCGCGTCATCGCGGTCGAACCGGTGGCGGAGCGGCGCGCGATGGCCGAGCGGCACGGCATCGAGACGCTCGACCTCACCGACACGACCGTCGAGGAGATCCGCGATGCCACGGAAGGCCGTGGCGCCGACGCCGTGGTGGATGCGGTGGGGCTGGAAGCGCACGGCAACAGCGGAGTGGAGTTCCTGCAGAAAGCGGTGGGCCTGTTGCCCGATCCCGCAGCGCGGCAGATGCTCGACAAGGCCGGTGTCGACCGGCTCGCGGCGGTGTACGCCTCGATCGACGCCGTCCGCCGAGGCGGCACGGTCTCGCTGAGCGGTGTGTATGCGGGCGACGCCGACATCCTGCCGATGAAGACCCTGTTCGACAAGCAGATCAGCCTGCGGATGGGGCAGTGCAACGTGAAGAACTGGATCGACGACCTCCTCCCCCTCGTCGAGGACCCATCCGACCCGCTCGGCGTGATGGATCTGACGACGCATCACGCGGCGCTGGAGGACGCCCCGGAGCTGTACCGGACGTTCCAGGAGAAGAAGGACGGCTGCATCAAGGTCGTGCTGCACCCCTCCAGCGCCTGACGGGCACGTCGAGGGGCCCTGGAGCAACCCGGGTTGACAGAGCCTCGGCAAGCAACGTAGGTTGACAGCATGGAGTCCCTCGACATCGCCCGCACCGCGGCGGACACGACCGATCCGCGTGCCGGGCTGCGCGCCGTGGCTTCGCTGCGGACCCTCGCCGACGCGCTCGAGCTGCGTCAGGTGGAGGCCGCGCTCCGCGCCGGAATGAGCTGGCAGACCATCGCGGATGCCCTCGGCGTCACGCGGCAGGCCGTGCACAAGAAGCACAGCCGCCGCATCGATCCGACCATCCCGGTGCCGCGGAGGAACGCATGAGCCGGTTCACGCAGGCGGCTGCCACCATGCACACGCTGTCGCTCGCGGCGATGGAGGAGGCGTCGCGCCTCGGCGTGCATGACGCGGACATCGATCATCTGCTGCTCGCTCTCACGCTCGATGCGGACACCGGCGGGCAGGTGCTCCGGAGGGCCGGGATCCGCCTCGATTCCGCCCGGGCCGCCGTCGAGGCGCAGCACGCGGGGCAGCTCCTCGCCATGGGGATCGATGCCCCGGCGGTGGGTCCGGGTCGGATCGTCTTCCACGAGACCGACGGCTACGACTGGACCGAGCGTGCCCTCGCGGTCCTCCGAGCCGCATCCCAAGGAGGTCGCCGCGGGGACTCCGCCGCCGTGCTTCGCGCCCTGCTCGCGGAACCCAGCGGCCTGATCGCCGCCATCCTCGGCCGGCTGGCCGTGACGGAAGACGACCTCACGGCCCAGCTCGACGAGGTCGAAGGCACCGCGCGCTCCCCTCAGCCGGGCCGAAAGCCGGTCGCCGGGGGGATCACCGGGTCCCGCTCGATGTTCGTGCCGGCCGCCGACGCCGAGGTCCGGGCGGTGCTCGCCGATCCTGAACGGCTCCCGGAGTGGGAGCAGAGCGTCGCCGGCGTCCTCCCCGCCGGGAGTGACGGCCCCTGGGAGGCGTTCGCCCCGACCACATCGCCGGACGGACGACCCCTGCGCCGCAAGCCCGAATTCCATCGCCTCTGCGTGATCCGGGACGAAAATGACGGGGCGCTCACCTGGCGCTTCGAGTACCCCGACGCGCCCCATGCGAATCCGCGCACCCTCACGATGGCACTCGAACCGGCCGCGGGAGGGACGCAGCTCCGCGCGACGATCACGTGGGAGACCGGGCCCCGCGGTCCGGTGCGACGGGCACTGCGGGCACCGCTGCGTCCGCTCTGGCGCGGCCTCGTCTTCATCCAGCTCGCGCAGGTGGAGAGCGGGATCACCCGCCTCTTCCGCTGAGCGTCGGATCAGTCGCCCTCGTGCCGCGGACCGACACCCGGCTCCTTGCTGTGGGTCGACTCGTAGGCGGGCTCCGGCGGGTTCTTCGACGACGGGTCGACGCGGGCCGCGTTTCCGGCACCGGCGTCCGCACCGGCGCCACCGGCGGGCACGTCCTGCAGGGCGTCGGGGTCGTCGCCGCCCCGTTCGGCGAGATGCGCCGCGACGCCCTCGCGGGACGGTTCCTCCTCGGCCTCGGCGGCGGCGTCCTCCTCCGCGAGCCGCAGAGCCTCCTCCGACAGCAACGGCTCGTCCGGGTACATGAAGGCTTCCGGATTCGACATGACGCGCTCCTCTCGTAGCGGGGACTCCAGAGTGCGTCGGATCCGCGCTGAGGACAAGGCCCGTTGACAGGTCGCCGTCGCCCCGGTAGCCCCGGTGGGCGCGGCGGAGCACCGCCACCCCCACCGGGCCGGAGTCCTCAGCTCTTCGCGCCCTTGCGAGGCTTGAGGAACTCGTTCGGGGCGTTCTTCGCGCGCTTCGCCGCCCGCTTCTCCTTGAGCGAGAGCTGCGGCGCCTTCTTCCCTGCGCGACCCGGTGTGGACTTTCCTGACATGGCGCTTCCCCTTTGTGACTGGCTGGCGTAACCCCCGACCATACCCGGAAGCACAGGGAAGTCAAATTTCCCGCTGAACGGGAGAAAAACGCACGCGGCAATCGCTCAGGACCCCACCCGGCGTGCAGACGATTCGCCACTTCTTTTGAATGACTCAAAATAACGTGGTACCGTCGAAGGACAGCAACCAGCCAGGCCGACCGCTCCGCACGCCCCTCACCGGGCCGCCGGCGGAGCGCGCGCCACCCCATCACGCGCACCAACCCCGGGGAGACCACCCCGCCGTCCGACGTGCGCCTCGCGAGGGACCCAAGTCCCTCGGCGCGAGCCTGCCCATCCGCCCCGAGAGAGGAACACGCATGCCAGAGACACGACCCACTGATCAGCGCAGGACGGGGTTCACCTCGATGCCGCACGCCCTCGGCCGCGGCGGCCGCGAGGACATCGTCTGGGAGGCGCTCGAGCGGGTGGACGGCAAGCCGGCGCCCGCGATCGGCGTCATGCAGGCGGCGATGGGCACGGAGGCGCAGATCCGCCTGACCGCGGACGTGATCCGCGCCTACCTCGATGCGCACGGCCTTCGGGACACCCGGGAGTGGGCGGCACGCCAGGGCGGTGCCGCATGAGGCGCCGGCTCCGCACGGAGACCCAGGAACACGCCGACACCGTCCTCCGCCTGCAGCCGGCCGAGCTCCATGACACGGCGCCGTTCACCCCCGGGGACGACCGCTTCGTCGCCGAGCTCGCCTCCCCCGGCCTCGGGGCGTGCTCGTTCGTCCTCGGCCCGCAGGGCACGCCTGCGCCCGCGTGGATCGTGCTCGACTACGGCGACGGGCAGCAGCGCCGGTGGCGGCGCGCGCGGCGCGCGGGCGGTCGACACTTCTTCGCGCTCGTGGAGGACACGGCGAGCGCGGGGTACATCACAACTGTTGCCTGAGGCAACTTTGAGGCGTACCCTGGACACATGACCACCGGCGAAGACGTCGCCGGCATCCACCTGGCCCTCGTCCGGGTGGTGTCGGAATGGAGTGAGAGCGACCTGCAACGTCAGGTCGCCGAAGCCGTCGACGTCGCCCTCGATCCGTCCGCCATCCGCGCGCTCTACCTGCTCGGGATGAACGGCGGTGCGATGGGCTTCGGCGACCTGGCCGCGCACGCGACACTGTCGCGGCCGACCACGTCGAAGCTCGTCGCCCGCATGGCGACGCAGGGCGTCGTCGACCCCGTGCGCTCGGGACGCACGGTCGAGGTGCGCCTGACGGACGCGGGCCGGACGGCCTATGCGCGCCTGGTCGAGGCCGGCCATCGGATGGTCGACGATGCGCTCGCAGGCTGGTCACCGGACGAGATCGACGGATTCCGCCGCCAGCTCGGCCGCTTCGTCACCGCACTGTCCGGCACGCCGCCGGTCGTGTCCATCAAGGAGGAAACCTCATGACCCGCACCTATGTCGTCACCGGATCCGCATCCGGCATCGGCGCCGCCACCACCGAGCTGCTCCGCGCCCAAGGCCACACCGTGATCGGCGTCGACCTCGCCGGCGCCGAGGTCGACGGGGATCTGTCCACCCACGAGGGCCGGCTGGCCGCGGCGAGCGCCGTGGTGGAGGCGGCCGACGACGGGATCGACGCCGTCATCGCCTGCGCCGGCATCTCGGCTCCGATCTCGAAGACGGTGTCCATCAACTTCTTCGGCGTGACGGAGTTCCTGACCGCGCTGCAGCCCACGCTGAGCCTGGCCGATGCGCCGCGCGCCGCCGTGGTGTCGTCGATGGCCTCGCTGCAGCCGGTGTCGCCCGAGCTCGTCGACGCCGCACTCGCCGGCGACGAGGCGCGCGCGATCGAGATCGGCGACCGTCTGGCGGCGACCCCCGAGGCCGGGTTCCTCAACTACTCGTCCAGCAAGCGCGCCCTGTCGCGCTGGGTCCGTCGCGAGAGCGTCACCCCGGCGTGGGCGGGAGCGGGCATCCCGCTGAACGCGGTCGCCCCCGGCACCGTCACCACGGCGATGACGGCCGGCCTGCTCGACTCGCCCGAGGGCCTGGCCATGGTGGACGCCGCCGTGCCGATGCCGCTGAACTACCACCAGCCGGCGTCCTCCATCGCCGAGCTGCTCGTCTGGCTGACCAGCCCGGCCAACACCCACATGGCGGGACAGACGATCTACTGCGACGGCGGGGCCGACGCGGTGCTGCGCGGCGACGACATCTGGTCCTGGAACGACGCCCCGCAGGGCTGAGTCCCGCGCTGCTCAGCCGCTGTTCCGGGAGCACGGGTATCCTGAGGGTGTCTCCGGCACCCGGAGCAGCGGACGAGGGAGCAGTACCCGCACACGACGACTGACTCATGAAGGAGTCCGTCATGATCCGGTCGTTCATCACCCCTACCGATGTGCTGCGCGTGGCGCTGGGGTGGGGGGCGTTCGCCGCCCTGTTCGCCCTGCACCCGCTGCTCGCGCCGCCCGTGCCCGGACCGCTCCTGGTGGTGGCCCTCCTCGCGATCGTCGCCGTCATCCTCGTGTGCGCCTTCGGGGTCGTGAAGCAGGCCGAGGCCCTCGCCCACCGACTGGGCGACCCCTACGGCTCTCTGGTGCTGACGCTGTCGATCGTGCTCATCGAGGTGATCCTCATCTCGGCGGTCATGCTCGGACCGGGCGAGCACGCCACGATCGCGCGCGACTCGGTCATGGCCGTGTCGATGATCATCCTCAACCTCGTGATCGGTCTGGCCCTCCTCCTCGGCGGCCTCCGCCATCGGGGGATGGCGCACAACCGCACCGGCACGTCCGCGTACCTGTCGATGCTCGTGGTCCTCGTCGCCCTGGCGTTCGGGCTCCCCGGCCTCATCGGCGACAACGGTGCGTACACGATCGGCCAGGAGATCCCGATCATCGTGCTCACCCTCGCCCTCTACGCGTTCTTCCTGTTCCGGCAGATGGGTGCGCAGGCCGATGACTTCACCGAGGTGGACGAGCGGCTGCGACCGGCCGTCCACGCGGCGGGGAGGGAAGCACCCCGGACGCCCATCCGGGAGGTGCTCGCGGCCCACCGCGTCGAGGTGCTGGCCCGCCTCGTGCTCCTCGTCGTCACGGTCGTCCCGATCGTGCTGCTCTCGCACGACATGGCGGCCCTGCTCGACGACGGTCTCGGCCGGCTCGGCGCTCCGGTCGCCCTGGCGGGACTGCTGATCGCGGGCATCGTGTTCCTCCCCGAGTCGATCACCTCGATCCGCGCCGCCCTGAACGGCGAGGCGCAGCGGGTGAACAACCTCTGCCACGGCGCGCTCGTCTCGACGGTCGGCCTGACCATCCCGGCGGTCCTCCTGATCGGCATGTTCACCGGCCAGGAGGTGGTGCTCGCCGAGTCGCCGGCGAACCTCCTCATGCTCGCCGTGACGCTGCTGCTCTCGGCGACGACGTTCGCAGCGAAGCGGGTCACCGCGATGCACGGTGCGGCGCACCTGGCGACCTTCGCCGTCTACGTCCTCATCCTCTTCAGCTGAGCCGCCTCAGCGGGTCAGCTCGGCATGGACGGGCTTCGGGATGAAGAGGGAGAACGTCAACGCGCCGGCGAGCACGACGGCACCGGTGAGGAGCGCGGCGACGTAGCCACCCGCCGCGTCCCCGCTGCCGCCGAACGACGTCTGGGCCGCGTAGATCACGACGAAGCTCAGCCCGGCCCCGAGGTTGATCGCACCGGTGTTCAGCCCGGGGAGGGAGCCCGGCTTCTCCGTGGGCGACAGCACGACCCCCAGGCCGTTCAACATGATGTTGCCGATGCCGGCGTAGGTGATGCCGGCGGCGACTGAGAGGAGCAGCAGGGTGATCCGCGACGAGGTCCCGACGTTCGCGACCATCAGCAGGAGCACCACGATCGTGCCGACCAGCCCGATCCGCAACATCGCCCGGTAGCCCACCGTCGCGGCGAGCCGTCCGGTGAGGGGTCCCATCAGCAGGCCCGCCAGCGCGTACGGCATCAGGATCCAGAACGACACCTCCTCCGCGCTCATCGCGAGTCCCATCGCGGTGTCCTGCGCCAGTGCAGGGACCACGCCGTTCATCACCGCGAAGATCCCGGAGAGGGTCAGCAACGATGTCGCGGAGAGCGCCCAGGTGGCACGCTGCTTCAACTGGGCGGGCGAGACGAGCGGGTCCCGCAGCGCACCCTCGAGCTTCCAGAACGCGAGGAAGGACACCACGGAGACGACGGCCAGCACGACCACCAGGAGCACGTCCGCCTCGGCGAGCTTCCCGAGCTCGTTCAGGGCGATGAGCATCGAACCGACGGAGACGACCAGGAGCAACGACCCCCACCAGTCCATGCGCGGGCGGTCCTCCGCCATCGTCTCCGGGGCGAGAAGGCGCACGACGAGTGCCGCGACCACGGCGACGCCGGCCATGGTCCAGAAGATCGAGGCGAAACCGTGGTTCGTGGCGAGGTAGCCGCCGAGCAGCGCGTCGCCGCCGGCGATCCCGCCGTTGACGGCTGTCACGACGCCGAGCAGGGTGCCGTACATCTTCGGGTCGCTGACGGCCGCGCGCAGCATGATCAGACACAGCGGGACGACGGGACCGGAGACACCCTGGATGAGGCGGCCGACGAAGAGCATCGGGACGTTGGTCGCGAGCGCCGCGACCACGCAGCCGACCGCCATCACCACGAGCATGCCGACGAGCACCCGGCGCCGTCCGATGAGGTCGCCCAGCCGCGGGAGGAAGAGCGTGAACAGGGCGGCGGCGGTGAAGAACACCGTCTGGGTGGCGGCGATCTCGGAGGCCGTCGCGTCGAGCTCGCGCTCCATCGTGACCAGCGCCGGGCTGAGCATGCTCGCGTTGAGCTGGAACGCGAGGCAGGCCGCGAGGAGGGCGACCATCAGGGGCGCGACGGCCGTTCGGGGCCGGAGGGCGGTGGTGTGCATGTCGTACTCACTTCTTCGTGTCGGTGCGGGGGCGCCGGAATGCGTAATCCTTTACGCGCGGCTTATCTTGGGAGTCGAGGCGCCGATGTCGGTGCCCGTCGGGAGTCGAGGTGCGGATGAGGAAGCCGTCGGTGACGCTGCACGATGTGGCAGCCGCGGCCGGGGTGTCGATCGCCACGGTGTCCCGCGCGCTGAACGGCAAGGAGCGCGTGTCCGGAGCCACCGCGGAGCATGTGGCGCGGGTGGCCGAGCAGCTCGGCTACCGGGTCAACCTCATCGGCCGCGGTCTGCGCGAGGGCACGGTCGCGACCATCGGCGTCGTCGTCCCGGTGATCAGCAACCCGTTCTACGGCGAACTCGTCCATCGGCTCGAGGACCACCTGCAGCGTCGCGGGTTCGATCTCGTCATCGCGGACTCGCACGGCGATGTCGACCGCGAGCGCGCCCGCCTGCGCATGCTCGTCGAGCGCCGTGTCGAGGGGGTCTTCGTCGTTCCGTCCGACGCGGAGCTGTCCTTCGACGCCGTCGCCGACACCGCCCAGCGGCTCCCGCTGGTCCAGGTCGACCGGCGGGTGCTGGACCTCGATGCCGACTTCGTCGGGGTGGACAACGATCATGGCATCGGGCTCGCCGTCGACCATCTGGCCTCCCGCGGCGCCTCTCGCATCGTCCTTGTGTCGGGCAACGACGTGACGTCGGTCGGCCGCGAGCGCCGCGCCGCGTTCGAGTCGATCGTCCGCGCGCGGTCGCTGCCGGTGGAGGAGAACGTGTTCGGTGAGTACCTTCTCTCCTTCGGAGAGTCCGCCGTCGCGCGGCTGCGGGCCCGCGGTCCGCTTCCCGATGCGATCGTCGCGGGGGACGACCTGGTCGCCGCGGGCGCGATCGCCGCGTTGAAGCGCGCAGGCCTGCGCGTCCCGGGCGACATCCTCATCACAGGGTTCGACGGCACCATGCTGGCGGACGTGTGCGAGCCGCGGCTCACGACCGTGGTCCAGCCGTTCGACGAGCTCGCCGCGGAAGCGGTGGAAGCGCTCGTGCGGCGGATGGACGATCCGGAGACGCCATACGCCCTGCGGCGCGTGACGCCGACTCTGCGCGTGGCGGAGTCGACGTCTCCCCCGCCGGGCGCGTGATCGTCAGGCCAGCGCTGCGACGGCATCCGTCACCAGATTCCAGAAGGCCGGCACGTCCAGGGTCAGCGCGATGTCGGCGTTGGGCTCCTTGCCCAGCATGTCGTGGAGGTCGACGCAGGTCGCACCGGCCGTGAACTCGCCCGCCGTCTCGATGTCGACGTGGCAGCGCTGCACGGTGGCGACGGCGCGATCGATCGCGATGGCGACGGTGATCGGATCGTGCAGCGGCCCCTCCGGCATCCCCTCGGCCCGGTCGTACGACGCGGAGAAGAAGCGCAGCAGCTCGACACCGAACGCGGCCGTGCGGTTGCCGACCGCCGCGATCCGCTGCACGACCTCCTCGGTGATGAGGGCCTGATGGGAGATGTTGAGTCCGACCATGGTGAGCGGCAGACCGGACGCGAACACGACCGCGGCCGCCTCGGGGTCGGCCCAGGCGTTGAACTCGGGGTAGGCGCCGACGTTGCCTCGCCCGGTCGATCCGCCCATCCAGATGATCTCCTTGATCTTGCGGGCGGCCTCCGGGTGCTGCTGGAGGAGCAGGGCGATGTTCGTCAGGGGGCCCGTGGGGATCACCGTGATCGGCTCCGGGGACGCGTTCAGGGTCTCCGCGAGGAAGTCGACGGCGTGCCGCGGGTCGAGCGGGACCGTGGGCTCAGGGAGGACGGGTCCGCCGAGGGCGTTGTCGCCGTGGATCCAGGCCCCCGGCGTGAGCTCACGGCGGAGCGGCTTGTCGGCTCCCGCCGCGACCGGCACGCCGGTCACGCCCGCGACCGTCAGGGCGATCTGCGCATTCCGGGTGGTGTGCTCCAGGTAGCCGTTGCCGCCGACGGTGGTGACGCCGCGGAGGTCGATCTGCTCGTTCCCGGCCGCCAGCCAGATGGCGAAGACGTCGTCGTGGCCGGGGTCGCAGTCGAGGAGGACGGGGACGGGCATGGGGTGCTCCTTTGCAATCGGGTGTGCGTAAACGTTTACACTCTTTCTCATGAACGTCAAGCCGGACGCCGTCCTCGCCCCCGCCCTCGTCGTCGTCGGAAGCGCGAACGTCGACCTCACCGCCTTCGTCGACCGGCTCCCGACCGCCGGGGAGACGGTCGCCGGGGGCCGACTCTCCCGCGACCTCGGCGGCAAGGGCGCCAACCAGGCCGTCGCCGCCGCGAAGCTGGGAGGGCGGGTCCGCATGGTGGGCGCGGTGGGGGCGGACGCCGACGGCGCCTGGATGCGCGAGGAGCTCGCGAGGGCCGGCGTCGACACCACCGATCTCCGCCAGGTCGCCGCACCCACCGGGACCGCGCTGATCGTCGTGGACGCCGAGGCCGAGAACCAGATCGCGGTGTGTCCCGGCGCGAACGAGCTCGTCTCCCCCGAGGGCGTCGCCTTCGCGCCGGACGAGGCCGTTCTGCTGCAGCTGGAGATCGCGCTGTCCGTCGTCGAGAACGTGGTCGCCCGCGCCGAAGGGTTCGTCGCGGTCAACGCCGCCCCCGCACGGCCCCTCCCTGACGCGCTGCTCGAGCGGGTGGATCTGTTCATCGTGAACGAGACCGAGCGCGAGCTGATGCCCGAGCTGGCGGATGCCGCACTCGTCGCCGTGACCTACGGCGCCGCGGGCGCGGCCCTGTTCCGCGGCGGCGAGGAGATCGCCCGGGCGGACGGCGTGCCCACCCGCGCCGTCAACACCGTGGGCGCGGGGGACGCCTTCTGCGCCGCGCTCGTGCTTGCCCTGCAGAGCGGACTCTCCCCGCGAGCGGCCCTGCAGACGGCCTGCGCTGTCGGCGCGGCCGCTGTCGCGGACCTCTCCTCGCAGCCGCCCTTCGAGCCGATCGCGCGCTACGTGCCCGTGTCGTAGCGCCCCCGCGACCGGGATCGGGTCAGGACGCGGCGCCCGCTCCGCGCAGCGCGCAGCGGAGGTCGCTCGGCGGCACGAAGTCCGCGGTGAGGGACCAGTCGGCCTCCTCGCCGGCGGGGACCTCCACCGTCGCTTGACCGGACCCGACGACCGTGGCCGCATCGGTGGTGAAGAACACGGTCACGACGTAGGTCGCGTCCGCGTCCGTGGGATTGCCGACCACGCCTTCCGCCGTCCCGCCGTCGTCCTCCGTGGTGCAGGTCGTGATCTGGGTCCCGGCGCGCACCTCTGGGGCGTCCGGCACGTCCTCCGGCACGCTCGTCGCTCCGACGACCCCCTCGTCCTCACCGGGGATCTGCGGCGCCCCCTCCGCGGCCGTGCGCGTCGGGGCCGGCTCCTCGGCGGCGGGGGAGCAACCGCTGAGCAGGAGACCGAGGATCAGGATCGGTGCCGCGAGGCGCGAAGTGCTGCGGTGGCGTGTGGACATCATGGGCTCCTCCTTCGACCGGGATCGCCCGTGGCGGGTGGACGCACCCGCCACGGACGACGCTCGGTCAGCGCTGTTCCTGCTCTTCCTCTCGCCGTCGCACCCGCGTGAGGCCGAGACCCAGGCCGGCGAGGACCATCACTCCGCCCAGCAGCAGGCCGCCGGCGGCGAGCGTGCCGCCCGTGACCGCGAGCCCGGTCGGCGGCGTCGGCACCACGCGGGTGACCGTCTGCGAGGTCGGCGGATCGATCGGCCCGCCCGGCGTGTTCCCGCTCACGGCTGCGACGTTGCGCACCTCACCGCGACGCACGTCGGCGGCATCGATGGTGTGCGGCGGCACGGTGCACGTCATCCGCTCCCCGGAGGCGAGGCTGGTCGCCGGGCAGGTCACCGGGCCCGCGGTCGGATCGGACACGACGATGTCGGAGACCGTCTGCGCCCCTATGTTGCTGACGACGATCGTCCACTCCACCCGGTCGCCGAGGTCGACGATCCCGTTGCCGTTCACGTCCACGGTCGTCGCGCGCTTCTCGATCGCAAGCTCGTTCGTCCCGTCGAAGGGCACCTCGACGGTCGACGGCGGCGACACCGGCGGCGTGCCCGATGGCGGTGTGCCGGTGGCCGTGGCCGTGTTGGTCAGCCGGCCGGAGTCGACGTCCGCCTGCGTCGTCGTGTACGTCGCCGTGCAGGTCACGGTCTGCCCGGGGATGATGCGCGCGGCCTCATCGGGGCAGGAGATGGCCGAGAGGTCGCCCTCTCCGGAGAACTCGGTCTCCTCGACCGCCACGTCGCTCAGCGTCACGTTGCCCGTGTTGGTCACGACGAAGGAGTACTCCAGCGTCTCCCCCACGGTGGTCATCACGGCCGGGGTCGCGGACTTCACGATGCTGAGGCCCGGGGTCGGCAGCGCGGGGACGCGCGCCTCGGACGGCGGCGACACCGGGGGCTGCAGGTCCCCGGGCGGCACACCGGTCGCGGTCGCGGAGTTCGTCACCTGGCCGGCGTCGATGTCCTCCTGCGTCAGCATGTACGTCGCCGTGCAGATGAGCTGGGCCCCGGGGGCCATCGACGCGGTCCCGGCCGGGCAGTCGATCGCCGACAGCGGACCCGTCCCGGAGAAGTCGCCCTCGGTGATCGCGACATCCGTCAGCGTGACGTTGCCGGTGTTGGTCACGACGAAGGAGTAGGTGATGTCCTGGCCCACGACGTAGGCCGCCGCCGTGTCGGGGCTGGCCGACTTCACCACGGCGATCGCCGGGTTCCGGTCACCGGGCACCTCCACCGTCGACGGAGGCGTCTCCGGCGGCTCGCTGGTCGGCGGCTCTCCCGTCGCGACGGCCGTGTTCGTGAGTCGCCCGGCATCCACATCCGCCTGGGTGACCACGTACGGCGCCGTGCAGGTCACGGACGCACCGGGGGCCAGCGAGGCCGCCGCGGCCGGACACGTGATCACCGGCGCGGTTCCCGTCCCCGAGAACGACACCTCGTCCACGCCGACATCCGTCATCGTGACGTTGCCCGTGTTGGTGATGAGGAACGAGTACGTGATCGTCTGCCCTGCGGCGCTGATCCGCGTGAGGTCCGCGGTCTTCGCCACCGTGAGGGCCGGCGACCCGTCCGAGGGCACCTCGACCGTCGACGGCGGCGAGACCGGCGGCTGCCCCGACGGCGGTGTCCCCGTGCCGGTGGCGGTGTTCGTGACGCCACCCGCATCGATGTCGGCCTGCGTCACGACGTACGGCGCGGTACACGTCACCTCCGCTCCCGGAGCGAGCGACTCCGCTCCCGCGGGACAGGTCACCACCGGCGCCGTGCCGGTGCCGGTGAACGAGACCTCGTCCACCCCGACATCCGTCAGCGTGACGTTGCCCGTGTTCGCGAGGAGGAACGAGTACGTGATCGTCTGGCCCGCCGCGGTGATCTCGGTGCGGTCAGCCGTCTTCGCCACGGTCAGCGCGGGAGCCGGGTCACCGGGGACCAGGACGGTCGACGGCGGCGACACCGGGGGCTCGCCCGAGGGCGGCGTGCCGGTCACGGTCGCGGTGTTCGTCACCCCGCCGCCGTCGAGGTCGGCCTGCGTCACCACGTACGGCGCGGTGCAGGTGACCTGGGCTCCCGGCGCGAGGGACGCGGCGCCCGCCGGGCACGTCACGACCGGAGCCGTGCCGGTGCCGGTGAAGCCCGTCTCGTCCACCGTCACGTCCGCGATCGTCACATTGCCCGTGTTGGTGACCAGGAAGGAGTACGTGATCGTCTGACCCGCTGCGGTGATCGTCGACCGGTCGGACGACTTCACCACCGACAGGCCCGGCGACGGCTCCGACGGCACCTCGACCTCGGACGGCGGCGACACCGGCGGCTCCCCCGACGGCGGCGTGCCCGTGGCGGTCGCCGTGTTGGTCACTCCGCCCGCGTCGATGTCGGCCTGGGTGACGACGTACTCCGCGGTGCAGGTGACGTCGAGCCCCGGTGCGAGCGAGGACACCGCAGGCGGGCACTCGATCACCGGCGGAGTCCCCGTACCGGTGAAGGAGGCCTCCGTCACCTCGATGTCCGTCAGAGTGACGTTGCCGGTGTTCGCGACGACGAACGTGTAGGTGATCGTCTGGCCCGCGGCCGTGATCTCGGTCCGGTCCGCCGTCTTCGACACCGTCAGCCCCGGCGACGGCTCCGACGGCACCTCGACCTCGGACGGCGGCGACACCGGCGGCTCCCCCGACGGCGGCGTGCCCGTCACCGTGGCGGTGTTGGTCACCCCACCCGCGTCGATGTCGGCCTGGGTGACGACGTACTCGGCGGTGCACGTGACCTGCGCGCCGGGAACCATCGTGGCGGCACCCGCCGGACAGGTCACCACCGGGGCAGGACCCGTACCGGTGAAGGTGCCCTCCTCCACCGTGACGTCGCGCACCGTGACGTTCCCGGTGTTCGTCACGAGGAAGGAGTAGGTGATCGTCTGCCCCGCTGCCGTGATCTCCGTCCGGTCAGCGGTCTTCGTCACGGTCAGCGCCGGGGCCGGGTCGCCGGGGATCTCCACCGTCGTCGGCGGCGACACCGGTGGCGTCCCCGACGGCGGCGTGCCCGTCGCCGTCGCCGTGTTCGACAGCTGCCCGGCGTCGATGTCGGCCTGCGTCAGCGTGTACGTGGCGGTGCACTCGACCTGCGCCCCCGGCGCGAGCGATGCGGCCCCCGCGGGACACGTGATCGCCGACACCTCTCCCGAGCCCGTGAACGCCGTCTCGTCCACCGTCACGTCGGTGAGGGTCACGTTGCCCGTGTTCGTCACCACGAAGGTGTAGGTGATCTCCGTCCCCACCGTGTAGCCCGCGGCGGTGGAGGGATCGGCCGACTTCACGACCGTGATGCCGGGCGTCTGGATCGACGGCACCTCGACCTCCGACGGCGGCGACACCGGCGGCTCGAGGGTTCCGGGCGGGTCGCCCGTCACGGTGGCGGTGTTCGTCACGCCGCCTGCATCGATGTCGGCCTGCGTCACCTCGTAGGTCGCCGTGCACGTCACCTCAGCTCCGGGTTCGAGGGACGCGGCCGCTGCGGGGCAGGTGACGACGGGAGTCGCACCGGTACCCGAGAACGACACCTCGTCGACGGTCACGTCCGCGATGGTCACGTTGCCCGTGTTCGTCAGGAGGAACGAGTAGGTGATGACGTCCCCCGCGGCGGTGATCTCCGTCCGGTCGGCCGTCTTCGCGACCGTGAGGGCGGGCGCGCCGGGCACCGTGACGATCGCCGTGGAGGGCGCCGACACCGGCGGTTCGAGGTCGCGGGGCGGCGTGCCCGTCGCGGTGGCGGTGTTGGTCACCTGACCCGCGTCGACGTCCGCCTGCGACGCCTCGTAGGACGCGGTGCAGGTCACCTGGGCACCCGGAGCGAGTGTCGCCGCGGCGGCGGGGCAGGTGATCTCCGGCGCCGTGCCCGTGCCGGAGAACGCGGTCTCGGTCACGGTGATGTCGGTGAGGGTCACATTGCCCGTGTTCGTCACGAGGAAGGCGTAGTCGACGGTCGCCCCGGCGGCGGTGATCGACGTCGGATCGGCCGTCTTGACGAGGGTGATCGCGGGCGTCTCGTCCGCGGGGACCACCACGGTCGAGGGCGGTGACACCGGCGGCTCGCCCGTGGGCGGCTCCCCGGTCACGGTCGCGGTGTTGGTCACCCCGCCCGCGTCGATGTCGGCCTGGGTCACCACGTAGGGCGCGGTGCAGGTCACCTGCGCGCCCGGGCCCAGGGAGGCGGCGGCCGCGGGGCAGGTGATGACGGGGGCGGTTCCCGTTCCGGTGAACGCCGTCTCCGTCACGCCGACGTCGGCGATCGTCACGTTCCCCGTGTTCGTGATGAGGAACGAGTAGGTGATCGTCTGTCCGGCCGCGGTGATCTCCGTGCGGTCCGCCGACTTCGCCACCGTGAGCGCCGGGGCGGCGGTGACGGGGATCTCGACCGTGGACGGCGACGACACGGGTGCCGCGCCCGTCGGCGGCGTTCCCGTCGCGGTGGCCGTGTTCGTGAGCGCCGAGGTGTTGTAGTCCGCGGCCGTCACGGTGTAGCTCGCGGTGCAGGTCACCTGCGCTCCCGGAACGAGGGATCCGGCGCCGGCGGGGCAGGTCACGTCGAGGGCTCCGGTGCCGGAGAAGGACTCCTCGTCGATGCTGACGTTCGTCAGGGTCACGTTCCCGGTGTTCGTGACGAGGAAGGAGTAGTCGATGGTCTGCCCGGCGCCGGTGATCGCGGTCGTCTCGGAGCGCTTCTCCAGCGAGATCGCCGGAGCCGGGTCCACCGGCACGCGCACGGTCGACGGCGGAGACACCGGAGGCGTCAGCGACCCGGGAGGCACACCGGTGGCGGTCGCCGTGTTGCTGACCGATCCCCCGTTCACGTCGGCCTGGGTCAGGGTGTAGCTCGCGGTACAGGTCGCCTGCGCGCCCGGGGCGAGCGGTGCCGTCGGACATACGGCCGCCGAGAGCGTCCCGGAGCCCGTGAACGCCGTCTCGTTCACCGCGATGTTCGAGACGGTCACGTTGCCCGTGTTGGTGACGATGAACGAGTAGTCGATCACCTGTCCGACCGTGAAGTCGTCCGGTCCGGACGGGGTCGCCGACTTCACGACCTTGAGCGCCGGGGTACGGGTCGTCGTGACCGTCGCGGTGCTCGGGTTGCTCTCCACGCCGGTGTTGGCCTCGGAGGTTCCGGTGGCGAGCGCGGTATTCGTCACCGTGCCCGCGTCGATGTCCGCCTGGGTCAGCGTGTACGCCGCCGTACAGGTGGTGTTCTGCCCCACGGCGAGCGTCGTCGCCGCACAGTTCACCGCCCCGAGCGTCCCCGTACCGCTGAACGCGGACTCGCGGATGCCGAGCCCCGAGACGGCGACGTTGCCGGTGTTCGTGACCGCGAACGAATAGGTCACCGTGTCCCCCGCCGCGCTGGCGGTGGTCGGCGTGACCGTCTTCGTCAACGCCAGAGAGGGCGCCGGAGCCGTGATCGTGACGGCCTAGTCCTCCACCTCACCCGGACCGCCCGTCCCCGTCGGCGTCGCCGTGGTCAACCCCGTCCCGCTCTGGATGCGGAATCGGGCGAACGTCTGCCCGCCCACCGTCTGCGAGGCGATGCCGGACCAGTTCAGTGTCACGGATGAGCCGTCCGCCGTGCCCGCGGGGACCGTCGCGGTGGCGCCCTCGTTCGCGTCGAACACGCCGTTGCGGTTGAAGTCGATCCAGCCGACCAGGGTTGCCGGCACTCCCGGCACCTTGTTCGACGCCAGCACCGACACCGAATAGGTGTTCGTCACGCTGGCCATGATCGGCCCGAACGACGCCACCCCCGTCTCGTCGTTGATGGTCTGGTTCGGGGCCGTGCCGCCGACCACGTTGTCGCCCGTCGCGTTCGCGCTGTACTGCATCGCCGTCTCGGCATCGGCCGACCAGCCCAGATACGTCGCCGCGTTCAGCTCCTGGGAGACCGAGCCGTAGCTGGCCGGCGCATCGCCGAAGTCGTCGGGGATGGTCGTACAGGAGGGGTTGAACCCGTCGATGCCCTCGCCACCGCTCTGCGCCCGGTAGCCGCGCACGACGATGTCGCTCGTCCCGGTGGTCCCGGCGGGGCCGCATCGAGGGGTCGGCGTGTTGAGGCCGCCGTTCGTGTTGAAGTTCTGCCCGGCGGTGAGGACGGTGGCGGAGGCCGCGAGGTCGATCCGCAGCTCCCCCGCGGCGGTGAAAGTCATCGGACGGCACGTGATCTGCACGGACGAGGGCCACCGCGCGCCGTTGTCGCCGACGAAGGTGGTGCCGGTGATGCGGTGTACGAAGGTGTTCGCCGGACACGTCGCCGTCTGCACGTTCCCGCGACCCTGGTCGTAGACCGGCCCCTCGATCCACGTGGGGTTAACCGTGGAGGTGATGACCCCCGCATTGCTCACGGTGATCGACGAGCACTGGAGGCTGAAGCGCGTGAGGATCGAGTTCGCTGAGGAGCCCGGCGCGTCCGCGGAGCGGTTCTCCGTCCGCACGGCCGTGAGGACGGAGTTCGCCGGGCACTCGGTGGGGGCGGTCAGATCCTTGTCCGACCCGACGACGGGTCCTTCATACGACACGCCGAGGTACAGCTGAGCCGGGTCGCCCGGGGCTGCTGTCGCGGGCACCACGGGCGCGACGAGCGATCCCAGCACGAGTGCGAGCATGGTCGCCACCGCCCACGACGTCCGCGGTGATGACCGTGGCCGTCGTCGCGCTCTCCGATCCATCTTCTCTTCTCGACCAGACCGCGTGCGCAGAGAACCCCGCATGAACACTCCCCTGTCCAGATCCCGGCTCACCCGCTCCCCGAGCTGGGATACCGCCGAGGGTAAGGCGAGCGATCAGCGAACTCCAGGGCGACTTTCGTCCCCCCAGGATGAGGACTCAGGTCAGCGATCGGGGGTGGAAGGCGCCTCGAGTCGACGGCGCAGCGCCGTGGCGCGTTCCTCGAGTTCCGCGCGGATCTCGTGGGCGGCGAGCGAGCCACCGGAGAGGAAACCTGCCTCCAGCGCCTCCCGCCACCGACGGTTCACCTCGTCCAGCTCGAGGGTGAGGCGCTCCCTCTCCTCGGCCGAGATCGGCTCCGGCGGGACGGACTCCTCCGCCCCGTCCTCCGGCACGACGTACCACCGGAAATCCTCGCGACCGCGGGCATTGTTGAGACGCCAGAGGAGGAAGAGGGAGAGAAGGAACCCTGCTCCCCCCGTCGCGATCATCACCCAGGCGAACCCGGGCGTCTCGTCCAGAACGCCGATGCCGTACCAGAGGAGCAGCAACGCGGTCAGAGCCAGGGCGCCGGGGAAGACGATGCGGACGAGGACGAGTCCGACGGTGTGCATCCAGGCGCTCATGCGGCAGACCGTTCGATAAGCGTTCGCGGGGAAACAGAAAGAGCCGGTCAGACTCTGACCGACTCTTTCATGAATGTCTCGCTGTGCGCGAGGGGGGACTTGAACCCCCACGTCCATACGGACACTGGCACCTGAAGCCAGCGCGTCTACCATTCCGCCACTCGCGCGAGCGTCTCGCTCCGAAGAACTCAACTTTCCGAGGATATCACGCGTTTTCGCCCGCGTTGCACACCCCGGCAGGGGCGTCGGCGGCGTTCCCCCAGGTCACCTGGCTACGATGTCCCTACCGGTCGGCATGCCAGAGGAGCCCAGTGGGACTACTTGACAGCTTTGAGAAGGGTCTCGAGCGCGCAGTGAACAGCGCGTTCGCGAAGACCTTCCGCAGCGGCATCCAGCCCGTGGAGATCGCTTCGGCGCTGCGACGCGAGGCGGATACCACTGCGGCCGTGGTGAGCCGTGACCGCATCATCGCGCCCAACAACTACGTCGTGCGCCTGAGCCCCGACGACGCGGAGCGCATGCGCGGGCTCGGCGGCGCGCTGACGGACGAGCTGCACGCACTCCTCACGAAGCACGCGAAGTCGCAGGGCTACAGCTTCGCCGGCCCCCTGTCCCTCACACTCGAGGCGGACGACAAGGTCGCCACCGGCACCGTGCGCGTCACCTCGGGCACCGTCGAAGGACGCGTGAGCTGGCAGGCCGTGGTCGACGTCGACGGACGCCGGCACACCCTCACCCGTGCCCGCACCGTGATCGGCCGTGGCTCCGACGCCGACATCACCATCGCCGACGCGGGATCCAGCCGTCGTCACGCCGAGATCCTCTGGGACGGCGAGCGCGCGATGCTCCGCGACATGGGATCCACCAACGGCACGAAGGTCGACGGGCAGAAGCTCCGCGAGGCCGCCCTCCCCTCCGACACCACGATCACGATCGGTCGTACCGACCTCGTGTTCCGCATCGTCCCCGTCGCCACCCCGTCGCGGTCGTCGCGCCCCGACGACGACGCGACCCGCGTGTTCGGAGCCCTCGGATGAGTGAACTGGTCCTGCTCCTGCTCCGCATCGGCTTCCTCGTGCTGATGTGGTTCTTCGTGTTCGGGGTCGTCTACTCCCTGCGCGCCGACCTGTTCGGGGTGCGGGCTCGGAAGCTCCCCGCGGAGGCGACAGCGGGAGCACCCGCCGCCGCTCCGGCCGCGGCACCGGCGGCCCCGCCCCGTCCCTCGTCGGCGCGACCGTCGACCGGCCCCGCGACCGTGGCCACGGCGAAGCGCCTCGTGATCACGTCCGGACCGAAGGCGGGTCTCGAACTGCCCCTGGGCTCCGACGCGATGACGATCGGCCGCTCCAGCGAATCCGCCCTGGTGATCCGCGACGACTACACGTCCAGCCATCACGCCCGGCTCCTGCTCCGCGGCGACACGTGGGCGATCCAGGACCTCGACTCGACGAACGGCACGTTCGTGGCCGGCCAGCGGGTGACGGGCGGCCCGGTCTCCCTCAGCCTCGGCACCCCGGTCAAGGTCGGCGCGACGACGTTCGAGCTGAGGGCCTGACGCCGGCATGGTCTTCGAAGGCTCGAGCGCCGCGATCTCCCACACCGGGAAGGTCCGCTCCAACAACCAGGACTCCGGGTACTCCGGGGCGAACCTGTTCGTCGTCGCCGACGGCATGGGCGGACACGCGGGCGGCGACGTCGCCTCCAGCATCGCGATCCAGCGCATGGAGCCGCTGGATCAGCCGTACTCCTCCACGGAGGACGCGCAGGCCGCCCTCCAGGCCGCCGCCACGACAGCCGCGGGCGATCTCATCCGCGCCGCGAAGGATCGTCCCGAGCTCGCCGGGCTCGGCACCACGCTCAGCGCGATCATCATGGTCGACGAGTACGCCGTCATCGGCCACATCGGCGACTCGCGCATCTACCTCTACCGCGACGACGCGCTCACGCAGATCACCGCGGACCACACCTTCGTGCAGCGACTGGTCGACTCCGGCCGGATCACCCCGGAAGAGGCCAGATACCACCCGCGTCGTTCGGTGCTCATGCGGGTGCTCAGCGACATGGACGCCGACCCCGAGCTCGACATGTTCGTCATGCACGCGCAGCCCGGCGACCGCTGGCTGCTGTGCTCCGACGGCCTCTCGGGCGTGGTGGACGAGGCGCGCATCCTCAAGGCCATGCAGCTCGGGCTCGCCCCGGGGCGCACGGCCGACAACCTCCTCAAGCAGGCCCTCGACGGCGGCGCCCCGGACAACGTCACGATCGTGATCGTCGACGTCGGCGGACAGCACCCCGTCCACTCCGGCACCGCCACGATCGTCGGCGCGGCGTCGAACCCGTCCGGGGTCTACGTGCCGCCGGTCCGCGCGCCGCGGAGCAACTGGCTGCACCCGGTGCGGCAGGCCGCGAACGAGCCGAGCCACTTCGAGCCGGCGCCCGAGTACCTCGAGGAGCTGATCGAGGAGGATCGCCGTCGCGCCAAGCGCCGCCGACTGGGCTGGATCGCCGGCGCGGTCGTCGTCCTCGCGATGCTCGGCTTCGCCGCGTTCGCGGCATACAGCTGGACGCAGACGCGCTACTTCATCGGCGCCGACGAGGACAGCGTGGTGATCTTCCAGGGCGTTCAGCAGAACATCGGTCCGATCACCCTGTCGACCCCGGTCGATGACACCGAGATCCTCCTCGCCGATCTGCCGCCGTATCAGCGGGCCTCGGTCGAGCGCACCATCAGCGCCCGCTCGCTCTCGGACGCGATGGCCATCGTCGACCGGCTCCGCTCCGGCGCCGAGGCCAACATCATCGAGCAGACGCCGCTGCCCACCCCGCTCCCCTCGCCGAGCGAGACGCCGTCGGGAGGTGCCGGATGAGCACCGACGTCCAGGCCGACACCACCGTCATCAAGGCCCTGCGCCGCCTGCGCATGCCTCAGACGCAGCGCAACCGCGAGTTCTGGCTGCTCCTCTTCGCCTGCGCGATCAGCGGCGCCGCCCTCACCCTCGTCCAGCTCGGCGCTCTCGGCACGATCGACCCGATGATCCTGGCGATCGGCGGCGGACTCGCCGCCCTCGCCTTCGCGCTGCACATCGTGCTCCGCTTCGTCGCCGCCGACGCCGACCCGTTCGTGGTCCCGATCGCGACGCTGCTCACCGGCCTCGGCGTCGCGATGATCTACCGGATCGACATCGCGTTCGGGAACACCGGGTGGAACGCCTACTCCACCAAGCAGCTCGCCTGGACGGCCATCTCCCTCGCCGGCGCGATCGCGGTGGTCATCCTGCTGCGCAACTACCGGATCCTCTTCCGGTACACCTACATCTTCGGCCTCGCCGGCATCCTCCTGCTGCTCCTGCCCTTCGTGCCCGGTCTGCGGATCCCCGACGCGAACGCCCAGGTCTGGGTGTCGCTGGGCGGCATGTTCGCCTTCCAGCCCGGCGAGCTCGCCAAGATCTGCCTGGCGATCTTCTTCGCCGGCTACCTCGTGCGCACGCGGGAGAGCCTGACCTCGGTCGGCAAGCGGGTGCTCGGCATCACCTGGCCGCGCATGCGCGAACTCGGTCCGGTCCTCGTCGTCTGGCTCGTCTCGCTCGGCATCATCGTCTTCCAGCGCGACCTCGGCACCGGAACGCTCATCTTCGGCATGTTCGTGGCGATGCTCTATGTCGCGACGGGCAAGACGAGCTGGGTGCTGATCGGTCTCGGCCTCGTGGTGGCCGGCGTCGCCGCCGCCTCGCAGATCCTCAGCTACGTGCAGGGTCGTTTCATCAACTGGCTGTTCCTGTTCGACTCCTCCAAGGTCGACCCCGACGTCGCCGGCTACCAGCCCATGCAGGGACTGTTCGGTCTCGCCCGTGGCGGCCTCATCGGCACCGGCTGGGGCCAGGGCCGCCCGGAGATCACCCCGCTGGCGCACAGCGACTACATCATCACCAGCCTCGGCGAGGAGCTCGGCCTCATCGGCCTCTTCGCGATCCTCTGCCTCTACATGGTGTTCGTCAGCCGCGGCGTCCGCATCGGGCTCGCTGGTCAGGACGACTTCGGCAAGCTGCTCGCCACGGGGCTGTCGTTCACGATCGCCCTCCAGGTCTTCATCATGGTGGGCGGCGTGACGCGGGTCATCCCGCTGACGGGTCTGACCACGCCGTTCCTCGCCGCCGGCGGCTCCTCCCTCGTCGCGAACTGGCTCATCGTGGCGCTCCTGCTCCGCATCTCCGACGGCGTCCGCCGTCAGCCCCGGGTGGTGATCGGCTGACATGACCAAAGAGCTCCGCAGACTCAGCATCGTCATGCTGTTCATGTTCGTCGCGCTGTTCGCCGCGACGAGCTGGATCCAGGTCGTCGAGACCGATGTCCTGTCGCAGAACCCGCACAACAAGCGGACGCGGCTGGACAGCTACGAGATCCAGCGTGGCGCGATCATCGTCGACGGCACCGCCATCGCCAACTCGGTCCCGAGCGACGACCAGTACCGGTTCCAGCGCGTGTACACCGACCCGGGCCTGTGGGAACCCGTCACCGGGTACTTCAACCCCGCCCTGGGCTCGGCCACCGGCATCGAGGAGGCGATGAACGCCGATCTCTCCGGCACCGGCTCGAACGCCTTCTTCGCCGAGATCGAGCGCATCCTCTCCGGCCAGCCTCAGCGCGGCTTCAGCGTCGAACTCTCCCTCGACACCGCCGCACAGCGCGCCGCCGTCGAGGCCCTGGACGGCCTGCAGGGAGCGGTCGTCGCGATGGACCCGAAGACCGGACGCATCCTCGCGATGGCCTCCACCCCGGGCTTCGACACGAACCGCATGGCGACGCACGACGCGAACGCGGCCAACGCCACGTACGACGAGCTGGTGGCCGATCCGGGCAAGCCGCTCTCCAACCGGGCGATCGCGGGTGACCTCAACCCCCCGGGCTCGACCTTCAAGATCGTCGTGGCGGCCGCCGCCTACGCGAGCGGAGACTGGACGCCGGAGTCGACGCTGCCCAACCCGACGTCGTACACGCTCCCCGGCTCGAACAATCGCGTCTCCAACGCCTGGGGAGGCGCCTGCGGTCCCGGGGAGACCGTCACGATCGCCGAGGCGATCCGCCTCAGCTGCAACATCCCCATGGCCGAGCTCGCGGTCGAGCTCGGCGACGACACGATCCGGGAGATGGCCGAGAAGTTCGGCTTCAACCGCAGCTTCGACACGCCCCTCACCTCGACGCCCTCCAGCTACCCCCAGGGCCTGGACGACGCGCAGACCGCGCTCACCGGGTTCGGGCAGGGACAGGTCACCGCGACGCCGCTGCAGATCGCCATGGTCTCGGCGGGCATCGCGAACGACGGCGTGGTCATGAACCCGCAGATGGTGGACGCCGTGATCGGCAACGACCTCTCGGTGATCCGGTCGTTCGAGAGCACCGAGTTCGGGCGCGCGATGGACGCCGACGTCGCCGACGACGTCACCTCCGCCATGGTCGCGAGCGTCTCAAACGGTGCGGCGCAGGGTGCAAGAATAGACGGGGTCGACGTAGCCGGTAAGACGGGAACGGCGGAGAACGGAAACAGGCCGCACACGCTGTGGTTCACGGGGTTCGCCCCCGCGGACGACCCCGCGGTCGCGGTAGCGGTCGTCGTCGAGAACGGCGGCGGACAGGGTCAATCAGGAAGCGGGGACACCATCGCCGCTCCGATTGCGAAGAAGGTCATAGAGGCGGTGCTGGGCAGATGAGGCCGACGCAGGGTGTGTCGTTCGGTGGTCGCTACGAGCTGCAGTCGCGTATTGCGATCGGCGGCATGGGCGAGGTGTGGGAGGCGACGGATCACGTCATCGGTCGCACCGTCGCCATCAAGATCCTCAAGGACGAGTACATGGGGGACCCCGGGTTCCTCGAGCGGTTCCGCGCGGAGGCGCGTCACGCCGCGCTCGTCAACCACGAGGGCATCGCCAGCGTGTTCGACTACGGCGAGGAGAACGGCAGCGCCTACCTCGTCATGGAGCTCGTGCCGGGTGAGGCCCTGTCGACGATCCTCGAGCGGGACGGCTCGCTGAGCGCGGACAAGACGCTCGACATCGTCGCGCAGACCGCCTCGGCCCTCCAGGCCGCGCACGCCGCGGGTCTCGTGCACCGCGACATCAAGCCGGGGAACCTCCTGATCACGCCCGACGGCCGTGTGAAGATCACCGACTTCGGCATCGCCCGCATCGCCGATCAGGTCCCGCT
Organism: Microbacterium sp. ER1; assembly: GCF_023383675.1. NCBI lineage: Bacteria > Bacillati > Actinomycetota > Actinomycetes > Micrococcales > Microbacteriaceae > Microbacterium > Microbacterium sp. ER1. The sequence goes on from NZ_QCXO01000134.1 coordinate 86,857, forward strand.
CACCGCGACCGGCCAGGTCATGGGCACGGTGCAGTACCTGTCGCCGGAGCAGGCGTCGGGTCACCCGGCCTCCCCCGCGACCGACACCTACTCGCTGGGCATCGTCGCGTACGAGTGCCTCGCCGGCAAGCGCCCCTTCACCGGCGAGTCGCAGGTCGCGATCGCCATGGCGCAGATCAACGAGCAGCCGCCGCCGCTGCCGCCGACGGTCCCGATCCCCGTGCAGAACCTGGTCATGGCGATGATCGCCAAGAAGCCGGCGGATCGCCCCTCCTCCTCGGCCACGGTCGCTCGCGCGGCCCAGGCCCTGCGTCGCGGCGACCTGAACTCCGCGGCCATCGCCGTGCCCGCCATCGCGACGGGCGGCATCGCCGGCGACGACGACGCCACGCGCATGCTCACCGCGACCGGTGACGACGGCACGACACGCATCCTCCCCACCACCGCGCAGCTTCCCACCGACGAGGCCGCCGCGGAGGAGCAGGAGAAGAAAAAGAAGAAGAAGAGCGCCTGGACGTGGCCGCTCATCGCGCTGCTCGTGCTGCTGCTCATCGTGGCCGGCGGCACGCTGTGGGCGCTGTTCGGACCCCAGACCGACGACGCGGATCCCAAGCCCACCGGGAGCTCGAGCCGCACCCCCACACAGGTCGAGTCCGAGACGCCCTCCGCGCCGCCCACCCCTCAGGAGACGCGCGTCGACGTGACGGCGCTGAACCTCACCGACATGGACTGCGCCACGGCGACGGCGACGCTCAAGGAGGCCGGCTTCAGCGACATCACGTGCGCCGACGGCGACCCCGCGCCGAGCGACGGCGAGGTGGGCAAGGTCTACCGCGTGCAGCCCTCGGGCAACGTCGCGACGACCACCCCGATCGCATTGACCGTCTACGCCGGCCGCACGCCTCTCCCGACGCCGACGGACAAGCCGACGATCACCGGGGACCCGGTCGCGGGCAGCACCGTCACCATCTCCTGGGGCACCGGTTTCACGTGCCCCAGCGGCACCACCCTGTCCGGCTACGTCGTCTCGCTGCAGAACGGCACCTTCGCCGCGGGCGGCCCGAACTTCCAGCCGACCCAGCGCAACGCGCAGGTGACGGTCGGCGACGCCGTGGGCCAGCAGCTCATCGCCACCTACCAGGGCCTGTGCTCGGGTGGGGACCAGCGGACGTCGAACGCCTCGCCGCCGCTGTCCGTCACCATCGTCGCTCCGGAGGACGGCGAGGGTGACAGCGGGGAGAGCACCGAAGGGTAGCCTGAATAGCCAGTCCAGCCGCAGTCGATTCCAGGGGGTTCATCCGTGTCCACAGAGCCACGAGTCATCGCGGGCCGGTACCGCGTCGACGAGCTCATCGGGCATGGCGGGATGGCGAAGGTGTACCGCGGGTACGACCTGACCCTGGGCCGCGAGATCGCGATCAAGATCCTCGATCCCGAGCTCGCCCGCGACACCAGCTTCCGGACGCGGTTCCGTCTCGAGGCGCAGTCGGCGTCCCGCATGTCGCACCCGTCGATCGTCCGCGTGTACGACGCGGGCGACCCCTCGACGGTCGACAGCTCCTCCGACGAGCCGCCGTACATCGTCATGGAGCTCGTCAAGGGCACGCTCCTCAAGAAGATCATCGCCGACGGTCCGGTGCCCGTCGAGGACGCGGTGCGTTATGTCGACGGCATCCTCGAAGCGCTCGACTACTCGCACCGCGCCGGCGTCGTGCACCGCGACATCAAGCCCGGCAACGTCATGGTCACCGACAAGGGTCAGGTGAAGGTGATGGACTTCGGCATCGCGCGCGCGGTGTCCGACTCCTCCTCCACCGTCGCCGAGACGACGCAGATCATCGGCACCGCCGCGTACTTCTCCCCCGAGCAGGCCAAGGGCGAGCCCGTCGACGCGCGTGCGGACCTCTACTCCACCGGGGTCGTGCTGTACGAACTGCTGACCGGACGCCAGCCGTTCCGCGGGGAGTCCCCGGTGGCCGTGGCCTACCAGCACGTCAGCGAGACGCCGGTGCCGCCCTCCGAGGTCAACGAGGAGTCTCCCGCGGCCCTCGATCCGATCGTGCTCCGCGCCCTCGCGAAGGACCCGTACCAGCGGTATCCGGACGCCGCCCACTTCCGCGCCGCCCTCGACGCGGCGGTGACGGGTGCGGCACCGACGCGCAAGCAGATCGGCGCGCTGACCAGCGAGCTCTACGGACCCAATCCGCGGCAGGCGCAGGAGACGGCGCGATCGCTCCGTCAGCTCAGCACCGACACCACCATGGCCCGCACGCAGTCGGGGCCGCCCGTCGCGTGGATCTGGGCCGGCGTCGCCCTGCTCGCGGTGCTCCTGGCCTCCGTGCTGTTCTGGGTCTGGACCATCAGCATGCGGCCCGCCGACGTGCCCAGCACCTCGCGCGTTGTCCCGGATCTGACGAACGTCGCCTCGGAACGTGCGCAGGACGACCTCGCGGAACTCGACCTCTCTTCCAAGATCGTCATCGAGTCGAGTCCCTCGATCGCGGAGGGCAACGTCATCCGCACGGATCCGGAGGGCGGGGTGTCGGTGGAGCAGGGCTCGACCGTCACGCTCTACGTGTCCTCGGGCGAGGAGACGGTCGTCGTACCGAAGCTGGAGGGCATGTCCCTCGATGCCGCCACGAAGGCGCTCCAGGACGCGGGACTCGAGCTCGGCACCGTGACCCAGCGCAACGACAAGGGTCTTGCCGCGAACACCGTCATGACGGCCAGTGAAGAAGAGGATGCCGAGGTGGCCCCCGGCACGGTGGTGAACCTCGAGGTCGCCAGCGGCAAGGTGACGCTGAAGAACATCGTCGGCTGGTCCATGGATTCGGCCACCGAGGAGCTCGAGAGTATCGGGCTCACCCCGGTGCCGACCGAGGCACCGGAGTGCCCGGCGTCGGATCCGGCGACCGTGCACTCGATGTCCGTCGCGCCGGGAGACGTTCCCGTCGGGTCGTCGGTCGAGCTCCGCTACTGCACCGGATCCTGACCCGGACCCGCCGGCTCAGCGCGCCAGCGGATCGAGGCGCGCGGATCGGGAGACGGCCTCCTCGTCGCCGCACAGCCCGAGCCAGTTCGCGAGCAGTCGATAGCCACCCCGGGTGAGCACGCTCTCCGGGTGGAACTGCACCCCGTGCAGCGGCAATGTCCGGTGCGCGAGGGCCATCACGGTGCCGTCGGGCGCGGTGGCGGTCACGGTGAGGTCGGCGGGCAGGTCACCCGCCGCGAGAGCGAGCGAGTGGTAGCGCCCGACGTCGAACGGCGACGGGAGCCCCGCGAACAGCGCGGAGCCGTCGTGACGGACCGCCGAGACCATGCCGTGCATCACCGCAGGTGCCGACCGGACGGGCGCCCCGAGCGCGGCTCCGATGACCTGATGTCCCAGACACACGCCGAGCGTCGGCACGCCGCGCCGCATCGCGATCCGGGCGGCCTCGACCGAGACCCCGGCGTCGGCGGGGGCCCCGGGCCCGGGAGAGAGGAGGAGGGCGTCGTGGGAGTCCAGCATGCCTTCCACCGCCGCGGCGTCCGTCGCGTCCGACTCGACGAGGGTGGTGTCCGCCCCGAGCTCCCGGAGATAGCCGACGAGGGTGTGCACGAAGCTGTCGTGGTTGTCGACCACCAGGACGCGCGTCATTCGACGTCGACCTCGCCGGGGGAGATGAGGGGGCTGACCCAGGGGAACACGTACCAGAACAGCGCGTAGAGCACCGCGGCGATCACCACGAGCAGGATGAACACGCGCAGCCACCACGGGCCGGGCAGCAGGCGCCAGAGTGCGGCGTACATGGGTCTTCTCTCTCCTGGGGGGGTCACACGGACGGCGCGGCCGGCGGCGGTGGCGGATCGGTCAGGGCCGGCGGGGGTCCCTCGGCTCGCGGTTGGAAGCTCTCGAACACCCCGTACGCGACGATGCGCTCGGCGAGCGAGTACAGCGGCGAGCATGCCGTCAACGTGATGTACTGCTCCCCCGTCTGCTGCTCCGGCATCTGCGGCACGTCGGCGAGCACGTCGGTCTGCGTCGGCTTCACGTACTCCAGGGTGCGGAACCGGTAGGTGTACCACCCGTCCGGAGTCTCCACCACGATCGCGTCGCCCACGTGCAGCTTGTCGAGCTGGTTGAACGGCTTGCCCCAGGTCGTGCGGTGGCCGGCGAGCGAGAAGTTGCCGACCTCTCCGGGCATCTTCGACTGCGTGTAGACCCCGATGCCCTTCTGATCGAGCGTGCGCGCCCGGCTGGTCCCCCCGTAGATCCCGAAGTTGTAGTCGGCCCCGAACCGGGGGATGTGCATCTGCCCGAACCACTCGCCGTCGGCCGGTGCCGCCGGGACCGGCGCCTGATAGACCGTCTCGCCGTCGTCCGTCTCGATGAGAGGCGGGGGCTCGGGGGCTTCGCCCGCGGCGAGCTGCTGCGAGATCGCGGCGCCCTCCTCGTTCTTCTGGGCGGCGATGATGATGTCGCCGATCCACATCTGCCAGGCGACGAAGAGGAGCACGATGACGCCGGCGGTCAGGAGGAGTTCGCCGAGCACACTCGCGAACGTGGCGCGCGACCGGGGTCGCTGCCGCCGTCCGCGCCGCCCCCCAGGCACGACAGATGCAGTCATGGGCGTGATCATATCCGCCCGACCTGTGCAGCAGGAGTCGGGGCACCACCGATCCGCGTCCTCACGTCTCGTCCGCGCCGAGGTCTCCCGGGTACAATGACGGCATGGCACGTGACCGCAAGACCGAAGAACCCGCCGTCGAGCGCGCCGAGGGCGACGCCGCTCCCAACGCCGTCTGGTTCAAGCCGGTGATGATCGGCTTCATGCTCCTCGGCCTCGCCTGGATCCTCGTCTTCTACATCTCGGGCATGCAGTTCCCCATCCCCGGCCTCGACAACTGGAATCTGGCCATCGGTCTGGGCATCGCCCTCATCGGATTCCTCATGACCACACGCTGGCGCTGACCGGCCGCAACGACAAGAACCCCTCGCCACTGCGGCGAGGGGTTCTTTCGTCTGTGCGAGAGGCGAGGTTATCCACAGGTTATCCCCACACTGGGGAGAATTACACCGATGTTATTCACAGGGGTTAACAACCCTGTTAACAACTCGGGATCAGGCCAAAAGGATGAGGGGCGGCACCACGGCGACCACGACGATCAACAGCACCACCAGGGCGGCGAGCGACACGATCTGCCAGGTCCGCTGGTCGCGGCGCTTCGTGCGGACGTAGATGAGGGCCACGAGCGCGCCCGTGATCGCGCCGCCGAGGTGCGCCTGCCAGGAGATGCCACCGGCGAAGAACCCGAAGGCGAAGTTGATGCCGAGGATCACGAGGATGCCCGTGACGTTGGCCCCGATGTGGCGCCCGATGATCAGGAGCGACGCCAGGAGCCCGAAGATCGCCCCGGAGGCGCCGACCGTCCACGTCTCCGGCGCGAGGACGGCCACCGCGACGGATCCGCCGAGACCGCTGATGAGGTACAGCGCGAGATAGCGGACACGACCGAGCATCGGTTCGAGGTTCTGCCCGAGCATCCACAGGGCGAGCATGTTCAGGGCGAGATGCACGAAGCCGCCATGCACGAACAGCACGGTCAGCAGTCGCCACGGCTCGAACGGCAGGAGGGAGAGGTTCGGGTAGAGGAACGGCGCGTAGAAGCCGAGAGCCTGGATGATCGGGGCGTTGAGCCCGGGGATGAGCTGCACGAGGCCGATGAACGACGTCACCGCCAGCAGGACGTACGTGACGACCGGCTTGCCGCTGCGCACGGCCCCCATGGTCGTGGCGCCGCCGCCGCGCCAGCGTCGCGCGGCCTTCTTCTGAGCGGGGGTGCGGTTCTTGCGCTCGGCATCCATGCACTCGGGGCAGATCACGCCGACCGGGGCGGGCGTCTGGCACTCGGGGCAGATGGTGCGGAGGCACCGCTGGCAGAGCACGAAGGACTGCCGATCCGGATGCCGGTAGCAGAAGTTCTCACGGTTGTTCGTGAACTCGGGCGTCGTCATCCGGATCGGCCGTCGCAGTCGTCAGGCGGCGACGATGTCGATCGACTGCAGCACCACGGGCTCGATCGGGCGGTCGCCCGCCGCCGTCGGGACCGCGGAGATCGCGTCGACGACCTTGCGCGATGCGTCGTCGGCGACCTCGCCGAAGATCGTGTGCTTGCCCTGCAGCCACGGGGTCGGGTCGGTGGTGATGAAGAACTGCGAGCCGTTGGTGCCCTCGACCTTGCCGGTGATGGCGTTGCGGCGGAGGCCCGCGTTGGCCATCGCGAGGATGTAGGGCTCGTTGAAGTTGAGCTCGTTGTTGATCTCGTCGTCGAAGTTGTACCCCGGACCGCCGACGCCCTGGCCGAGCGGGTCGCCGCCCTGGATCATGAAGTTCGGGATGATGCGGTGGAAGATGACGTCCTTGTAGAGGGGACCCTCGCCCGGCTTGCCGGTGGCGGGGTGCGTCCACTCCTGGGAGCCGTCGGCGAGACCGACGAAGTTCTTGACCGTCTTCGGGGCGTGGTCGCCGAAGAGGTTGATGACGATGTCACCGTGGTTGGTGTGCAGAGTTGCGACGTGGGAAGCGTGAACCATGCGTTCATTCTCGCAGAGCTTCCGGTGAGCGGGCCGGGCGTGTACAACGCGGGAGCCGATGATGCAAGGGGCGGGCGATTCCCTCGCCGCATCCAGCCTCTCGTGGCAAGATGGGGAACCCGTACTCCAATGGACAGGAGAGCATCGTGAGCCTCAGCCGCAAGCGGAAGAAGCAGCTTCGTCGTCTTCAGAAGGACGCGAACCAGCTGTGGGAAGACCAGCAGGTGCTCGTCGGCCACGCCGCCGACGTCGCTCGTGAGGCGGGTCGCCAGCTCGGCAACTTCAATCGCGAGCAGATCGTCCCCGTGGTCCAGGACACCTACAACCGCCGCGTCGCCCCGGTCGTCGACCGCTCGGTGAAGGCCGGTAAGCATGTGGTGGACGACAAGGTCGTCCCCATCGTCGGCGGGGTCGTGGGTACGGCGCTGACCGCCTGGGACGTCGCGAACGCGAAGCGCCACGGCGTCGAGTACAAGGCCCGCAAGGCCGTCTCGCAGAAGAAGGGTCCGGGCCTCGGATCCGTCATCGCCATCGTCCTGGGCGCCGCCGCCGCGGTCGGCGTGCTCTACGCCGCCTGGCAGGCGCTGCGGGCCGACGACGAGCTCTGGGTCGCCGACGACCCGCTGTCGGCTCCCGACGCGTGACCACTCCCGACCCGCACGCGCGGGTGAGGGATGCTGCGGCCGCCCGCGGACTCGACATCGAGATCCGCGAGCGGCCGCAGGCGCGTAGCCTCGTCGAAGCCGCCGAGATCCTCGGCATCCCGCCGTCCGGGATCGTGAAGACCCTCGTGGTGAAGCGCTCGGATGACACCTATCTGTTCGCGCTGGTCCCGGGTGGGCGGTCCATCTCGTGGCCGAAGCTGCGCGCCGTCGTCGGAGTGAACAAGCTCCGTCTGCCCGAACCCGAGCTCGCTCTCGCAGCGACCGGTTACGAGCGCGGAACCATCGTCCCGATCGGCAGCACCACCGAGTGGCCGGTCTACGCCGATGAGTCCATCGTCGGCAAGCGGATCGCGATGGGTGCCGGTGCGCACGGCTACAGCCTGTTCGTCGACGCCGACGACCTCATCGCGGCGTACGGCGCGACCGTCGCCGACATCTCGGTGCCCGAAGAGCGCTGACCGTCGCCGGATCCTCAGAGCAGGCCGGCCATCCGCAGGGCGATGTCCACCAGCCGTACACGCTGCAGTCCGGCGACCGCGGAGAGCGCGAACCACTCGGCGCGATCGGTGGATCCCTCCGTCTCCCAGCGCAGCTTCCCCCCGGTGACCTCGGCCCGATAGACGATGCGCAGGGTATGCAGGGGGTCGGACGACTTCTGCACGCGCCGTCCGGCCGGGATGACACGGGAGTGGATGCCGAGGAGCTGTCCGACCCGGACCGTGTACCCGGTCTCCTCGCGGAGCTCCCGCCGCACCGCGTCCTCCGGCGCCTCGCCCGGTTCCAGGCCGCCGCCCGGGAGCGTCCACGCCACGCGCCGGCCCTCGGTCCACCGCGCCAGCAGGAGGCGCCCACCCTCATCGGTGACGACCCCGTATGCGGCGACGCGCAGGTCCATGCGTCACACCTTATCGGGGTCTCGGGCCGTCCCCCGCCGCGTGACGATCGGGGTGATCGATCACGAATCGAGAAGCCCGACATCACGGGCCGTCCCTACGCTGGGAGCATCATCCGGCCCACGAGAGGAACATCATGGCTGACACCGAGAAGAACTTCACCGCCGAGGAGCGCGAGGCCATGCAGGCCGCCGCCAAGGAGGCCCGCACCCGACGCTCGCGGGCCAAGAAGTCGCCCGAGGAGCTGCGGGCCGCCGGAGAGGCCGATCTCAAGGAGGCCGTCGCGAAGCTCACCGACGAGGACAAGCTGCTCGCCGAGAAGCTGCACGAGCTGGTCTCCGAGGTGGCGCCGGAACTCGTGCCCCGGACGTACTACGGCATGCCGGCGTGGGGGCGCGACGGGAAGGTGCTGTGCTTCTTCCAGCCGGCCAGCAAGTTCAAGGTCCGCTACGGCACCTTCGGGTTCGAGCCGATCTCCAACCTCGATGACGGCACCGTCTGGCCGACCGCGTACGCGGTGACCGCGCTCACGGAGAAGGACCTCGAGTTCCTCGCCGGACGCATCCGCCAGGCGATCAGCTGATCCCGAAGTGGGTCTGACGCAGCGGGGCCGCTCGCGTTAGCGTGGTGCCTGTGAGCACCCTTCCCTTCTCCGCCGCCGTCTACGTCCGCCGTCTGGCACGCGCGCAGGAGCGCGCCCAGGAGGCTGGTCTCGACGCGATCATCGTCGGCCCCGGCCCCGACCTGCAGTACCTCCTCGGCGTCGAGGGTGACACCATCGAGAGGCTGACCGCCCTCGTCCTGCCGCCGCAGGGCGCGGCGACGGTCATCGTCCCGCGGATGGAGCTCGCCAAGGTGCGCAGCACGGCCGTCGGAGAGCTCGGACTGACCGTCGCCGACTGGGTCGACGGCGACGATCCGTACGCCCTCGTCGCCGCGGCGACAGGTCCCGTCTCCCGCGTCGGGGTGTCGGATGCGCTTCCCGCGCTGCACGTCGTTCCGATCGGGGAACGGCTGCAGGCCCGGCTCGAGCTCGCGACACCCGTCCTCCGCGAGGGCCGGATGACCAAGGACGACGAGGAGATCGCCGAGCTGCGCCGAGCCGGCACGGCGATCGATGCCGTGCACCGCCGCGTGCCCGGATGGCTGCGCGCCGGCCGCACCGAGCGGGAGGTCGCCGCCGACATCGCCGCGGCGATCGTGGAGGAGGGGCATCGGACCGTCGAGTTCGTCATCGTCGGCTCCGGGCCCAACGGCGCCGACCCGCACCACGAGGTCTCCGACCGGGTCATCGAGCAGGACGACGTGGTGGTCGTCGACATCGGCGGCGCGGTGCCGAGCGGCTACAACTCGGACAGCACGAGGACCTACGTCGTCGGAACTCCCGATCCGGTGGCAGCCGATCGCATCGCCACCCTCGTCCGCGCCCAGCAGGCGGCCGTGGACGCGGTGCGCCCCGGGGTCACGGCGGCGGAGGTCGACGCGGCCGCCCGCTCGGTTCTCACGGAGGCGGGGCTCGGCGAGGCGTTCCTGCACCGCACGGGTCACGGGATCGGCGTCTCGGTGCATGAGGAGCCCTACATCGCCCCCGGCAACGACCTCGTGCTGCGAGAGGGCATGGCCTTCAGCATCGAGCCCGGCATCTATTTCGCCGGCGAATGGGGCGCCCGCATCGAGGACATCGTGGTCGTGACGGCGGACGGGGCCGAGCGCCTGAACACGGCGCCGCATGAACTCACGGCGACCGACCGGTGAGGGGGAGGATGGTGGAGCCTAGGAGATTCGAACTCCTGACATCCTGCTTGCAAAGCAGGCGCTCTACCAACTGAGCTAAGGCCCCGTGAGGGAATTCTTGAATTGAAAGGGTGGGGCTACCAGGACTTGAACCTGGGACCTCTTCATTATCAGTGAAGCGCTCTAACCGCCTGAGCTATAGCCCCGTCAACCTCCAGAACTTTACCGGAGTTTCGCCGAAAATCCGAATCGAGGGCGAGGACCCCCTCCGGGATCCTCGCCCTCGGCCGGTCACCGTCCCGGACTGACGTCCACGCTGCCGGCCGACACGGACACGTCGATCGTGCGGCGAGCGCTCGGGGACTCGTCGACCCGGGCATCGAACGAGCCCGCGTTGACGTCCTGACTGATCCGATACTCCACGTCGGGAAGGGTCAGATTCAGCGATCCGGCGCTCACGTCGATCGTGGTCGTCGTCGGCGCATCGCCGGTCAGCTCCACCGTCAGATCGCCCGCAGCGATGCCGAGATCCGCCTGGTCGACGCCGTCGAGGAGGACGTCCGCGCGTCCCGCGTTCATCTGCACATCGAAGGCCGAGGCCGCACCGGAGACGTCGAGGGATCCGGCGTTGATCTGGACTTCCAGGGAGCCGAACTCACCGGAGACGTCGAGAGCGCCGGCATCGAGAGTGAGACTCGCGTCGAGGTCGGAGCCGCTGAGCTCCTCCGGCAGCGTGAGGACTGCGCGCTCGTCGTCGCCGAACCAGTTGCCGAACCACCAGCCGAAGGCCGGTCGAGGACTCCGGACGACGAGCTCGTCCGCCTCGCGCTCGAACGTCCACGCACCGCGGCCGTTGGTCACGGAGAGCTCCGCCGCGTCGACATCGCCGAAGTCGATGCGGACCATGCTCGCGTCGGCGTCGAGATCGATCGCGGTGACGCCGTCGACGTCCACCGTCTGCACCGAATCCGGTCGGCTGGAGGAGAGGAGGGTGCCGGTCGCCGCGACGGCCGCCGTGCCTCCGGCTCCGAGCAGCGCGATCCCACCGACCACCGCGGTGACGATCATGACGGCGGTCGCTCCGGACGAGCGCCGGGGTCCGGGCGCGCCGGGCGCCGGCGTGGGGGAAGCCGCGGACGGCGGCGGGGGAGGAGTGATCGGGGTGTGGCCGCCCTGTGCTCCGGTGTTCTCGGTGGTCATCGTGTGACTCCTGTCTGGCCTTTCGGCGGCGTCGTGCCGCCCGTGTTCTCGAGGTGGGCGAGGGCGGCGAGCACGCGGCGGTTGCCCGACTCGTCCTGTTCGAAGCCCAGCTTCTGGAAGATGGAGGTGATGTGCTTCTCGACGCTCGCCGCCGAGAGGAAGAGGAGGCCGGCGATCGCCTGGTTCGACTTGCCCTCGGCGAGCAGGGCCAGCACGGTGCGCTCCCGCTCGGTGAGCCGCATCATGCGGTCGTCGCGGTTCCGCCGGGTGAGGAGCTGAGCCACCACTTCCGGGTCGAGCACCGTGGCCCCGTCGGCGATCCGCTGCACCGAATCGATGAACTCGGCGACATCCGCCACCCGGTCCTTCAGGAGGTAGCCGAGCGGACCGCCCTGCGCGGCGATGAGGTCGGACGCGTAGCGCTCCTCCACGTACTGCGACAGCACGAGGATGGCGAGCGCCGGGTGCACGGCACGCAGGTCCAGCGCCGCGCGGATGCCCTCGTCCGTGAACGTGGGCGGGAGCCGCACATCGAGGATGCAGAGGTCCGGGGAGGTGGATGCCACAGTGGCACGGAGGTCGGTGGTGTCGGTGAGGGCGGCGACCACCTCGTGGCCGGCGTCCTCGAGCAGACGCACGAGCCCCTCGCGCAGGAGGACGGAGTCCTCGCAGATCAGGATGCGCATGGCACGTTCACCTCCAGGCTGGTCGGACCGCCCTGCGGGCTGTCGAGACGGAACGTCCCGCCCGCGGCGAGGATCCGGTTCGCGATGCCGTCGAGGCCTCCGCCCGGGATCACCTGGGCTCCGCCCATGCCGTTGTCCTCGACCCGCGCCCAGACGGTGTTCCCCTCGCGGAGCCGGACCGTGACCCGCGCCTCGCTGGCCCGGGAGTGCTTCGCCGCATTGGTCAGCGACTCGGCGATGGAGAAGTACACCGCCGCCTCCGCATCGCGCCCCGGCCGCGGAGCCCCGGAGCCGTACCCCTGGGTCCCTGCGCCGCCACCCTGGGTCCCTGAGCCGTAACCCTGGGTCCCTGCGCCGTAACCCTGGGTCCCTGAGCCTGTCGAAGGGTCCATCCGCACGTCCAACTGCACGGGGATGGGGGAGCGGCTGGCGAGCGCCGACAGTGCGGCGTCCAGGCCGCGGTCGTCGAGCACTGACGCGTGGATGCCCCGCGCGAGCTGCCGCAGCTCGGTGATCGCCGCCTTGGTCGACGTGTGCGCCTCGGAGATGAGCTCCTTCGCGGCGTCGGGATCGGTGTCGATCTTCTGCTGCGCGAGCCCGAGGGTCATCCCGACGGACACGAGCCGCGGCTGGACGCCGTCGTGGAGGTCGCGTTCGATCCGCGTCCGTTCCAGGTCGGCCGCGCGGACCGCTCCCTCCCGCTGGGCGGTGGATGCCCGCACGCGCTCGGTGAGCTCGACCTCCCGCGCCCGGGCGACGATCGCCAAAGCCAGCGTGCGAGCCAGGAGGGCGAGGCCGATGATGCCGGCGGCCGAGGCGAGCGCACCGAGGATGCCGATCAGGGGCGCCCAGGACACCGGGATCTGCCCGCCGCCGAAGGGACCGATGATCGTCTCGGCCGAGGTCAGCGGCGCGAAGGCGATGATGATCGACCAGAGGAGGGCCCAGAAGAGCCGCAGCACCACGAAGCCGAGGACCGCGGTGATCGCGAAGTTCGCGACCGCGCGCCACATCCGTCCGTCGATGGCCTGCCGCCCGAGTGAGCGGAGCCAGCCGCCGAAGCCGGGACGGTCCCGCGGCTGGAGCCGGAGCGGGGCGTTCGGCACGCGGTACAGGCCGGCGACGCGGGCGATCTCGAACCAGCCCACGCCGAAGAGCGCATAGACGAGGCCCACGAGCACGACGATGCCGACGCCGAAGACGAAGAGGAGTCCGAGCCCGGTGCCGAGGAGGCCGCCGAGCATCCCGAAGATGCCGCCCCCGATCACCCCGACTCCGGCGAGGTGCAGGATCGTGAGCGGGATGCGCAGCGGCGGCTTCCCGGTCGCAGCGGCCTCGGGAGTCGCAGTCTGTGTGGTCATGCTTCCACGGTAGGGCCGCCGCACGACCTCGCCCACCGAGTCAGCCGGACACTCCCGTTCGGGTTTTCCCTACCCCGCCGAAACCCCGCTCTATCGCCGAAACCCCGGCCTGCGTCGGTGCGCAGGCCGGGGTTTCGGCGGAAAGACGGGGTCTCGGAGGCTCAGTTCGACATGAAGCCGACGAGCAGCCCTCCGGTGACCTTCACGGCCAGGTTGTAGATACCCGCGACGACCGCACCGAGCACCGTGAACACGATGAGGTTGAGGATCGCGACGACGGCGGCGAACGCCATGACCTGCGGCAGACCCACGAGCTCCGACAGCGGGATGGCGCCGTCGGTGAAGCTGCGCACGAACTCGTCGGCCGTGGACATGATGCCGGTGGCCTGGAGCACGAGGAAGATCAGGAAGAACGACACCATCGTGACGACGGCCAGTGCGACCGCTCCCAGGAAGGAGAGCTTCACGGCGGACCAGAAGTCGACGTAGACGAGGCGCAGACGGACCTGCTTACCGCCGGTCTTCCGTGTCGACTTCTTCGCCAGCTTGTCGGCCACTGTGCTCATGCGTCTGTATCCTCGGGTGTCTCAGTCGTCTGGGGGGCCTCGGCATCGGCATCCGGCTCGGTCTCCTCTTCGGTGAGACCACGCTCGCCGTTCCGGGCGATGGCGAGGATGCGGTCGGCCTCCGTCGTGCGGGCGAACACCACTCCCATGGTGTCGCGACCCTTGGCGGGGACCTCGGCCACGGCAGAGCGTACCACCTTGCCGCTGGACAGAACCACCAAGACCTCGTCGTCCTCGGACACGATCAGACCACCCGCGAGAGTGCCCCGATCGTCGTTCAACTTGGCGACCTTGATGCCGTATCCGCCGCGCCCCTGGACCCGGTATTCCTCGACGGCGGTGCGCTTGGCATAGCCGCCGTCGGTGACGACGAACACATACTTCCCGGGTGCAGCGACGGAAGCGGACAGCAGGCTGTCGCCCTCGCGGAACTTCATGCCCTTCACACCGGCGGTGGCGCGACCCATCGGGCGCAGGGCCTCGTCGGTCGCCTGGAACCGCACCGACATGCCCTTGCGGCTGATGAGGAGGATGTCGTCCTCGGCGTTGACGAGGAGGGCGCTGACCAGTTCGTCCTCGTCGTTCAGCCGGATCGCGATCACGCCGCCCTGACGGTTGGTGTCGTAGTTGTCGAGACGGGTCTTCTTGACCAGGCCGTCGCGCGTGGCGAGGACGAGGTAGTCGGCAACGGCGTAGTCGCGGATGTCGAGGACCTGCGCGATGCTCTCGTCCGGCTGCAGCGCGAGGAGGTTCGCGACGTGCGTGCCCTTCGCATCACGCCCGGCCTCCGGCACCTCGTACGTCTTCGCGCGGTAGACCCGGCCCTTGTCGGTGAAGAACAGCAGCCAGTGGTGGGTCGTCGTGACGAAGAAGTGCTCGACGATGTCGTCGGCGCGCAGCTGGGCGCCCTTGACGCCCTTGCCGCCGCGGTGCTGGGAGCGGTAGTTGTCGCTGCGCGTGCGCTTGATGTAGCCCTCGCGCGTGACGGTGACGACCATCTCCTCTTCCGCGATGAGGTCTTCCATCGACACGTCGCCGTCGAAGCCGTGCAGGATGTGCGTGCGCCGCTCGTCCCCGAACCGGTCGACGATCGCGGTGAGCTCCTCGCGGATGATCGTCCGCTGCCGGCCCTCATCGGCGAGGATCGCCTTGTAGTCCGCGATGAGCGCCTCGAGCTCGTTCGCCTGGTCGATGATCTTCTGATGCTCCAGCGCGGCGAGGCGACGGAGCTGCATCTGCAGGATGGCATCGGCCTGGATCTCGTCGATGTCGAGGAGCTTCTGCAGACCCTCGTTCGCATCCTGCGTCGTCTGGGAACGGCGGATGAGCGCGATCACCTCGTCGAGCGCGTCAAGCGCCTTCAGATAGCCGCGCAGGATGTGCATGCGCTTCTCGGCCTCGTTCAGCCGGAACTGCGTCCGTCGCACGATGACGTCGATCTGGTGGGCGATCCAGTTCGAGATGAAGCCGTCGATCGCGAGCGTCCGCGGGACGCCGTCGACGATCGCGAGCATGTTCGCGCCGAAGTTCTCCTGCAGCTGCGTGTGCTTGTAGAGGTTGTTCAGCACCACCTTCGCCACGGCATCGCGCTTGAGCACGACGACGAGGCGCTGACCCGTGCGGTCCGAGGACTCGTCGCGGATGTCGGCGATGCCGGTGATCTTGCCGTCGCGCGCGAGGTCGCCGATCTTGACCGCCACGTTGTCGGGGTTCACCTGGTACGGCAGCTCGGTGATGACCAGGCAGGTCCGCCCCTGGATCTCCTCGACGTTGACGACCGCGCGCATCGTGATCGAGCCGCGGCCGGTGCGGTACGCCTCGTGGATGCCCTTCGTGCCGAGGATCTGCGCGCCGGTCGGGAAGTCCGGTCCGGGGATGCGCTGGATCAGCCCGTCGAGCAGCTGCTCCCGGGGGAGGTCCGGGTTGTCCAGCGCCCAGAGCGCGGCATCGGACACCTCGCGGAGGTTGTGCGGCGGGATGTTGGTCGCCATGCCGACCGCGATGCCGACCGAGCCGTTGACGAGGAGGTTCGGGAACCGGGACGGCAGAACCGTCGGCTCCTGGGTCTGGCCGTCGTAGTTGTCGGCGAAGTCGACGGTGTCTTCTTCGATGTCGCGCACCATCTCGAGCGCGAGCGGGGCCATCTTCGTCTCGGTGTACCTCGGTGCCGCCGCGCCCATGTTGCCGGGCGAGCCGAAGTTGCCCTGGCCGAGAGCGAGCGGGTACCGGAGCGACCACGGCTGCACGAGACGGACGAGCGCGTCGTAGATCGCCGAGTCGCCGTGCGGGTGGTACTGACCCATGACCTCGCCGACGACGCGGGCGCACTTGGAGAACGACTTGTCGGGGCGGAATCCGCCGTCGTACATGCCGTAGATCACTCGGCGGTGCACCGGCTTGAGACCGTCGCGCACATCGGGGAGAGCACGGCCGACGATGACCGCCATGGCGTAGTCGAGATAGCTGCGCTGCATCTCCGACTGCAGATCGACCTGGTCGATCTTGCCGTGCTCGTGGCCCTCGGTGATGTCGGGGCGTTCTTCGTCAGTCATGTGTCTTTCCTGGTTGGCTGAGCTTGTCGAGGCGTCGGATCCCCTGGCACACGCTCAGGGACCCCGCGGTGATCAGATGTCGAGGAACCGGACGTCCTTGGCGTTGCGCTGGATGAAGCTCCGACGCGATTCCACGTCCTCGCCCATCAGCACGCTGAAGATCTCGTCCGCGGCGGCGGCGTCCTCGATGGTCACCTGGCGGAGCGTCCGGGTGGTGTGGTCCATCGTGGTCTCCCAGAGCTCCTTGGCGTTCATCTCGCCGAGACCCTTGTAGCGCTG
The DNA here is from genome assembly GCF_023383675.1 of Microbacterium sp. ER1. Taxonomy (NCBI): domain Bacteria; kingdom Bacillati; phylum Actinomycetota; class Actinomycetes; order Micrococcales; family Microbacteriaceae; genus Microbacterium; species Microbacterium sp. ER1. Next base: position 103,370 of record NZ_QCXO01000134.1, read on the forward strand.
GATGCCGGCGTCCTTCGGGATGCGCTTGCCGTTCTCCAGCCCGTAGGCCAGCAGCGCGTCGCGCTCGGCGTCGCTGAACACGTACTCGTGCGCCGCGTTCGACCACTTGAGGCGGTAGAGCGGCGGCATCGCGAGGTACACGAAGCCGGCCTCGATGAGTCCGCGCATGTAGCGGAACAGCAGCGTGAGCAGCAGGGTGGTGATGTGCTGGCCGTCGACGTCGGCATCGGCCATCAGCACGATCTTGTGATAGCGCGCCTTCTCGATGTCGAACTCCTCGCCGATGCCCGTGCCGAAGGCCTGGATCATCGCCTGGACTTCCTTGTTGCCGAGCGCCTTGTCGAGACGCGCGCGCTCGACGTTGAGGATCTTGCCGCGCAGCGCGAGGATCGCCTGCGTGTGCGGGTCGCGACCCTGCACCGCCGAACCACCGGCCGAGTCTCCCTCCACGAGGAAGATCTCACTGATCGACGGGTCCTTGCTCGTGCAGTCCTTGAGCTTGTCGGGCATGGCCGCCGACTCGAAGACGCTCTTGCGACGGGCCGTCTCGCGCGCCTTGCGGGCGGCGAGCCGCGCGGTCGCGGCGTCGATCGCCTTGCGGATGACGTTCTTCGCCTGGTTCGGGTTGCGGTCGAACCAGTCGCCGAGCTGGTCGCCGACCACCTTCTGCACGAACGCCTTCGCCTCGGTGTTGCCGAGCTTCGTCTTGGTCTGCCCCTCGAACTGGGGCTCGCCGAGCTTGATCGAGATGACGGCGGTCAGTCCCTCGCGCACGTCGTCGCCGGAGAGGTTGTCGTCCTTCTCCTTGAGGAGGTTGTTCGCACGGGCGTAGCGGTTGACGAGCGTGGTGAGCGCCGCCCGGAAGCCCTCCTCGTGCGTGCCGCCCTCGTGCGTGTTGATCGTGTTGGCGTAGGTGAACACGTTCTCGGTGTAGGACGTGGTCCACTGCATCGCGACCTCGAGGGAGATCTTGCGCGCCGTGTCCTCCGACTCGAAGGCGATGATCTCCTCGTTGACGACCTCGGCGTGGCGCACCTTGTTCAGGTACTCGACGTAGTCGACGAGACCGCGCTCGTAGAAGAAGACGTCGCTCGGCTGCTTCGTGACCGCCTGGCCGTCTTCCTCCGTCTCGTACGCCGACTCCGGCCGCTCGTCGGACAGCTCGATGCGCAGTCCCTTGTTGAGGAACGCCATCTGCTGGAACCGGGTGCGGAGCGTGTCGTAGTCGAACTCGACCGTCTCCTGGAAGATCTCCGCGTCCGGCCAGAACGTGATGCTCGTCCCGGTCTCCTCGGTGGCCTCGCCCTTCTCGAGCTTCTGCTGCGGGACGCCGCCCTCGGCAAAGCTGTGCCGCCAGACGAAGCCCTTCTGCTTGACCTCCACGTCGAAGCGGGTCGACAGCGCGTTCACCACCGAGGATCCGACGCCGTGCAGACCGCCGGAGACGGCGTAGGCCCCGCCGCCGAACTTGCCGCCCGCGTGCAGGATCGTGAGCACGACCTCGACCGTGGACTTCGACGGGTCGGAGGAGTGCGGGTCGACGGGGATGCCGCGGCCGTTGTCGACCACGCGCACGCCGCCGTCGGCGAGAAGGGTGACGAGGATCGTGTCGGCGTAGCCGGCCAGCGCCTCATCGACGGAGTTGTCGACGATCTCGTAGACGAGGTGGTGCAGTCCGCGGGGTCCGGTCGAGCCGATGTACATGCCGGGGCGCTTGCGCACGGCCTCGAGTCCTTCGAGGATCTGGATCGAGTCGGCGCCGTACTCACCGGGCTGCTGCTTCTTCGGTGCGGGTGCCGCCGATTCTCCGGCCTGTGAGCCCGACGAAGCGTCGTTGTTCGGTTCCGTCTCGTCAGCAGGGGATTCAGGCGTCATCAGAGGGCATTCTCCAGATCGATATCTCGAACTCCCATTCTAGCCGGGTTTCGAGTCGAAATGCCGCTCAACGGCCGCGTGTGGCCCTCTGAGCGTTTCGGACCCCTTGCATGGTGCCCTACCCGTAGGTATCGCGCGGGCCCCGCCCTGGAACGGCTCTGGGACCCCATTTCCACGAGGGGACGTCCGGTCCGATGAAGCGGAGGTTCTCCACCCCCGCCTCCGGATACCGTCGTCCGATCTCGGTGAGGATGGTCGCACGCATGAACTGCAGGTTCTTCGCCCACGCCGTCGAATCGCACTTCACGGTGAGCAGTCCCCGCTCGAGCGACACCGGCTCCGAGTGCTTCGCGGTGTCCGCTCCGGCGAGGTCGGCCCACTGCCGGACGAGGTCCTCCCGCGCGAGCGTCGTCTCCCAGCCGGATTCACGGGTGAGGGTGTCGAGGACCGCACCGAGGGTTCCCGGATCGCGTCCGGGAGTGAACGGCGCGTTGTCGTCGTCGACCGAGATCCGTCGCTTGCGCTTCCAGTTCTTGGCGCTCGGCTTGAGCCCGCGCAGCCGCAGATAGGTGGCGACGGTCTCCGGCGCCTCCGCCGGAGCTGCGCTGTCCGTGACGACGTCAGTCATCCTGCGCACCCTCCTCTTCCTGCGACCGGTCGCGCTCGTCGGTGATGGTCCCCGCTGCGATGCGCACGACGTGGGCGTGAAGCACATCGGGGATATCCTCCTCCACCGCGGCAGTCACCACTACCTGCTCATAGCCCGCCGTGAGGGCGGCGAGACGCTGGCGCCGATCGGCGTCGAGCTCGGCGAAGACGTCGTCGAGGATGAGCACCGGGTCGCCGGCGGGAGACTCGCTGCGCAGCAGCTCGGCGGATGCCAGCCGCAGAGCGAGCGCGACCGACCAGGACTCGCCGTGCGAGGCGTAGCCCTTCACGGGAAGGTCGCGGACCCGCAGCACCAAGTCGTCCCGATGGGGTCCGGTGAGGGTGAGACCGCGGTCGAGCTCATTCGATCGTTTGGCCGCCAGCGAGGCGCGGAACATCTCGGCGATGCGACGGGAGTCTCCGCGCACGTCATCCACGGGGGTGGAGCCGTCGGCGGCGTCCCGATCGTCGTCGTCCTCCGGATCGCTGCCGGCGACGGACAGGGCCCAGTCCAGCTGCGGTCGGTGATCGGCGCCCGCGATCGCCGCATAGGCATCGGCCACCGGCTGCTGCAGATCGGAAGCCAACCGCTGTCGCGCCGTGATGATCTCCGATCCGAGGGACACGAGCTTGTCGTCCCAGACGTCCAGGGTGCTCAAGGCCTCACCGCGTATGCCGCGGGCCCGCGCCGACTTGAGAAGGGCGTTGCGCTGCTTGAGCACGCGATCGTAGTCGGCCAGTACCGCGGCGAGGCGCGGGGTGCGCTGGATGAGGAGTTGATCGGCGAACCGGCGCCGAGCCGACGGGTCTCCACGGACGATCTGGAGGTCTTCCGGCGCGAAGAGGACGACGTGCGCGTAGCGGGGGAGCTCGTTGGTCTTCGACGGCGAGCCGTTGATGCGCGCCTTGTTCGACCCCTGTCGATTGAGCTGTACCTCGACGAGCACACGCCGCTCACCGTGGGAGAGCCGCGCACGGATGACCGCGTAGTCCTGGCCGTCCCGCACCATCGGAGCGTCGGACGACACCCGATGCGACCCGAGCGTCGCGAGGAAGACCACGGCTTCGGCGAGGTTCGTCTTGCCCTGGCCGTTCCGCCCGACGAGGACGTTCGGCCCTCGGTGCAGGGCGAGTTCCGCGGTCGCGTAATTGCGGAAATCGACCAGGCTGAGGTGCTCCACAATCACGGAGCCAGCCTACCTTCCGGGTCGGACACTCCCTCGGGGCGAGAGCTCGCGCTCAGCGCAGGAGGAGGTTGGGCTGCAGCAGGTACTTGAACGAGTCCAGGCCCGCCTGGTCGACCGAGGTCTGGCTGGTGATGAGCACGGGGCTGAGCTTGTTGGCGTTGTCGCTGGAGGTGAAGGTCACCCGCACGAACTCGCTCTTGACCGCGCCGAGCGCCTCGATGAGGTACTGCGGGTTGAGCCCCAGGGTCACCTCGTCGCCGCCGGAGAGGATGGCGTCGACCGACTCGGAGGCGCGGGCGTGCTCGCTACCGGAGGCGTCCATCGTGACGCTGTCGGTCGAGAACGTGAAGCGCAGCGGCGCGGCGCGGTCGAGCACGAGGGACACGCGGCGGACGGCCTCGATAAGGTCGGCGGTGTTGACGACGGCGTAGTGGTCGGTCTGCTCGGGGAAGAGGCGCCGGACCGGGGGGAAGTTGCCCTTGATGAGCAGCGAGGTCACGGTCTTGTTGCCGGCGGTGAACGCGATGATCTCGCGGTCTCCGGCCCCCGAGAACGCGATCTGGATCGTGCCGGCGTGCCCGAAGGTCTTGCCGACCTCGACGAGCGTGCGAGCGGGGACCAGCGCGGTGGCCTCGACGGCTTCTCCATCCCACGGCACGTCACGGAGCGAGACCCGGTAGCGGTCGGTGGCGACGAGGCTGAGGGTGTGTCCGGTGACCTCGAGCTGGACACCCGTCAGCACCGGAGTCACGTCGTCACGGGATGCGGCGAAGCCGACCTGGGCGATCGCGGTGCCGAATTCGTCGGCCGGGACGACGCCGGAGGATCCGGAGACCTCGGGAATCGACGGGTATTCCTCGACCGGCATGGCCGCGAGGGTGAAGCGCGCCGAGCCGCAGGTCACCGCGATCCCGCCGTCATCCTCCACGGCGATCTCGATGGGGGCGTTCGGGAGGCGGCTCGCGATGTCCGAGAGCAGGCGGCCGTGGACGAGGATCGTGCCCGGGGTCTCGACCGTCGCCTCGATGGTGGTCCGTGCGGAGGCCTCGTAGTCGAAGGCCGAGAGCGTGAGTCCCGAACCGTCGGCCTCGATCAGCACTCCGGCGAGGATCGGCTGCGGATTGCGCTGGGGGAGCAGCTTGACGACGAAGGACACAGCCTCGCTGAAGACATCGCGGTTGACCTGAAACCTCACGGGTGCTCCCTTGTCGTCGAACATGACGGGTCGTCGTCGGGCCCTGCCTGTGCAGGGAATCCCATGCTAGCCCCACAGTCCTGCGCTTCCCTACGCCGGAGGACTTGTGATGCCCCGGACCGGTTCTCCCCACCGTCTGGTGATCGGATCGCACCCTGAATGACTTAACTCCTTAACGGTGTTAACACCTGTGGATACTGTGGATAAGTCGGTGGAAAGCAAGCGCGAGTAAGGAACTACACACTTGTCACTTGTGGAGACCCTGAGGAATCCGCGGGTGGACGAGGGTCCGTCGCGATCAGACCGTCCCGCGGTTATCCACAGGTTTCCCCGATCGACACACATCTGCGTCGGCGCGTTCCACGGTCATCCACAAGTTATCCACATGTGCATAGACGTATTTATCCGGCGGTCAGGGACCTGTCAAACGCCGAAGGGACGCCCTCCGGTGTCGGATGGCGTCCCTCTCGTGCGCTCAGGCGTCAGCGACGACCGAGCTGCGTGGTGATCTCGGTCACCTGGTTGTAGATCGAGCGGCGCTCCTTCATGAGCTCGCTGATCTTCTTGTAGGCGTACATGACCGTCGTGTGGTCCCGGTTGCCGAAGAGCTGCCCGATCTTCGGGAGGGAGAGGCTGGTGCGCTCACGGCAGAGGTACATGGCGATCTGCCGTGCGGTGGCGATCTGCTGCGAGCGGCTGGAGCCGTAGAGATCGTCGACGGTGAGCTTGAAGTACTGTGCGGTCGCCGTGATGATGTCGGTCGGCGAGATGATGTTGTCCTCGGCCGTGTCGATGATGTCCCGCAGCACGGTCTGGGCGAGGGAGATGTCGAGGGCCGAGCGGTTCAGGCTCGCGAACGCCGAGACGCGGATGAGTGCGCCCTCGAGTTCGCGGATGTTCGAGGACACGACCGTGGCGATGTACTCGAGCACCTCGTCGGGGATGTGGAGGGCTTCGCTCTGCGCCTTCTTGCGCAGGATCGCGATGCGGGTCTCGAGGTCGGGTGCCTGCACGTCGGTGATGAGGCCCCACTCGAAGCGGCTGCGCATGCGGTCCTCGAAGCCGGTCAGGTGCTTCGGCGCGACATCGCTCGTGATGACGACCTGCTTGTTGTGATCATGCAGGGTGTTGAAGGTGTGGAAGAACGCCTCCTGCGTCTCCGCGCGCCCCTGGAGGAACTGGATGTCGTCGATGAGGAGGATGTCCACGTCGCGGTAGCGCGCCTGGAACGCGGCACCGCGGTTGTTGGCGATCGAGTTGATGAAGTCGTTCGTGAACTCCTCACTCGACACGTACCGCACCTTGACCCCCGCATAGAGGGACTGCGCGTAGTCGCCGATGGCGTGGAGGAGGTGGGTCTTGCCCAGTCCGGAGTCGCCGTAGATGAAGAGCGGGTTGTAGGCCTTGGCCGGCGCTTCGGCCACCGCGACCGCCGCGGCATGGGCGAACCGGTTGGACTGGCCGATCACGAAGTTGTCGAAGGTGTACTTCGGGTTGAGGCGCGACTCGTGACGCACGGCCGCGGGCTGCTCCATCGGGGACTCGGCGCGCACCGGTTCCTGCCGACCGAAGTCCGCCACGGCGATGGGGGCGGTGGGCTGCTCGGCCAGTTCGTGGTTCACGACGACCCGGTACGAGGTGACCTCCTCGCCGATGTGCGCGAGGGCTTCCATGATGGGCAGCCGGAGGCGCTTGTTGATCTGGGCCGCGGTGAGGTCGTTCGGCACCTCGAGGTAGAGCGTCGCCGACATCACGCCGGCCGGTACCGCGAGACTCAGGAACCCCTGGAGCTGGGGGGTGACCCGGTCGTCGGCTTCCAGCAGCTCCTGCACCGTGGTCCAGATCGGGACTTCGGGCTGGGCTGATGAGGACATGGTGCTCCGGACGATGTTCGGGAAGGGAGCGCGGGAGAGGCTGCCCTGTGGATAACTACGGATGCCCACGCTAGTCATCGTCGTCGGGAACGGCAACCTGCCGCGGAGAATCAAGCCCCGTGGCGGCTCGGTCGCGTGGCCGGGGTTGTGGATAGCTCCTGTGTGGAGCGGAGGCGAGTGCTCTCAGTCGGCGTCGTACTCGCAGCTGACCGTGCCGGAATCCGACGTCTCCTCGACGACCAGCTCGTCGTTCCAGTAGATCTTGCATCCCACCGTCTGATCGTCGCTGTCGGTGGGTGCCGTGATCGTGATCCAGGCCGACGACTCCGACGTGGTGTACTGCGCGTTCCCGACCGCCGGCCAGGGGAGGGTCCTGGTCTCGGTGTCGCTGCTGAAGGTGGCTGTCACCCCGGACTGCGGTCCCGTTCCTTCGAGGAACACCTTGTTCAGCGGGGGTGACCAGAGTCCGCTCAGGAAGACGATCAGCAGGATGAGCGCGAGGAGGAGGGCGGCGAGGGCGGCTGCCAGCCCGAGACCCGCCGTGCGGCGCTCGTCCGAAGGAGCGCGGCGCGCGCGGCGGGCAAGGACGATTCCGCCGATCGCGGCTGCGGCGCCGAGGACGAAGACGGGGATCAGCCAGGGATTCTGGAGCGCGTAGTACGGAACGGCGAGGGCGACCAGGAGGATGAGAGAGACGACTCCCGTGGCGATCGCCGCGGTGGGGAGCGTCCGAGTCCGCCTGCCGTCGCGGGTGGTCTCGGAACCGGAGTCGGAATGGGTCTGCTGGTGGGTCATCGCGGCCTCTCGCTGGGACAGCACTTCCCGCTCATCGACGGTTCGAATAGCATACCCGGGGGGATACGGACGTCCTCCGGTTCGCATGGTCGACCGGATCGATGCCGCCCTCATTCGACGAGACGGGGGGATGAGAAGTGGCCGGATACGCCGAGCTGGACGAGATCATCGGAAAGATGAAACGAGCCGCCATCGACTGTTGGATGGCGGACCAGGGCTTCGACCCCGTGTGGGGGAACGAGGGCACCTACGCGAAGTGGGGCTGGGCCCCGTATCAGTACTTCCGGCCCGAAGCCGACGGCTCCGGCGGCGGTGAGAGCGTGGGGTACGGGGACGGTGTGTCCTGCGTCGCCCAGTTCGACGCCATCCGTTCCACGATCGACGGCCTCGTCGAGCGGTGGCGGAATCTCCCGGACGGTTCCGCGTGTGCCACCCCGCAGAGTGCCGCCAACGCGGCGGCAGCTCAGCTCGGCGCCTCGGGGACGGATCCGAACGCCATGGGCGGGAGCGATATCGCCACATCCAACGGGACCGTCGCCGAGGTGGTCCTGAACCGGATGGACGGGAGCTTCCGGGATCCCTTCGTCGACAAGTACTACACCCAGTTCTCGGCGGTGCACCCGGGCATCGGGCAGGCCGCGAAGATCCTCCAGGCGAACTACGCCGCGTGCGGGGCGATGTGGCCGGCGGTGGGTGACGACGTCGCGACGATCTGCGACAGCGCCCGGGTGGCCTGGGAGACCCAGGCGAAGAACTCGTCGGCGGCGACCGCGACGTTCCAGTTGACGGTGCTCGCCGCGGTCGCCGGTGCAGTGGGATCGATCGTCACGGCGGGCGCGGGAACCGTCGCTGCCGTCGCCGGTCTGGGCGGTGTGGCCTTCGCGGCGAACACGGCCCTCGCCGGTATCACCGCCAATGCCGCGATCTCGGGGAGCTCCTACGACACGATCCTGAAGTCCCTGACCGACGCGCTGGAGAAGCTGGACGAGACGATCACCGCCCAGGAGAAGGCGCTGGCCACGATGCTGACGTCCGCCGAAGCGACGATCCGCGGTGATCTCGTGAGCTACAACCTCGACGCGTCCACCCTGGGCGAGTATCCGGTCCGCGACGGGGCGATGCGGATCGACAAGACGGACGCGAACATCGTGTCACGCAACATGGGGCGGATCGAGGAGACGCTGTCCGGTGCCCGATCGGCGCTCGGCAGCGCACCGGCCAGTGCGCCCACGCCGCGAAGCGCGGGGATCGGCTGGTCCTCGAACGGAACGCACGCAGAGGCGACCGCCCTGCATGCCCTCGTCGTGCGCTGCCTTGACCTGACGATCGCCGAGTACTCCCGCGGCCACGACCTGTTCGACGCGACGGTGGCGGATTACTTCCAGACCGATGCGAACGCGGAGCAGACGGTGCGGACGCTGCTGGCCGATGAGCGCCTGAGCGCGGATCTCGGGGTGTGACGGCCATGGAGAGTCGGCATCTCGGACCCATCCTTCTCGACGGCGGCGCCGGCGGCGGCGCCATGGAGGAGACGATCGACTTCGCGGGAGAGCAGATCCGCGCGCGACTGGAGATCGACTATCCCGACCGGCTGACGCAGGCGGCCGTCGACGACATCGATGTGATGCTCGATCACCCCCAGGTGGCCGATGGCCTCGCCCGGGACACCATCGCGTCCGCGCTGCGCCGGGAGGACTCCGCCGCGGCGCAGCTCTTCCAGGCGTGGGAGGGTGCGCGATGGGGGAGGGACAGCTCGGAGGAGGAGTTCCTGCGGGCGCTTCGGCCTGTCGCGATGACCATCACCCCGGATGGTGGAAGGGTGAACCCGGACCGTGTGGTCCTCGCTTACGGGGTCGGTGACGGCTCGGCGACCGGACTGGTGACGGTGCGCCTTCGGCAGTGGGCGCCGCCGGAGGTGGATCGCACCCTCGCGCGCGGGGCCGCCTAGGCCGTGACAGGCAGATTTGCCCTGTGCGCCGCCAAGACGTACCCTTAATCGGTTGACTTATGCCTGTACGGCAGTTCCCTATGTCTCCGGTCGAAGTGAATCCGGTGGCAGCATTCCCGGAGTGATCTCATGAGCAAGCGCACCTTCCAGCCCAACAACCGTCGTCGCGCCAAGAAGCACGGCTTCCGTGCCCGCATGCGCACCCGCGCCGGCCGTGCCATCCTCTCGGCACGCCGCGCGAAGGGCCGTACCGAGCTCTCCGCGTAAGCAGCTGTGCTCGCCCGCCCGTTCCGTTTGACCCGCGGGAGCGACTACCGACTGGTCGTTCGACGCGGATCGCGTTGTGGCGGGGCCCGCGTCCTCACCTCCATGCTGGCGACCGGTGAGAGCAGAGCAGCGCGTTTCGGTTTCATCATCAGCAAGCAGGTGGGCACCGCTGTGGTGCGCAACACCGTGCGCCGGCGACTCAAAGCCGTCTGTGCGGAGGCGCTCCCACGTGTTCCTCAGGGCACGGATGTCGTCATCCGTGCCCTTCCTGCGTCGGCGACGGCGTCGTATGCGGAACTACGCAGTGACGTGCACCGCTGTCTCGCGCGGCTCGCGCCCGTCGAGGCCACATCATGACCGCCTTGCCGGCGTCGTCGGTGGGCACGGGAGAGATGCACGGACGCGACGTGCTCCGGAGCATTCCGCTCCTTCCGCGCAACGCCGTGCTGGCTCTTCTCGCGGGGTACCGCAAGGTGGTCTCGCCGATGTACGGGGACGTGTGTGCGTACTACCCCTCCTGTTCCGCCTACGCTGTAGGTGCGGTGCAGCAGCACGGCGCCGTGCGGGGGGCTCTGCTCTCGGCGTGGCGCATCCTCCGCTGCAACCCCTGGTCTCGCGGAGGCGTCGACGACGTCACACCGCATCGACACTTCCGCTACGACCTGACCGCACACGGTTTCGTCGTCCCCTCCCGAAAGGACTGATCGGTGGGTCTTGACCTTCTGTTCGCCAGTGCCACCCCCAGCCCGGAACCGGCATCCGGCGGATTCGATCTGCTCGGCACGATCCTGTGGCCGCTGAAGTGGGTCGTCGAGCTCATCCTCGTCGCCTGGCACTGGCTGCTGACGGCCGTCGGTCTCCCTGCGGCGTCCGGCATCACCTGGGTCCTCTCGATCGTCGGCCTCGTGATCGTGGTCCGTGCAGCGCTCATCCCGCTGTTCGTGAAGCAGATCAAGAGCCAGCGGAAGATGATGGAAATCGCTCCTGAACTGCGCAAAGTCCAGGAGAAGTACCGCGGCAAGAAGGACCAGCTCTCTCGCGAGGCGATGAGTCGCGAGACGATGGCGCTGTACAAGAAGCACGGCACGACGCCGATGTCGAGCTGTCTGCCCCTGCTCGTGCAGATGCCGATCTTCTTCTCGCTCTACAGCGTGCTGAGCGACGTCAGCAAGCACGCGACGCAGGGCGTCGGCGGTGTCGGGCTGCTGAGCGCGGAACTCACGCAGGAGTTCTACGACGCCAAGCTCTTCGGGGTCGCGTCCCTGCACGAGAACCTCGGCAACGCGATCGAGGCCCAGAACGTCACGGCGATCATCATCCTGATCACCCTGGTCGTCCTGATGATCGCGTCGCAGTTCTTCACGCAGCTGCAGATCATCTCGAAGAACCTCTCGCCGGAGGCCAAGACCGGCCAGGCGTACCAGATGCAGAAGATCATGCTCTACGTTCTGCCGCTGGGCTTCATCTTCTCCGGTGTCTTCTTCCCGCTCGGCGTGGTCGTGTACTGGTTCATCTCGAACCTCTGGACCATGGGGCAGCAGTTCCTCGTCATCCGTGAGATGCCGACTCCCGGTTCCGAAGCCGCCAAGGCCCGCGAAGAGCGGCTCGCCCGCAAGGGCAAGGCGATCGACTCCTCCGGCAAGGTCGTCCCGATGGCTGCCTACGAGGCCGAGCAGCAGCGTCTGCTCGAGGAGGCTGAGAAGGCGAAGGCGGCGGCGCCGAAGCGGCAGCAGCCGGTCGGCAAGAAGCGTGCGAAGAAGAAGGGGAACGCGTCATGAGCGAGGTCGTGACCGGGAGCACAGAGCCCACTGTGGCGCAGCTCGAGAACGAGGGGGATGTCGCGGCGGACTACCTCGAGGAGCTGCTCGACATCGCAGACATCGACGGTGATCTGAACCTCGACGTCCGTCAGGGTCGTGCTTACGTCTCCGTCGAGGCCGAGGGTGACGGGCTCGCGCTGCTCTCCGCTCCCGATACGGTGCAGGCGTTGCAGGAGCTCACGCGTCTCGCCGTCCAGAACAAGACCGGCTCGTTCTCGCGCCTCATCCTCGACATCGGCGGATCCCGCGACGCGCGGCGCCGTCAGCTCGTGACTCTGGTCGAGGCGGCGGCCGCGAAGCTCGATGAGGGCTCGTCGCAGGCCTCGCTGCCGGCGATGTCGAGTTATGAGCGCAAGCTGGTCCACGATATCGCCGCCGAGCGCGGACTCGTCTCCGAGTCGTACGGCGAGGGCGCGGACCGCCACACGGTCCTGCGTCGGCACTGACGCGCGGAAGGCGAGCGCTGGCACGTGTCCGAGACGCAGGACTTCGGCGAGAAGACCGTCGAGCAGGAGCCGGCCGTCGCTGCCCGGATCTTCGGGGAGCGCCTGCAACTCGCTCGACGGTTCACGGACTCCCTTGCGCGTGAGGGGGAGGAGCGGGGCCTGATCGGGCCGCTGGAACTGCCGCGCTTGTGGACGCGCCACATCCTGAACAGCGCGATCGCCGCGCCCCTCTTCCACGGCTCCGTCGCGGATATCGGGTCCGGGGCCGGACTGCCCGGTCTGGTGCTCGCGATCGCGCGGCCCGACGTGTCGTGGACCCTCGTGGAGCCGATGGAGCGTCGGATCAATTGGTTGACTGAGCAAGTGAACGACCTGGAGCTCACGAATGTCACCATTCTCCGCGCGCGTGCCGAGGACGTGCGTGCGAAGGGCGCCTTCGATGTCGTCACGGCTCGTGCGGTGAGCGCATTGCGGACCCTGATCCCTCTGACCGCTCCGCTGGTCCGCGATGGTGGGGAACTGGCCCTGTTGAAGGGGATGAACGCCGCGAACGAGATCGAAGCGGCACGGAAGCAGATCGCGAAGTTCAAGCTCGCGGATGTTCGGGTCGAAGTGCTGGGCGAGGGGTTGCTCCCGGAGACCACTCGAGTCGTCCGCGCCTCCGTGCGCTGAAGACGTCGCCGTCTCCCGGGACACGGGGCTGACCCGGGGTCCTACCGTGCCCCCATGTTTCCGGCGCCGTCGATACGTCGCCGGGAGATCACTCTCCATGGGGCGATGTCGTGCGATCACGTCCGTAGGCCGCTCCGCTGCGGTTGCGGCTGTGTTCGTCCAGATCGAAGTCGGAGCAGTCGTCGTTCACCGCGCCCCGCGAAGGTTCGTCCTGTCGTCGCATCGATTGAGCCGCTGCGCGGATCGATGCGCCAGGGCTGGGAAGCGCTGAGTCGGTGCGCCGCGCAATGGGCGTGAATCCGACTGGCTGCGGCGAACTTGACGGGTCCGGACGTCTGCATGGCGCGTGTGAACGCTGCAGTTCGGGTGGTCTACGGCAGATCTCTCCTTGCGGCGGACTCGAGTTGTTTCACGTGAAACAGCCTCATGTCTGCACCCTTGGCCGGGGCGGATAGGAAAGCGATGCAGGGGAGTAGGCAACCGTCACACTGCCGAGCGCCGATGCGTCGACAGGTGTCGCTCTCCGGCCTCGGCCGGTACCGCGAACGTGGTTGGGCCGCGGCGCGATGTGAGGTGGAGATTTTGCAAAGGGGGGATGAGGCCCGTCCGGTTGAGGGGTTGGCGGTGTCCGTCGACCGTTGGGGGTGGGGGCGTCCGTGCCGTGACTATCTCGCCACACCTTGTCTTCCGGGAGCTGCCAAGGCAGGACTACCGAGTCCGCACGAGCAGGGCCCGGGCGCCCAAATAGGTACCCACGCCACGTATCGTGCAGAACCACTCGTCACGAACGCCTGGCACGATGTGTCGTGGGGCCCGCAATCCGAAAAGCGGCGCCCAGATACGAGATCGGGTGGCAATGCAAGTGCGGCCCCGCTCAGCGCGTCCTCGCGACGGCGGGCGGAGGACTGGCTGGCTCAGCCGGCCCGGACGCATTGGCGAGAGGTGTGTGCGTTGCTTTGACGGCCCCGTGGCGGCCCTGGTCCGTTTCACATGAAACAAGGACGACGAGATATCCCGACTGCGGCTCTCCAAGGGTCCGGGTGGCACGATAGACGTACGCAAGTGCGGCGCCGGCAGGCGGAGCTTCTGGCGTCGGACCCGTCGGTGCGCTGAGGCCAGAGTCACGGGCCGACGTTTCATGTGAAACGGCAGGATGAATGCAGCTGGGGGCCAAGCGCTGGTATCGAGGGGAGATGTCGCCTCGCTGCCAGAGCCAGTACGTACGGCTGCGCGGCGACGTAGGTTGAGGAGCGTAGAGCGCAGGGACAAGGGTCGGGAGCGGTGCGGCCGTTTCACGTGAAACGCTGGCGACAACTGCGGGGGTGCAGGGTTCTCAGTAAGCAGAGCAATCGCCTTGCGATCCAAGAGCCGTGCCTGACCCCCCGCGCGGCGGGAGTTGGCAAGGAGTGCAGCGCGCATTGCCGAGCGTCGGGGATGTAGGGCTGTTTCACGTGAAACCATGACTGACAGCGGTTGACGGCCGAGGGCTGTGGGTGTGCGGGACGGCCGGGACAGTACCCAAACGGACTGCCTCATGCTGCGAGGCGGCATGGGCCACGGGTGGCAGCACGTAGAGGCTAGTGTCGGGCGTCATTCGGCGGTTTCACGTGAAACGCTGCCAGCAGCAGGTGGGGACGGACGGTGGGCCGGGAGGTGACCAGGCGTTTCGCTATCCAAGCCAGCATCTAATGCTGCGCGGCGTCCCCGGCTAAGGATCGCAGCGCGCAGAGCCGAGGTCCGGGCGCCGTGCCGCTGGTTCACGGGAACACCCTCTCGGGTGCGGCGGGGGTCGGGGCGGTTGTGTCATCTGACGAAGCCCGGCACGCTGAGAGTCAGTTCGTCGTGAGGCGTTAGTCGTGGGGGGTCGGTCGTGGGTTGCCTCACGCTCACGGTGGTGCCCGCGGTGTTTGACACGGCTGGTGAGCGGTCGTTGGTGAGCGCGGGTGCTCCACTGGTGAGGGGTTCGGCGGGGGCTGTCTAATCCTCTGATTAGGCGGCAGTGAGCACCCGGCGGGTGCAGACGAATGAGTTGTGGTCTCTGGGCCGGCGACTGCGTGGGTTTCATGTGCGTGACCGAGCGCCGACGGATGGCCGTGATGTCGACGGGGTCCGCACGGGACCTCGCGTGCCGGCTTGGGGAAATCGCGGGGGCATACCGTGGCGAGCACTGGTGCTGAGCTACTCGATTGCGGCACGGCATGGAGGGCGCACTCCAGCGGGCGTCAGTGCTCGCGGTCTTCGACAGATCGCGTGACACCGGCCTCATGGATCACCTGCGGTACTCAGCGACACGGAGTGAGCGCTCGCCCACAGGGGGCACCCCCGGGCGTTTCACGTGAAACGGCACCGAACGTGTGGGCTCATCGCCTGTTCCCACGCGTAAGGAGCAGTGCGTTCTCACCGGACGCGTGGATTGCGTGCCGGGGAGGGGCATGCGCCACTTGTGGCCCGCGCGGTAGCGACGGGTGGAGGCGGGCGCGAACGGAGCACCAAGACGCACGCAGACTGCGCCGAGTTCCTGGGGTAGACCAAGGCACGATGTGGAGGTTCACACGACGTTGGCGTGGTTCGGGCGAGCTGGGGGGTGCAGGGGGCTGCTCAGACAGGACAAGGAAGCCAGCACCGTGAGCGTTCCCGCGTGGTGGCCTGGCTCCGTGGTGGCTGTCTCGGTCTCCGATTGGGACCCGTAGAGGTGGGGCCTGCGTGTGCCGGAGTGCCCATGTCCAGGCCCGGGCCCCGGTGTCGGGGCCCTTACGGATTCTGGGCTGCGGGACTGCGCGGAAACACAGACGGGGGGGGGGGGAGGAGCATCTGCGGTGGCCGGGGAGAGCGTGCCAGGGCCTCGTATGCGACCGAATCGGTGAACGAGGCGCTGATTCGCGGACCTGGTGGAAGTCTGCTCCCGATCCGACGTGATCCGGAGGACGCGGATGATGGCGAAGCCAGTTCCGCCCGTCACGCCGGACCACAGGCCAAAGAGGTGTGGCACCTAGGCCGTTCTCCAGGACGGGAGGGCAGCCAGGCGTTTCACGTGAAACGTCCGTGTCCAGCGCCATGCGGTCCATTCGGCGGACACGGCGCGCGAGGCACGCACCCTGCTGCCTGGTCGCGCCTGTGCTGCGAGGTCGGTCCCTGCGATTAGAGTGGAACGCGGCCCCGAAAGGAGTGGATGTTTCACGTGAAACAGTCCGAGAAGGCATCGTCGAACGAGTCGTTCGGGATGGATACACCCCTCGCGCGAGAAATCGCGGATCTCTCCGCCCGGCGCCGCGCGCTGGAAGGGGTCTCCGTCGAGTTCAGTGGCGACACTCGCATCCTGACGGTGTCGAATCAGAAGGGCGGTGTGGGTAAGACCACCAGCGCCGTGAACATCGCATCCGCGCTTGCGGGACTGGGCGCGAAGGTGCTCGTCATCGACCTCGATCCGCAGGGGAACGCCTCCACTGCCCTTGGGGTGCCGCACAACGCCGACACCCCGAGTGTCTACGATGTCCTCATCGACGAGTTCCCCCTTGCGGAGATCGTTCAGCCCAGCCCCGAGAGCCCGAATCTCTTCTGCGCGCCGAGCACCATCCATCTTGCGGGTGCTGAGATCGAACTCGTCGCGCAGGTGGCGCGAGAGCACCGCCTCCGCCGGGCTCTGGAGGACTACCTCGCGGACCATCCGGTGGACTTCGTCATCATCGACTGCCCTCCCTCCCTCGGGCTGCTCACGATCAACGCTTTCACTGCCGCGAACGAGGTCTTCATCCCGATCCAGTGCGAGTACTACGCCCTGGAGGGTCTGAGCCAGCTGCTCGGCAGCATCCAGATGATCCAGAAGCACCTCAACCCGGGGCTGCATCTGTCGACCATCCTCCTCACGATGTTCGACGGACGGACGCGGCTGGCCCAGCAGGTGGCGGAGGAAGTGCGGTCCCACTTCCCCTCGCAGGTGCTGGACACCGTGATTCCGCGCTCCGTCCGTGTGTCGGAAGCCCCCAGTTTCGGCCAGACGGTCATCGCCTACGACGGTCAGTCCGCCGGGGCGATCGCGTACCGCGAGGCCGCCGTCGAAATCGCGTCGCGACAGACGCAGAGCAAGGAGAAATAATGGCGAAGCGCACTGGACTCGGCCGCGGCATCGGCGCCCTCATCCCGACGGCGGACCAGACCGAGCGTCCCGTTGACGTGTTCTTCCCCGGTGCGAAGATCGCTCCGACCCCCGAGGCTCCCTCCACGAGAGCCGATGCCGCGCCCGAGACCGAACTCGAGGCGGTCCCGGGGATCCACCTGATCCAGGTCGACCCGCAGGCGATCGTGCCGAACCCGCGGCAGCCCCGCACGCACTTCAACCCCGAGGACCTCGCGGAACTCGTGCACAGCGTCCGTGAGTTCGGCGTGCTGCAGCCGGTGGTCGTCCGGAAGAACAGCGACGGCGAGTACGAGCTCATCATGGGGGAGCGGCGCACGCGGGCCGCCCGCGAGGCCGGACTCGAGGCGATCCCCGCCATCGTCCGCGACACGGCCGACGAGGACCTCCTGCGTGACGCGCTGCTGGAGAACCTGCACCGCTCGGAGCTGAATCCTCTCGAAGAGGCTTCGGCCTACCAGCAGCTCCTCGACGACTTCGGGATCACCCAGGAGGAGCTGGCCACGCGCATCGGCCGCTCCCGTCCGCAGATTAGCAACACCATCCGCTTGCTCAAGCTGCCGGTGCCGGTGCAGCAGCGGGTGGCCGCCGGCGTACTGACCGCCGGACACGCCCGCGCGATCCTCAGCGTGGACTCTCCGGAAGCGATGCAGCGTCTGGCGGACAAGGTCGTCAACGAAGACCTGTCCGTTCGCGCGACGGAGGAAGCCGCCAAGTCGCAGCCGTCCGCAGGGAAGACTCCCAAGCCCACCCCGGGTGCGCGGCGGGCCTACCTGGACGAGGTCGCCGGCAAGCTCGGAGACCGGCTCAACACGCGCGTCCGAATCTCCCTGGGTGCACGAAAAGGCCAGGTCACGATCGATTTCGCTTCGATCCAGGATCTGAACCGCATTCTCGAGGAGCTGGGCGAAGAAGGGTACGGCTCCGCGCGGTGACCGCGCCCCCGGTCGGGGGTGACATAGACTCGCGTCATCTTGACGATGCGAGGGGGATGTCATGTCCAGATCAGCTGATCCAGCGAGTATCAAGCGTCGCGTGATCGCCGTCAGTATCGCGGCAGCTCTGGGCGGATTCCTCTTCGGATTCGACACCGCGGTGATCAACGGCGCCGTCGACGCTCTGGCCGGAGACGTCTCCGGGTTCGATCTGGGCACGGGCCTCAAGGGCTTCGCCGTGTCGTCCGCCCTGATCGGCTGCGCCGTGGGCGCCTGGTTCGCCGGGCCCGTCTCGAACAAGTTCGGACGCATCCCCGTGATGGTGGTCGCCGCGGCCATGTTCTTCGTCTCGGCGATCGGCTCCGGCCTCGCCTTCAGCGTCGTCGACCTCATCGTCTGGCGCGTGATCGGCGGCCTCGGCGTCGGTGCGGCGTCGGTGATCGCACCCGCGTACATCGCAGAGGTCTCTCCGGCAGCGATCCGCGGTCGGCTCGGATCGCTGCAGCAGCTCGCTATCGTCCTCGGCATCTTCGCCGCGCTCCTGTCCGACGCCCTGCTGGCGGGCATCGCGGGGGAGGCCGACCAGCCGCTGTGGGGCCTGACCGCGTGGCGGTGGATGTTCATGGTCGCGGCCATCCCCGCGCTCGTCTACGGACTCGTGTCGTTGCGGCTGCCGGAGTCGCCGCGCTACCTGGTCCGCAAGGGCGAGGTGAAGCGCGCCGCGGAAGTGCTCCAGACCGTCACGGGGACGATCGACACCGAAGCGAAGATCAAGGAGATCACGGGCACGATCGACACGGAGCGCTCCGAGTCGCTGCGGGATCTGCGGGGGAGCCGACTGGGGCTCAAGCCGATCGTCTGGGTCGGCATCCTGCTGTCGGTGTTCCAGCAGTTCGTCGGCATCAACGTCATCTTCTACTACTCCACCACGCTGTGGCAGTCGGTGGGCTTCGACGAATCCAGTGCCCTCCTCACGTCCGTCATCACCTCCGTCACGAACATCGTCGTCACGATCGTCGCGATCCTCCTCGTCGACCGGGTCGGTCGTCGGATCATGCTCCTCGTCGGCTCGGTCGGCATGACGGTGACCCTCGGGCTCATGGCGCTCGCCTTCTCGTTCGGCACGCTTGACGCCTCCGGAACCGCGACCCTGCCCGATCCCTGGGCCACCGTCGCCCTCATCTGCGCCAACGGCTTCGTCGTGTTCTTCGGTGCGAGCTGGGGCCCGCTGGTGTGGGTGCTCCTGGGCGAGATCTTCCCGAACTCGATCCGTGCCGGCGCTCTCGCCGTCGCCGCGGCGGCGCAGTGGGTGGCCAACTTCTTCATCTCGACGACCTTCCCGGCGTTCGCCGAGATCGGCCTCACCTTCGCGTACGGCTTCTACGCGTTCTTCGCGCTGCTGTCGTTCTTCTTCGTGTTCTTCAAGGTGCCGGAGACCAAGGGCCGCGAGCTCGAGGACATGAGCGAGGATGCGAAGGTGGAGCGCCGACCCCGTCGCGCACGCGCGTAGGCTGGAGGGATGACCGAATCCGTCCCCCGTCGCGCCAGCCTGGAAGTGCTGCGCGCCGAGGCGTCGGACGAACTCGCCGTCCTCGTCCAGGAGCGCCTTCTGGGCGGTGAGGACCCCTGGGAGTTCATGGAGGAGCTGCCCAGCGTCGACGAACTCGTCGTGTACCTGCTCCGTGCGGACAACATCGCTGCGAACGACGGTGTGCGACCCAACGCCGCACGACACTACCGGGTGCTGCGCCAGATCGCCCTCGAATACCCGGAGCTCACACCGGCCGTCTGGGGGCTTCTGGATGAGAAGCAGCGACACCGTCGCTGGGACCCGCGCATCGCTGACGCCTCCTGACGCCGATGCTCCTCGTTCTCTCCTGATCCGTCGCTGACCGGTACGGGCGGCGCGGAGAATGCGAAAAGGGCCGCACCCGGAGGTGCGGCCCTTTTCGTGGTCGTGGGGGATCAGCCGAGGAAAGCGGCGAGATCCTGCTCGAGGGCGAACTTCGGCTTGGCGCCGATGATCGTCGTCTTGACCTCTCCGCCCTGGAAGACCTTCATCGCCGGGATCGACGTGATCTGGTACTTCATGGCCAGCTCCGGGTTCTCGTCCACGTTGAGCTTGAGGATGGTGATCTTGTCGGGGTTGTCGGACTGGATCTCGTCCAGCACCGGCGCGACCATACGACACGGACCGCACCACTCGGCCCAGAAGTCCACCAGCACGGGACCATCGGCCTGCAGCACGTCCTGCTCCCAGGTCGCCTGGCTCGTTGCCTTTGCACTCATCAGAGTTCTCCTTGTTCGAGGTTCGCCTGTTGCAACAACGGGCGGGGGGAAAGTGTTCCCGGCCGTGGTCAGGCCGTGATGACCTCAGCGGCCTCGGCCGCGGGGACCTCGACGGAGGAGTCCTCCAGGTCGGCGAGGAAGTGCTCGGCGTCGAGGGCCGCGATCGTTCCCGTGCCGGCGGCGGTGATGGCCTGGCGGTAGGTGGGGTCGATGACGTCGCCGGCGGCGAAGACTCCGGGAACCGACGTGCGCGAGGAGCGACCGTCGACCCAGATCGTCCCCTCGGGCGTGAGCTCGAGCTTCTCGTGGACGAGGTGGGTGCGCGGGTCGTTGCCGATGGCGATGAAGAGGCCGTCGAGGGGCAGGTCGCGCAGCGAGCCGTCCTCCGTGGAACGCAGCTGCACGCCCGAGACGGCGTTGTCGCCGAGGATCTCCACGACCTCGCTGTTCCACACGAACTCGATCTTCTCGTTCGCGAAGGCGCGCTCCTGCATGATCTTCGAGGCCCGCAGGGTGTCCTTGCGGTGGATGACGTACACCTTGTCCGCGAAGCGCGTGAGGAAGGTGGCCTCCTCCATCGCCGAGTCACCGCCGCCGACGACGGCGATCGTCTTCTGACGGAAGAAGAAGCCGTCGCAGGTGGCGCACCAGGAGACGCCGAAGCCGGAGAGACGCTCCTCGCCCTCGATGCCGAGCTTGCGGTAGGCGGAACCCGTCGCGTAGATGATGGTCTTCGCCTCGTGGGTGACGCCCGAACCGAGGGTGACCTTCTTGACGGGACCGGCGACGTCGAGCTCGGTGACGTCGTC
Source organism: Microbacterium sp. ER1 (assembly GCF_023383675.1). Taxonomy (NCBI): domain Bacteria; kingdom Bacillati; phylum Actinomycetota; class Actinomycetes; order Micrococcales; family Microbacteriaceae; genus Microbacterium; species Microbacterium sp. ER1. The sequence continues at coordinate 124,262 of NZ_QCXO01000134.1, forward strand.
GTAGAGCACCTCGGTGCCGAACTTCTCGGCCTGCTCCTGGAACTTGGCCATGAGCTCGGGGCCCTGGATGCCCTCCGGGAAGCCGGGGTAGTTCTCCACCTCGGTCGTGTTCATGAGCTCTCCGCCGACCTCGACGGAGCTCGCGATGAGGAGCGGCTCCAGGTTCGCGCGCGCCGCGTAGATGGCAGCGGTGAATCCGGCGGGGCCGGAGCCGATGATGATGACCTGACGCATGTGATCTCCGTTAGAAAGGCGGTGCCGTCGAAAGACGTCCGACTGCTTCAACCCATGGTAACCGCGGGGCATTCCCGCGTCAGCGGCCGGGAAGGAAGCGGCGGACGAGGCCGCCGGCGGCCTTCAGCTCCGGGGCGCCGAAGACCGCGAGGATCGCGACGTAGACGAGCACGACGACGAGGCCGATGACGGCCGTCGCCAGGGTGCCGGGAATGACTCCGGACGTCGCCCATCCCGTCGTCCCGCCGAGGAGGAGGAAGGTGCCCCAGCCGGCGAGACCGGCCGGGATCGCGGCGATCGCGAAGAGCGCCAGGGCACGCATCCACGAGAGGACGCCCAGCCCGCCGATCTTGCGATGCAGCAGCCAGGTCGCCACGATCGTCTGCAGCGTGCTGGCGATGGACTGGCCGAGAGCCACAGCGGCAGCCAGCTGGGTCAGGGCGATGACCTCTGCGGACAGGAGCGCGGCGGCGCCCAGCGCGGTCACGACGATCAACGTGCACTGGAAGATCGTGAACCAGAAGGGCGTGCGCGTGTCGTCGTAGGCGTAGAAGGTGCGCTGGACGATGAACAGGATCGTGAGCGGGATGAGGCTGATCAGATAGCAGAGGAGGACGATGGCCGCGCCCTCGGCATCCGAGGGGCTCTCGGTGAAGACGCGGGAGGCGGGGATGGCCGCGGCGGCGACGGCGGCGACGGCGGCGACGATGAAGAAGAGCAGAGTGCGGATGCTTCGCGAGATGTCCCCCCGGACCTCGTCATCGCGACCTGCGGCGGCGTGCTCGCTGATCTGCGTGAAGTACGGGGTTCCGATCGACAGGACGATGACGGAGTACGGCAGCATGAAGATGAGCCACGCGTTCGTGGTCACGGCGAGGGACGCCCCGGTGCCGGACGCGTTGCTGACGATGTTGCCCTGGAGCACGCCCGCAGCCAGGGAGGCGAATGCCATCAGGAACGTCCATCCCGCGAGCTTCCCCACGTTGCCGAGGCCGACCCCTCGCCACTGGAAGTCCGGACGGAGGGAGAGGCCCGTCCGCCTCCAGAACAGGAGCAGGATGAGCGCCTGCACGGCGATGCCGATGGTCGCCGTGCCGCCGAGAGTGGCGATCATCTCCGGGGTCCACTCGGCGGAGTTCCGGGAGACCGGTGCGAAGACCCACCCGAGGATGAGGAACCCGATGATGGAGACGATGTTGTTGACGACGGGGGCCCAGGTGAACGGCCCGAAGATTCGCCGCGCGTTCAGAGCCTCGCCCAGCAGCGCGTAGAGGCCATAGAACAGGATCTGCGGCAGGCACCAGTAGGCGAGGGCGGTCGCGAGCGCTTGGGTCGCGGGCGAGAACCCGCCGGCCACGATCTGCACGAGCCAGGGTGCTGCGATCGTGGCCACCGCCGTGACGGCGACCAGGACGACGGTGCCGAGGGTGAAGAGCTTCGAGATGAAGGTGTTTCCCCCGTCGGCGTCAGCCGTGGCCTTGACGATCTGCGGCACGATGACCGCGGTGAGGATCCCGACGGAGATGAGGGAGAAGACGCTGTTCGGCAGGGTGTTGGCCGCGGCGAACGCGTCGGCAGGACCCGACCCGAACGAGCCGATCACCGCCACGAGGATGATGCTGCGCAGCAGCCCGGTCACGCGGGAGACCAGGGTGCCCGCGCCGATGATGGCGCTGGCGCGCCCGAGACTAGTCACGCGACTCCTTCGCGGAAGGGGCATCAGGGCCGTCGAGACGCTCCTGCACCGCGGCCTCCGCCTCCTTCTCCTCGATCAGTTCCTCGACGGCTGCCTCGACCGCCTGCTCCTCGATCGCCTCCCGGCGCTTCCGACGCACCGTGCGGACGACGCCGAGAGCGATGAGCAGCACGGCCAGGCCGCCGAAGATGACGAGCCCGATGGTCTCCCACTCTGCCCGCACCGCCACGCGGACGGTCTGCTCCGACTGGATCGGCACTCCCGTCGGGCTGGTCAGCGCGAGACGCAGATCGAGCTCGCCGCTGCCCACCCGGGCGGAGACGGGCACCTTCGCCCTGGTCGTCGAGTTCGCCTGCACCTCGACGTCGATCACGGGCTTCACCTCGAGGCGCGGATCGCTGGGAGCCGCGAACAGCCGCACGGTCACGGGCCAGGGGAGGTCGTTGCGCACCGCGATCGGCAGGTCGGCGTTGGCCGTGAGCAGCTGGATGGTGCTGGAGTCGGGGATGCTGACCGCGCCGAGCGTCTCGGTGGTGCGGGCTCGATGGGCCGCGACCTTCTCTGCGAAGGCCTCATCGGACGAGCCGACCGCGATCGTGCGCAGGATCCGGATGCGCTCCGGGCTCAGCAGCACGAGGGGGTCGTCGAGGACGGTGGCGAACGCGGTGAGGGCGCCCTCGTCCGTGAGCAGGTTCGCGAGGTCAGGGGCCCTGGTGGCCGCAGCGGCATCCGGGACAGTGACGGAGGCGGCAGGGGCCGCGCGCACCGCGGAGAGCTCGAATCCGACGGAGTCCGCCGCCGAGATCGCGTCGCGGAGCGCGTCGGCCGAGCGGTTCTCGTCGCGATCCAGCCCCACGAGGAGCGGGGCACCGGGGGCACGGGCACCCGCGAGGAACAGCCGCGCCGCGGCCTCGGCCAGGTGCGCCTGACGCGGGGCGGAGGAGGATTCGGCCGCGGCGGCCGACAGCGCGGCGGACGTGGCGGCGTCGATGACGAGCAGGTCCTGGCCGCCCGACGTCGCGTGGGCGGAACTCTGCCCACCGACCGTCGTCGACGACACCACCGTCGTCGTCTTCCGGTCCAGGTACCCGGAGAAGGCGGCGAGGTCGCCCTGCGCGAGGTCGCTCTCGGGCCAGACGATCCCCGGGATGGCCCCGTCGATCTCCGCCAGCTCCTCATCGGTGGGCAGCGCGGGGCCGTCGGTCGGCGTGGGAGACGGTACCGCCGCGGTCCCGGGCGTGCTCGTGGGCGTGACGGCGCGCTGCTGCGGGAAGGCGGCGGGGTCGAGCAGGGAGGTCAGCGGGAGTGGCGCCAGGGCATCCGGGAGACCGGCCTGGGCCTGCACGGTGAGGTCGGCGTCGCCGAACTGCAGGGCGAAACGGGCGTTGGGGAGCTCGTCGAGCCTCTCCAGCCAGTCCGTGGCCGTCGAGGGGGCGGCCGTGCCGAGGGCGCGGATGGCGGCGGGGATGGCGGGATCGAGTGCGAGCACGGCCGTCGTCCCCGCCACGCCGTCGAGCTGTGCGGTGAGGTCGCCGTCGGGGGCGGTGAGGTCGGTGAGCTCCTCCGCGCTCAGCAGGGCTCCGCCGGCCGGAGTCGCGGTGATCGGGACGAGCACCCCGATCGGACTGGTCGGCGCGGAGGTGACGACGAGGACGCTCGTCGCGGTCGCATCCCAGGTGGTGGTGCGCTGCCCCGCGGTGTCCTTCGTGCGGGCATCGCTCAGGACGGCCCGCAGCGGGTACACGCCGGGCGCGAGGGGCTCGAGCGTCTCCTGCGGCACGAACACCGTCGTGGTCGCGGATCCTCCGGCCTCGGCCGTCTTCGTGGCCTCGTCGCCGAGCGGGAGGAACGAACCGGCAGCACGCCCCTCGTCCAGCCAGTCCGTGACGGCGGCATCGTCGCCGAGCGGCGTGCTGCCGAGCTCGACCTCGACCCGGCCCGTGGAGAGCTCCGACGCGGTCTCGTTGTCGATCGTGATCACCGCCGAGGTCGACGTGCCCGGCGCGACGGTGCCGCGCAGGCCGGCCGTGACATGCAGCTCCACCCGCTGGTCGTCGTCCGCGGGGGGCTGATCGGCCGCCATCGCCGGTCCGCCGACCCCCAGGGCGCAGACGCCGGCGGCGACCACGAACGCCGCGAGCCGGCGCACGCGCGCGCGGAGGCCCGTCTCGGGAGTGATCGCGGTCATGAAGGTCTTCCTCGAACGCCGGGAGGAGGCGGATCGTGAGTACTGACCCTGCGATTCTAGGAGGCCGGAGGGAGGAGAACCCTGAAGACGCGTAGAGTGACGGCCGTGTCCGACACCCCCGCCCCCCATCCCGACCCGCTCCGCAGTGCCGCGTTCGCCGCGGATCTCGACGCCGCCGACCTCCGATCCGAGCCCCTGCGTCGCCTCTGGGGAGAGGAGGCGGACGATGCCCTCGCCCGCGGCCTGCGCGAACCCATCCTGCGGGCGATCGCCGGGGACGAGGGCGTGCTCGCGACCCTCGGACGTCTCCTGGTGCTCGGGCTTCCGCAGCCCCGCGCGGCGGTGGAGCGCGCTCTGCCCACCCTCGGCGTGGACGGTCTGGAGGCCCTGGGGCTGGCGACGGTCGACGCCGACTCCGTCATCCCGGTCGCGCTGCTGCGCCCGCAGTCGTTCGTCGACGAGGACGGTGTCGGGGAGTGGTGGATCGCCAGCGACCTGGACGAGGTCGCCCTCGACGGTCCGCTGCCCGCCGACCACGTCCTCGGTGTGGGCGGGGCCTCGCGCACGCTCGCCGAGACCGTCGTGCCGCTCGCGGTGGATCGTGCCCTCGACCTGGGCACGGGCTGCGGCATCCAGGCGCTCCTTGTCGCGCGGCGAGCCGGCCGGGTCGTCGCCACCGATGTCTCCCGCCGGGCTCTCGCCTACGCAGCGCTGAACGCGCAGCTCAACGGGGTCACGAACATCGAGTTCCGCCACGGCAGCATGTTCGAGCCGGTCGCCGGGGAGGCGTTCGATCTCATCGTCTCGAACCCGCCGTTCGTGATCACCCCGCGCACGGAGGGGGTGCCCGCCTACGACTACCGCGACGGCGGTCTGGTCGGCGACGCGCTCGTCGAGCAGTTCGTGCGCACGGCACCGGCCCACCTCACCCCGGGCGGCATCGCGCAGCTTCTCGGCAACTGGGAGTCCCGCACGGGGATCACGGGCCTTGCCCGGCTGGACGCGTGGGTGCCCGCCGACCTCGACCTGTGGGTGGTGGAGCGGGAGGAGCTGTCGCCCCTCGCGTACGCCGAGCTCTGGATCAGGGACGGCGGCATCACGCCGCGCGACGCCGCGTTCACTCCGCTGCTCACCGCGTGGCTCGACGACTTCGCGGCGCGGGGTGTGACCGCGATCGGCTTCGGCTATATGCTGCTCCGCCGGGGGCAGGGCGAGCCGCTGCGGCGGTCGGAGCGTGTCTCGCAGCCCGTGGCGAACGTGGGGGCGGCGCTCGCTCTCGGCCTGGCGGCCCACGATGCGCTCGCCGAGGGACTGCCGGACACCCTCGTCGTGGCCCCTGACGTGACGGAGGCGCGCCACCTGCTTCCCGGCAACGACGACCCGAGCGTGATCGAGCTGCGTCAGGGCGGCGGATTCGCGCGGACCGTCGCGGTGGATCCCGCGCTCGCCGGGTTCGTCGGCGCCTGCGACGGGGAGCTCCAGGTTCTGCAGATCGCCCCCGCCCTTGCCGACCTCTTCGAGGTGCCCTTCCCGCAGCTGTGGGCGGAGCTCGAGCCGCGCATCCGGGGACTCGTGCTCGACGGCTTCCTCCTCCCGGGGGAATAGTCCCGGCTTCCATGCGTTCGAATACACCATGAAGGCTTTCGGATTCCTCTCGTTCGGTCACTATGCCGACGTGCCCGGCTCGGCGACCCGCACCGCAGGCGACATGCTGAAGCAGACCATCGAGATCGCGGAGGGCGCGGACGAGCTCGGCGTCAACGGCGCCTACGTCCGCGTGCACCATTGGGCCCGCCAGGCGGCGTCCCCGATGCCGCTGCTGACGGCCATGGCCGCGCGCACCGAGCGGATCGAGGTCGGCACCGGCGTGATCGACATGCGCTACGAGAACCCGTTCCAGTTCGCGGAGGAGGCGGCCGCACTCGACCTCATCGCGGACGGCCGGATCGCGCTCGGCGTGAGCCGTGGGTCACCCGAGACGGCGCTGCGCGGCTACGAGACCTTCGGCTTCCGCGACGAGGAGGACCCGGAGCGCGGCAGCGTGCTCGCACGGGAGAAGTTCGAGATCTTCCTGCGGGCCATCGACGGCGAGCGACTCGCCCCCGGCGACCCCCGCATGGTGGGCGCGGGACAGTACCTCGCGATCGAGCCGCAGTCGCCCACGCTGCGCGACCACATCTGGTGGGGCTCGGGTTCGCGCGCCACGGCCGAGGAGACCGGACGCCAGGGGCTCAACATGATGAGCTCGACGCTCGTCACGGAGGCCACGGGTCAGCCGTTCCACGAGCTGCAGCGCGAGCAGATCGAGCTCTTCCGCTCCGCCTACCGCGAGGCCGGCCACACCGGGTCGCCGCGCGTCTCGGTCAGCCGCAGCGTGTTCCCGCTCGTGTCGGATATGGACCGCGCCTACTTCGGGCTGCGCAGCGAGGAGAACGCCGACCAGATCGGCATCATCGACGGGTTCCGCTCCACGTTCGGCAAGACCTACGCCGCGGAGCCCGATGTGCTCATCGAGCAGCTCCGGCAGGACGAGGCCGTCATGGCCGCGGACACCCTCATGCTGACCATCCCGAACCAGCTCGGGCCGGAGTACAACCTGCATGTGCTCGAGGCGTTCGCGGAGCACGTGGCGCCGGCCCTCGGGTGGAAGCCCAACACGGAGGGTCCGGTCCAGGGCGACCCCGTGGCCTGATCCGGCACGGCGGTCCGCTCTTGACAGGGGCCGCGGGACGCCCGACGCTGGGGACGGCGCGCCGACCGGCGCCCGTCCCCACCGCTTCGGAGGCACCATGACCCGCGTGCGCGTCGACCTCAACATCACCCTCGACGGCTTCGCCACGACGACCGATCAGACCCCGGAGAACCCCTTCGGCGAGGACTGGGGACGACTCACCGCGGCCTACACGGCGACCCGCACCTTCCAGGAGCGCGTCTTCCACGACACGAGCGGCGCGGGCACCACCGGGGTGGACGAGAAGTACGCGGCGCAGTACTTCCAGGGCATCGGCGCCGAGATCATGGGCGCCGGGATGTTCGGGCTCCACGCGAACCCGGACGACCCGGAGTGGCGCGGCTGGTGGGGCGAGGAGCCGCCGTTCGAGGTGCCGGTGTTCGTCCTCACGCATACTCCGCGCCCATCGATCGAGTTCGCGAACGGCACGAGCTTCCGCTTCCTCTCCGCGACCCCGGAGGAGGCGCTGCGGGAAGCCGTGGCGGTGGCCGGAGGACGTGACGTGCGCGTCGGCGGCGGGGCGACCACGGTCCGGGAGTTCCTGCGCGCGGGGCTCGTCGACGACCTGCACGTGGGCATCACCCCCATCCTCACCGGCAGCGGCATCCGACTCTGGGATGACCTGCGCGGCCTCGAGGCCGGCTATCGCGTGACGTCCGAGGTCGCGGAGTCCGGAGTGACCCACATCACGTTCTCCCGCGAGGGCTGAGGCGCCGGCACACGGTCGCGGAATCGCACCGGGGTCGCGGGGGATTCCCGGAAGCTCTGCGACCTCGTGCGGAAGTGCGGCGTCAGAGCGGAGGGCCGAACAGCTCCTCGCCGTGCTCGTGGAGGAGCCGGAACGCGTCGGCGAAGGTCTCCGGTTCCTTCTCGCCCGGCGCGCCGTAGCGGGCGAGGAGGAGCCCGAGCAGGCCGCGGGCGGGAGGCGTGAGCGGCTTGAGGTGATCGGCCTCGTTCGGCTGCGGGGTGCCGTCTTCGGGGTTCGGCGGGGTGTACGCGGGTGTGGTGACGGGCCAGTCGGCCGGGTGCCGCGGCTTGTCGAGGTTCACGACGTTGAGCAGCGTGTTGGCCGATTGGTCCCGGTCGTTCAGCGGCTCCAGGCCGTGCAGGCGCGACAGCGTGGCCGTGACCGATCCGTGGTGCATCTCGTCGTGGATGATCGTGCCGCGCCGCGTGTACGCCGACACCGCGATCGCCGGGACACGACAGCCGAGCCGGTCGAACGTGAAACCCATCTCCCCGGCGCCGGCGTCCTTCGTGGGTTTCGTGGCCGCGGGCGGCGGCACATGGTCGTAACAGCCGCCGTGCTCGTCGAAGGTGATGAGCAGCAGGGTGTTCACGGCGTTCGAGCCGCCGGGCGTCGCGCTCGTGCGCACGGCCTCGTAGATGTCGTGGATGAGCCGATCGCCCGCCCGCACATCGGAGATGGCGCTGTCGAACACGGGCTCGCCGTCGACCACGCTCTCCCGCGGCTTCCCGAACGGCGGATGGAAGTCGTTGTGGTCGTAGACCATCCGGGGTTCGATGAACGCGTAGGCCGGGAGGGTGCCGTTCTTCGCGTCGGCGTAGAAGTCCTCCATCGTGCCGAAATGGTCCGTGCGCCAGTACTTCTCGAGCACCGCCGCATGCAGCATCCCCGTGAAGGAGACCAGCTGGAGCTTGTCGATGTAGATCCGCCAGCTCACCTTGCGGTCTTCCAGGCGGTTGAACACCGTCGGTGCGGCCGGGGCGTCGAGCCACTTCCGGTAGCCGCCGCCACCCTGATTCGTCACGAAGCCGTGCGAGGTCGAGGCGTGGAAGAAGGAGCGGTTGCAGAAGGTCTGGGAGGGCACTCCGGCGTACCAGTGGTCGAACACGGCGAACTCGGCGGCGAGGGTGGAGAGCACCGGGAGCATCTCCGGCGAGAACGAGCCCATGATGTGCCGCGCTTCGTCCAGGCTCGGCTCCTTCCCGTCGCGCAGTCGGCGGAAGTTGATGATGTAGTCCTCGAGGAACCCGGACATCGTCGCCTTCTCCCCGTGGGTGGGGGCGTTGAAGGGCGTGGTCATCTCGTCGACGAACAGGTCGGCGTTGGTCTTCGGATCGACGGTGCCGAAGATCTGCGTGTTGACGTGCGGGTACTCCTCACCCGGGTCCGGATCGGGGAGGCTCATGATGCGATCCGTGTCCCCCCGGTAGACGTGCGCCTCCACCACCGTGCCGTCCGGGGCGGTGTTGCTGTGGGTGCCGAACGCGAGACCTTCGAAGGTCTCGCCCGCCGGCAGCGTCTCGGCCGTGTAGAGGTAGCCGAGGAGGTTGTCGAAGGAGCGGTTCTCGCCCATCACCACGACCACGTGATCGAAGCCGGGCTCCGAGCGGGGCGCGAGTGCGGCGAACGGATCCGGATCGTCGGCGAAGCCGTCCCGGCCTCCGGCCCCGGCAACGGAGGCCCCGATCGCCGCTCCTCCCGCGCCCCCGATCACCGCTCCGGCCAGGGCGGCACCGCCCACGGTGAGGAATCCGCGCCGGGAGGGGTCGCGGGGAGAGGCGCCGGAGGGTTTGTCGTCGTCGACCATGCCGCGATCCTATGACCGTGCGAGCCCGTGCAGCATTCCGGTGTCCCAGGAATGTCGCGGAACGGGTCTGGAAGGATCGGGGAGTGCATTCCGCGGTCGTCCCTCCGACGTTCGTCGCCCGCTGGATCGCTCCGCGGGGTGCGCGGTCGTGGACGTCCTCGCTGCTCGCCGTGGCCTGGGGCGCCGGCGCGGCCGTGCTCCTCGCCACCGGGATCGGCGCGTGGTCTGCCGAGCAGGCGATGTACGTGGACGATCAGGGCATCCTCCGGGAGGCGATGCCCACGATGTGGGTGCTGACGCCCGTCGTGGAGGAGGTGGGGAAGGGCCTCGGGGTGCTGCTCATCCTTCTGCTCGCACGGCGGATCGGGCTGCGTGGCGTGCTCTTCGGCGCGATGGTCGGGGCCCTGGTCGGCGTCGGTTTCGCAGCGGTGGAGGGTGCCTCCGCGATCGCGGCGGACATCGCGGCGAACGATCTCGGCTCCGGCATCGCGACCTGGATCGTCCGTACCCTGACCTTCCCCACCCATGCCGCGCTCACCATCTGGACCGGCGCGGCGCTCGGTCTCGCTCTCGACGCCCGACGCGCCTGGTCGCGCCCGCTCCTCGCGCTCGCCGGACTCCTCGTGGCGATCGGGGCCCACGGCGCGATCAACCACGGGAACGTGGCCGGCGCCACAGACCAGGCCTCGTTCTTCATGGCGCTGGGCCCGGCCTTCGGCTGGATCGTGGTGTCGACGATCCTCGCCGTGACCCTCCGTCTCGTGCTGACCCGCCGGGTCTGAGCTGCCCGGTCGGACGGGCACAGCTTCGGAGATCGCGGCCGACACGCCGCCGTGCGGGGTGGCCGCACGGCGTGTCGGGGCTGATCTCCGAAGCTGTGCGCGGGGTGGCTCAGGCGGCGGGGATCCAGAGGACGGCGCCGTCACGCCAGCCGAGACCGGCCGCGCCCTCGGGGAGCGGGTCCTCGTGCCGGGGACGGACCACGCGGAGGCGGCGCCCCGCGAGCTCGACGATGTAGACGACGTCGGCGCCGCGGTAGACGTGCGCGATGACCTCGACCGGGACGGGGGCACCCGGACCCGCCGCGGGCGACAGATGCAGATCCTCCTGCCGGAGCACGACCTCGCCGGAGCCGTCCGGCCCGGCGCCGGTGAGCGGGACCTGCACGGCGGTGCCGTCGAGGGTCGCGATCGCGCCGGAGCGCGTGGCGGGAAGGAGGTTCGCGGCACCGATGAAGTCGGCGGCGAAGGGCGTGAGCGGGGCGCTGTACAGCTCCGCCGGCGCGCCCTCCTGTTCGATGATCCCGCCGTTCATGAGCACGATGCGGTCGGAGAGGCTCATCGCCTCCTCCTGGTCGTGCGTGACGAACACGGTCGTGAGACCGAGCGTGCGGTGCAGTTCCTTGAGCTCGACCTGCATGTCCTCGCGCAGACGCGCATCGAGGTTCGACAGCGGCTCGTCGAGCAGGAGCACGCGCGGCTCGAACGCGATGGCGCGGGCCAGGGCCACGCGCTGCTGCTGTCCGCCGGAGAGCTGCGCGGGCATGCGATCGGCGAGGTGGCCCATCTGCACACGCTCCAGCGCCCGGACGGCGAGCTCCTTCTGCTCCGTCTTCGACTTCTCGCCCGACATCCGCAGCCCGAAGCGCACGTTCTCGGCGACGCTCATGTGCGGGAAGAGCGCATAGCTCTGGAACATCATGCCGAGGTGACGCTTCTCGGGCGGCAGCTTCGTGACGTCCTGCCCCGCGATCTCGATCGTGCCGCTCGTCGGCGACTCGAGCCCGGCGATGCAGCGGAGCAGCGTCGTCTTCCCGCAGCCCGAAGGCCCGAGGAGCGAGACGAACTCGCCGGACCGCATCGAGAGGTCGATGCCCTTGAGCACCTTCGTCCCCTTGAAGTCCTTGGTGAGTGCAGTGATGGTGAGCGTTGTCATCAGACGAACAACCTTCCCAGGCCGATGATGCGTTCGAGGACGATCATGAGGACGACGGTGAGCAGGACCATCAGGGTCGAGACGGCCGCCACGGTGGGCGACGTGCTGAACTCCAGCTGGCCGTAGATGGCGATGGGCAGGGTCTCCAGCTGCGGGGTGCGCAGGAAGAGGGCGATGACCGCATCGTCGAACGAGATGTTGAAGGCGAAGAACGCTCCGGCCGCGATGCCCGGACGCGCAATGGGCAGCACCACGAGCCGGTAGCGGTTCCAGGTGCCGGCGCCGAGGGTGCGCGCGGCCTCCTCCGTGAAGTGGTCGGCACGGGTCATCACGCCGGTCACGGTGCGCATGACGTAGGGGATCGCGATGACCACGTGGATCGCGATGAGCACGCCCACGTTCGGGGACCCGATCGTGAGCGAGGCGATGGAGAGGGCGCCGATCGCGAGGATGATCGTGGGGATCGTCAGCGGCGACATCAGCAGCGCCTGGATCGAGGGGCCTCCCGGAACGCGGAACCGCGTCAGCGCGAGGGCGGCCGCGGTGCCGATGGCGGCGGCGAGGATCGCGACCGTCACACCCACCACGAGGCTCAGACGGAACGGCTCCAGATAGGTGTCGGAGGTGAGGGCCTCCACGTACCAGTCGAGCGTGAAGCCCTGTCCGGGGAACGTGAGGAACCGGTTCTCGCCCACCGAGGCGCCGGCGACGACGAGCAACGGGACGAGCATGTACAGCGTCACGATGACGCCGAGGAGGATCGCGAGGATACGGCCGAGGATCGGGACGGAACGGACCATGGTCACACCTTCTGCTTCCCGAGCCGGGACGTGGCCGCGAGCACGAGCATCACGCCCGCGAACAGCAGCACGGCCTGCGCCGCCGCGAACGCCCAGTCGAGGTTGGTGGTCGCGTCGACGTAGATCGTCTGTGCGAACACGGGGATCTGCGAGCCGCCGATGAAGCGGGGGGTGATGAAGGAGCTCACCGAGAGCACGAACACCAGGGAGGCACCGGCGACGATGCCGGGCACCGACAGCGGCAGCACGACGTGCCGCAGCGTGCGCCAGAATCCGGCGCCGAGGGTGCGAGAGGCCTCCTCCAGCTGCGGACGGATGCCGGAGATGACGCCGAGGATGCTGAGCACGGCGAACGGCAGCAGCACCTGCACCATGGCGATCACGACGCCGGTCTCGGTACCGAGGAATCCCTGGGTGCCGCCGACGAGGAACTCCGCGCCGGGGATCTGCATCATCAGGCCGGACGGCCCCATGAGCACCACCCAGCCGAAGGTGCGGACGACGACGCTCGTCATCAGCGGCAGGATCACCACGATGAGGAGGAAGGAGCGCACCTTCGAGCCGGCGCGCGCCATGATGTACGACAGCGGGACGGCGATGACGAGGGTGATCACCGTCTGGATCACCCCCAGGCGGAGCGATCGCAGCGCCGCCTGGAGGTGATACTCGCTCGCGAACAAGCGGGTGAAGTTGTCGAGGGTGAACCCGCCTGCCGGCGATTGCACGCTCATGAGCAGCATGCCGGCCACCGGGGTGACGAAGGCGAGCGCGAGCAGCACGATCGCCGGCAGGAGCAGGAGCCAGGGCTCCTTACGGGTTCGGACGCTCATTTGGTGATCAGCGCATTCCACTCATCGGTCCACGCCTGACGCGACGCGGCGATGTCGCCCGGGGCGTAGACCACGACGTCGTCGAGCTCGTCGCCGGTGAGCACGGCCTCGGCCGCCTCGTCCGACAGCTCGGCCTTCGTGTTGACGGGGGAGTAGCGCATGTTCTCCGCGAAGACGGCCTGCGCTTCGGGGCGCAGCTCGTAGTCGATGAACAGCGTCGCCAGCTCGGGGTTGTCCCGGCCCGCGACGACGTTCGCCGTGATGAGCGACGCGGTGGCGCCCTCCTCCGGGACGATGAACTCGACGGGCAGACCCGCGTCCTGCAGGGTGCCCGCGTAGTCCATCGCGTACGGCGCCAGCCAGGTGCCGCGCTGGGCGAAGGCGGTCTGCAGGTCCGGCGAGGTGGGGACGACGATCGCGTCGTCCGAGGACGCCAGCGCCCCGAGGTCGGCGATGGCCGCGGACGGGTCCTCGATGCCACCCCCGAGGGCGTCGGCCACGCGCAGCATCGACAGCACCCCGTAGGTGTTCGAGAAGTCCGTCAGGGCGACGTGACCGGCGTAGGCGTCGTCGAAGAGGTCTTCCCAGGACGTCGGCGCCGGGGCGTCGGCCTCGGTGTTGTAGACGAGCCCGATGGGCGCGAGCTGGATGACCGGACCCTCGCCGCGCTCGAGGCCGGCGGTCGCGATGTCGACGAGGTCCCCCGCTGCGGACAGGTCGTCGGCGGCGATCGGGGCGATGAGGCCCTGCTCGGCGGCGGTGAACTCCTGCCCGCCAGAGAAGTGCACGACATCGATCTGCGGGCTCGCCTTCTGGGCGGTGACCTGGGCGAGGGCGTCGGCGCTGTACAGGGTGATCAGCTCGACCTTCGCTCCGGTCTCCTCCTCGAACGGGTCGACGACGGCCTCGATGAAGGCCTTCTCCCAGTCTCCGCCGAACGACGTGACGACCAGGGTCTCGCCGGCGAACTCTTTGTCACCACCGGACGAGGACTCGCCGTCGCCGGACGCGCAGCCGGCGAGGACGAGGGCACCGGTGGCGACGAGCGCGCCGGCGGTGAGGATTCTGCGGGTGTTCATGCACTGCTCCTTCGGGATGGGTCCAGCACGGGGGGTGGACGCCTAGACCAGGCGTCCGATGGTGAGCTGCTTCGCTCCGTCGATGCGGATCGCGGCGCTCTCCTGAGCGAACTCCGCGAGTCCTTCGGTGATGCCGGCCCAGATGTTGACGGGTGTCCATCCGAGGGGGCCGAGAATACGGGCACCACGATCGTAGAAGACTCCGATCTCGTACCACTCGAACGGCAGTCCGCCCATCTGCATGGGGCGCTGCCAGTACCACTGCAGGTCACCCGGTGCGGGCACGACCTGCTGGTTCTCCGCGGGCACGGCCTCGGGGTCGAAGTTCTGGGCCTGCTCGGGAAGACCGACCATGACCTCGGGTCCGGCGTACATCGCGTGCATCGCCTGCATCGTGACCGGCTTCTCCAGCGCGCCCCACATCGCCTCGCACGTGCGAGGGGCGAGGTCCTCGAACAGGGTGGCGACGGCGCGGACGCCGTTCTCGTACTCGAGGAAGACCTGCTTGGTCATCGTGTTCCTTTCTGGCCAGCGGACGGTTCCGCTGCGCGTTCACGGGCGGCCGCGACGAACGCCGCGAACAGCGGGCGCTCCTCGGCGGCCTCTTCGGGGGCTGTCATCTTCTCGGGGTGCCACTGCACCGCCCAGAAGGCCCAGTCGTCGTCCGACTCGACGGCTTCGACGATGCCGTCAGGAGCCCAGGCGACGGGGCGCAGCCCGGGGGCGGGGGTGTCGACGGACTGGTGATGGATGGTGTTGACGGTCCTCGTCGTCGTCCCGTAGAGCGCGGCGAGCCTGCTGTCCTCCGCGAACGCGACGGCGTGCCGGGCGGAGAGCTGCTCGTCTGCTCCTCGCACCGGGTGATGGTCGGCCGTGGCGGGGATGTCGACGATGAGGGAGCCGCCGAACGCGACGGTGCAGACCTGGAGCCCGCGGCAGATCGCCAGCACCGGCAGGCCGCGTTCCCGGGCGCCGAGGGCGAGCGCGATCTCGTAGCCGTCGCGGGCCGAGTCGTAGGACTTACCGTCCTGGGGCTCGGCGCCGTAGTGCGAGGGGTGCAGATCCTCCCCGCCGGAGAGCACCAGCCCGTCGAGCCGATCGAGGACCTCGTCGACACCGGCGGTCGGCGGCAGCAGCACGACGGCGCCGCCGGCGGCCTCGATCGGCGTGGCGTACTCGGTGCCGAGGCTGTGCGCGGGGCGGCCCGTGCCGAGGTCGGTGTCGATGGCGCGGCGCCAGGTGGTGATGCCGATGAGCGGGCGGGTCACGACAGCTCGATCCACGTGGTCTTCAGGTCGGTGAACTTCTCCATCGCGTGCAGACTCTTGTCGCGCCCGAAGCCGGAGCCCTTGACCCCGCCGAAGGGGATGGTCATGTCGCCCTCCTCGAAGCAGTTGACCCAGACGACACCCGCCCGCAGTCGGCGGGAGAGGGTGTGCACGGCGTTGAGGTCGGTGCTCCACAGCGCGGCGGCGAGGCCGTACTCGGTGCCGTTGGCGATGGCGAGGGCGTCCTCGACGTCGTCGTACGCGATGACCGACAGCACGGGGCCGAAGACCTCGCGCTGCGCCACCTCGTGCGCGGGGGTCACGCCGAGCACGACGGGGGCGAAGTAGCTGCCGCCGTCGACGGCGGAGAACCGTTCGGTGCTGCCGGCCGCGAGCTCGGCGCCGTCGGCCACCGCACGCTCGACGAACCCCGCGATCCCGGCGAGCTGCTTCTCGCTGACGATCGCCCCCATCGACGTGGACACGTCGAACGGGTCTGCGGGAAGGCTCGTGCGGGCGACCTCGGCGGCGATCTCCAGGGCCCTGTCGTAGTGCGCGCGGGGGACGAGCAGCCGGGACGAGGCCGTGCACATCTGCCCCTGGTTGTAGAAGCAGCCGTCGGCCGTGGCCCGGACCGCCCGCTCCAGATCGGCGTCCGGGAGCACGAGGCTCGCCGTCTTGCCGCCGAGCTCCGGCCACACGCGCTTGCCGTTCGACGCCGCGGCGTATCCGAGGAACCGGCGGCCGACCTCGGGCGAGCCCGTGAACGTGACGACGTCGACATCGGGGTGCTCGCCGAGTGCGCGGCCGGCGACGTGGCCGGCGCCGGGGGTGACGTTCAGCACGCCGGCCGGGAGGCCGGCCTCGTGGGCGAGCTCGGCCAGGCGCAGGGCGGAGAAGGTGGTGTGCTCGGCGGGCTTGAGGACGACGCTGTTGCCGACGGCGAGAGCGGGGGCGAGCTTCCAGGCCGTCATCGTGAGCGGGAAGTTCCACGGCACGACCGCGGCGACGACGCCGGCCGGTTCGCGGGTGACGAGCGCAAGGCTGTTCGGGGCGGTGACGGGGAGCTCGTCGAGCACCTTGTCTGCGGCCTCGCCGTACCAGCGGAAGCAGTTCACGACCGCGCGCAACTCCGTCTGGAGCGCCTCTCGCACCGGCTTGCCCATCTCGAGCGAGATCGTGAGGGCCAGCTCCTCGGCGTTGTCGTGGATGCGCTGCGCGAAGGCGATCAGGCGCTGGCCGCGCTCGCGCGGGGCGATGCGCGACCAGACGCCCGCGTCGAATGCGGCACGGGCGGAGCGGACCGCGCGGTCGATGTCGGCGGCGGAGGCGGCCGCGATCGGAGGCAGTGCCCGGCCGTCGCGGGGGCTGATCGGTGCGAGGGGCTCGGCGGCCCCGTCCTCCCAGGAGCCGTCGATGAACATGCGGGTGTGCAGCGACAGCGCCGCCGCGCGGTCCGCCCAGTCGTCTCCAGTTGCCGTGAACACGGTCGTCCTCTCCAGGGGTGAAGGCCCTGGAAGGGATACTCGCTCTATTTCGCCATTGCGTCAAGGCAATGCGAACGATCCCGCCATTTCTTTACACGTCCGTAACAGAATCGGCCTACAAACGGATGGCTCCCGTCGGCATGTCCTGCGCCAGCGCCGCCGGCGCCTCGTCCACGATCAGCGACCCGCGGAGCACCGGCGTGATGACGACGAGCGACTCCACGACCTCCAGCCCGTCGTGGCCCGCCACTGCGGGACCGGTGAGGAAGTCGTAGAACTCGTCCGCGTCGCGCACGAGCACGTTCATGAGGAGCTGCGACGTGCCGGTCGTCGCGACGATGAACTTCACCTCGGGGGCGGCGGCGAGGGCGGATCCCACCTTCTCCAGCCGATCCATCGGCACCCGCAGCCACACGAGTGCCTCCAGCCCGAGGCCGAAGAGGCTCGGGACGATCTCCGTGCGGGGGTGCATGAGACCGCGGCGGTTGAGGGACTCCATCCGTCGACGCGTCGTGGTGACGTTCAGTCCGAGCGCGCGGGCGAGCTGCGCCACGGGCATCCGTCCGTCCTTCAGCAGGAGCCGGATCAGCGCTTCCTCGTCCTCGCTCAAAGCGTCCGCCGGGTCGACCTCGGATCCCGAGGACTCGTCCAGCATGTGCACCTGCTCGTCGGACAGCACGCCCACCCGCCAGTCGTGTCCGGAGCGGAAGAACTTCAGCACCGTGGTGACGTTGATCGACGCGATGCCCTCCACCTCGGGGAAGTCGGTGAAGAGCAGCTCGCGGATCGATGCGTCGTCGTGGGGGAGGAGCATGCCGGCGATGTCGCTGCTGCCCTCGAGGACCGACACGGACGACGCGTCGGCACGACGGGCGAGGGTGCGGGCGACGTGCCAGAGCGCATGCGGTTCGGTCGTGATCCGGAACAGGACGGCGCGCGCATGGAGCACGCGCGCGGGGTCGACGTAGGTCGAGACGCGCACGAGCCCGCGGTCCAGGAGACGCTGTCCGCGGCGGGCGACCGTCCGCTCCGGGAGGTCGACCACGCGGGCGATCTCGCCCCAGGACGCGCGGCCGTTCACCTGCAGGGCCGCCGCGACGATCCGATCGGTCTCATCGGCCAGGGCATCGTTCGCGGGCACGGGTTCTCCTTCGCGGGTCGGGCACGTGAAGGTTATCCCAGACCCGGAGGGGACCGGTGCATGGTCCGAGGCGAGAGCCGGGAGAGACGGCACGGGCGCCGCCGGAGGACCGGCGGCGCCCGCGGAGGGACAGGCGACCGGGTTACCCGGCGTCCGTCGTCTCGACGACCGCGGTCGCACGACGGCGACGCAGCGCGAACAGACCGAGGCCGGCGGCGAGCAGCACGATGGCGCCGATGACGAACGGCGTGCTGTCCGCACCGGTCGTCGCGAGGTCGCCGTCGGTCGCGCCGCCCGAGTCGCTCTCACCGGGGACGATCGCGCCGCCGTCGCCGTCAGCCGCTGCGGTCACGGTGAGGGAGGCCGTCACCTCGGTGCCGTCGGGGAGGATCACGGCGAGTGTGTGCGTCCCCGCCGGGGTGGCCGCGGGGATGGTGACGGTGCGCGAGAACGTGCCGTCGGCCGCGACCGTGACCGTACCGAGCGCGACCGGGTCGGACCGCAGCTCGAGGGCGAGCTCCGCGCCGGCCGCGAAGCCGCTTCCGGACACCGCGAGCGCGCCGCCGGCCGCGACCGAGGACGCGCCCAGCTCGACCGTCGCGGGCTTCTCCGGCTCCGGCTCCTCCGTGACCGGCGGGGTGACACCGGCCTCGGTGACCCACTTCTCACCAGCATCCGACTTGGTCACCGTGAACGTGTCGTAGACGGCGCCGACGGGGAGGTCGGTCGTGGCGTCCGGCTGCTTCTCGGCGAGGTACGACCGATAGACGAGCTGGTTCTTCGAGACGTCGATCACCTGGTACGTCGTCACGCCCTGACCGCGCAGCACCTGCGTGGCGCCGTTGTTGGTCCAGACGTTCTTCTCCGGCGTCTCCAGGTCGTAGTGCTTCGCGCCGGAGTTCGACACGACGTAGACCGGGCCGGTGGTGAGGCCCGGAGTCTCGGTCGCATCCGTGTTCACGTAGCCGCGGGCGTACGTGTGGTCGTGGCCCATGAGCACGAGATCGATGTCGTTGCGCTGGAAGACGGGCAGCCACTCGGCGCGGAGCACCGGCTCGTCACGACCGGCCGAGGCGGAGAAGACCGGCTGGTGGAACGTGACGACGTTCCACTTCGACGGGCTGTTCTGCAGCAGCAGGTCGAGCCAGGCGGCCTGGAAGCGCGTCCACAGGGTGCCGATCTGGGACGACGGGCACTCCGCCCCCGTGCAGGACGGGAGCCCGGCCGGGGTGAGGAAGGTCGTGTCGCGGGTCGCGTTCAGGGTGATGAAACGGACGCCCTGGTAGTCGGTGTAGTACGCGGTCTCGGCGGCGAACGAGCTCCAGTGGTCGAAGAACGCGCGGTACTGCTGCGCGACCTCGGAGTCGCCCTTCGCGAGGTTCGCGAGTTCGCCGATCGAGCTCGTCGACGGGTTGTTGTGCGGGTACTCGAACGCGGCCTTCCACGCCGTGAGCAGCTTGTCGCCGGAGTACTCGTGGTTGCCGGGGGCGGCCATGACGTTGGTGCGGACCGCCGAGTCCTTCATGCCCCGGAACCAGTTCAGCCACTCGTTCTCGTTGCTGGAGGTGTTGATGAGATCGCCGGCGTGCACGGAGCCGATGGATCGCGGCGCGTTCGCCTCGGCCTGCTTCACGACGCTCGGCCATGTGGTGTCGAGACCGATCTGGGCGTCGCCGTAGTAGATGAACTGGAAGTCGCTCGCCTTCGGGTCGGCGGTGCGGAACTCGTACCAGTCGCTCCAGCTCCCGGGGAGACCCACCCGGTAGCGGTACGCCGTGGCGGGGGTGAGGTCGGTGACCGTGGCCGAGAAGTGCTTGTTCGGGTTGCCGTTCACGACACCGGCGTCGTACGCGTCGACCGTGCGGGTGGCACCACCGGTCGCGAGGCCGATCTCGACCTGGCCGACCGTGTGCGAGGCGTCGCCGGCGAGCCAGGAGAACGACTGCGACACCTCCGGCTTCTCGGTCGGGGTGAGGATGACGCGGGTCGGCGGGGCGACCACGGGCGTGCCGGGGTCGGAGGCCTTCACGAGGGTGAGCGATGACATGTCGAAGTAGATGTCGGAGCTGGACGCGCGGTCCTGGAACAGCGACACGGCGATCGTGTTCGTGCCGTCACGGAGCAGGTCGCCCTCGGCGCTGAACGTGCTGGTCAGCGGGTCGCCGTTGGAGTCGCCGGCGTACTCGACGTTGGTGGTGTCGGTGATGCGGCCGTCGACGTAGCGGGCGACCTCCTCGCCGTTGATCCAGACGATGATGGCGTCGTCGTAGGTGATGGTGCTCTGCAGAGCGGCGACCTGCTCGGCGACGCCGGCTTCGAGTTCGAACGTGGTCCGGAAGAAGTAGGTGGGCACGGTCGGGGCCGCGGTGCCGTCGAGGTAGTGGTTGAGGAGCGTCTTCGGCGTCTGCGGGCCGACGGGGGCGAGCTTCCCGCCCTTGGCGCCGAACGAGCCCGGTGCGGTCTTCCACGCGCTGTCGTCGTAGGCCGGCAGGGTCCAGTCGCGCAGTGCGGCCGGGGCGGGGGACGGGTCGGAGCCGTCGTCGAGGTAGTGCCAGGGGGTGTCGCCGGTGACGAGCGATCCGGTGGGCACCTCGGGATCGGGCGCGGCGAGGGCCGCGGGGGCGACGACGGCGCCGCCGAGCACGGCGAGCAGCGCGACGGACGTCAGTCCGCGACGCCGCCACCGCACCGCAGGGGTGGGGGAGGTCATGTCTGTCCTTCGTGGGTGGGTGTCCGTGCTCAGCCGCACGGGGCGCCCCCAGCCCAGCGGAGCCGGATGACCGCGGTCTGACATCGAGGCGACGGGGAGGTGAACGCGCTCGCGGGCGGGCACAGCTTCGGAGATCGCCCGAGACACGCCGGGGGTACCGGCTCGGAGCCGGCGCGTCGGCCGGAAGCTCCGAAGTCGTGCCCGGTCCGGAAGGGGTGGAAAGCGGGCCGGTACGCTGGAACCCATGCTCAACATGGCCGACGGCCTCGCCCGTCTCGGCGCGCTCGCCGAGAATCCCGTCGTCCGTACCCTCGCGGAGGCCTTCGACGAAGCCGGTTTCGAGCTCGCCGTCGTCGGCGGTCCGGTCCGCGATGCGCTGCTCGGCCGCGAGACGCACGACCTCGACTTCACGACGAGCGCCTCGCCGGACGAGATCCTCGCGATCGTGAAGCCGGTCGCCTCCGCGCACTGGGACATCGGCCGGGCCTTCGGGACCATCGGCGCCCGGGTGCGGGGCGAGCAGGTCGAGATCACCACCTATCGCGCCGACAGCTACGACGGCGTGACGCGCAAGCCCACCGTGGAGTTCGGCGACTCGATCGACGGCGACCTCGTCCGCCGCGACTTCACGGTCAACGCGATGGCCCTCCAGGTGCCCGCGGTGAAGCTCGTCGACCCGACCGGCGGGGTCGAGGACCTCGTGGCGGGCGTGCTGCGGACACCCGCGGATCCCCGGGTGTCGTTCGGCGACGACCCGCTCCGGATGCTGCGCGCCGCCCGGTTCAGCGCGCAGCTCGGCTTCACGGTGGAGGAGGACACGGAGCGGGCGATCACCGAGCTCCGCGAGACCCTGACGATCGTGAGCCCGGAGCGCGTGCAGTCCGAGCTCGTGCGCCTCATGCAGACCGACGACCCCGTCCGCGGCATCCGGGTGCTGGTGGAGACCGGACTCATCGAGGAGTTCCTCCCCGAGGTCAGCGCCCTCAAGCTCGAGGTCGACGAGCACCACCACCACAAGGACGTCTACGAGCACTCGCTCACGGTGCTCCGTCAGGCCATCGCGCTCGAGCACGCCAGGAACCCCGGGGCCGCTCCGGACGTGCCGCTGCGGATCGCGGCTCTGCTCCACGACATCGGCAAGCCCCGCACGCGCAAGCTCGAGCCGGGTGGCGCGGTCACGTTCCACCACCACGACGTCGTCGGCGCCCGGATGGCCCGCAAGCGGCTGCAGGCCCTGCGCTTCGACTCGGCGACCACGGACGCCGTCGCGACCCTGATCGAGCTGCATCTGCGGTTCTTCGGCTATGCGGAGGGGGCGTGGACGGATGCCGCCGTGCGTCGCTACGTCCGCGATGCCGGGGACCTGCTGGAGCGGCTGCACATCCTCACGCGCGCCGACGTCACCACGCGGAACAAGCGCAAGGCCGCTCGGCTCGCCGCCGCCTACGACGACATCGAGTCCCGGATCGCGGCTCTTCGCGAGCAGGAGGAGCTCGACGCGATCCGTCCGGAGCTCGACGGCAACCGCATCCAGGAGGTCCTCGGCATCTCTCCGGGCCGGGAGGTCGGCGAGGCGTACCGGTTCCTCCTCGATCTGCGCCTCGATGAGGGCGTGCTGGGCGACGACGTCGCGGAGCAGCGTCTCCGCGAGTGGTGGGCTTCGCGCGGCTGACTTCTGCCGACCCACCCCCTTGCGTGCCTCCCGGTCCCCTGCGCCCGCACGTAAAGGGCCGGGCCGACCGCAGAGGGGTGGGTCGACCTCAGTTGATGATGGCGGCGGCGTCCGGGGGGAGAGTCAGGAGCGTGGGGGTGCTCGACGCGGGGGCGGTTGTGAGGAGGAGTTCGGCCGTCGAGGGCACCGCGAACGTTGCGGGGGTGGGGGAGAGGTTCACGAGCACCGACACTCCTCCGCGATCGATGCGGTAGACGCGGTGCTCGGGGCGGCCGTCCGTCTCCCGGACCTCGACCGTCGTGTGCGCGGAGTCCGGGTCGGTGAGCTCCGGTCGCGCTCGCCGCAGTCGGGCGAGGTCGCGGTACAGCGCCAGGAGCCGGGCGTGCACCGGCGCCTCGGCCTCCGCCCAGTCGAGGTGCGAGCGATGGAAGGTGTCGGGATCCTGCGGGTCGGGCACCGCATCCGGATCCCAGCCCATGCGGGCGAACTCCGCCGTGCGACCCTCGGCGACCGCGCGGCCGAGTTCGGGCTCGGGGTGGGCGGTGAAGAACTGCCACGGTGTCGTCGCGCCCCACTCCTCGCCCATGAAGAGCATCGGGGTGCCCGGGGCCGTCAGCGTGAGGACGGCGGCCACCGCGAGCCGATCGGGGGACAGGGTGGCGGAGAGCCGGTCCCCGGCCGCGCGGTTCCCGATCTGGTCGTGGTCCTGCGCGAAGGTCACCAGCCGCCAGTTCGGCACCTCGGCCGGGATCGGGGACCCGTGCGGACGGTCGCGGAAGGACGAGAAGGTGCCGTCGTGGAAGAACCCGCCCTCCGTCACCTTGGCCACCGCCTCGGCCGCGGCGAAGTCGGCGTAGTACCCGGCGGTCTCCCCGGTGAGCGCGACGTGCACGGCATGATGCCAGTCGTCCGACCACTGCGCCGTGAGTCCATAGCCCCCGGCTTCCCGCGGCAGGATGAGCGTCGGGTCGTTGAGGTCGGACTCGGCGATGAGGGTCAGCGGCCGATTCTGCTGCGCGGAGAGGGCGTCCACCCGTTCGGAGAGCTCCCGCAGCAGGTGCACGGGCCGCCGGTCGTGGAGTGCGTGCACGGCGTCGAGGCGGAGCCCGTCGACGTGGAAGTCGCGCAGCCACATCAGGGCGTTGTCGAGGATGTACTCCCGCACCGCGTCCTCGTCGAGGTTCACCGAGTCGCCCCACGTGTTGCTCTCGCCCTCGCGCAGGTACGGACCGAAGAGGGGGAGGTAGTTCCCGCTCGGACCGAGGTGGTTGTAGACGACGTCCTGCACGACGGCGAGCCCGTGTGCGTGGGCGGCGTCGACGAACCGCTGGTACGCCGCGGGACCGCCGTACTCCTCCTGCACCGCGTACCAGAGCACGCCGTCGTATCCCCAGTTCCAGGCGCCGTTGAAGGCGTTGACGGGCAGCAGCTCGACATGGGTGACGCCGAGGTCCACGAGATGCGCCAGGCGGCCGATCGCCGCGTCGAGCGTGCCCTCCGGCGTGAAGGTGCCGAGGTGCAGCTCGTAGATCAGCCCGCCCGCGAGCTGCCGTCCGGTCCAGGAGGCGTCGGTCCAGGCGAAGGCCGCGGAGTCGAACGCCGCCGAGGCGCCGTGCACGCCGTCCGGTTGCCGCCGCGAGCGCGGGTCCGGGCGCAGGTCGTCGCCGTCGTCGAGCAGGAACCCGTAGTGCTCGCCGTCCGCGAGGACGAGGTCGGCGGTCCAGTGCCCCTCAGCGGTCGCCGTGAGTTCCCGCTCCTCCACGGTCGCGCCCGCGGCGTCGAGGCGTCGCACCCGCACACGCCTCGCCCGCGGCGCCCACACCGAGATCATCGGGCCAGCTCGATCAGCGCGACGGGATACGTGTCGAGCAGTTCCGCCAGCCGCACCGGTCCGGGCGGGATCCGCCGACCGGTGAGGAGATCCGTCCCCGGCAGCTCCGGGCGCATCAGGACGGTGTCGCCCCAGCCGCCGCGGCGCGCCAGCGTCACCGGCAGCCGCGTGGCCACGGCGGTCGCGCCGCCGCGGTGCACGGCGACGGCGTGGTCGGCGGCCGCGCCCTCGACGACGGCCGGCCGGTAGAAGCGGAACAGCTCCGGGTTGTCCCGCCGCAGTCGCAGGGCCCGCGAGGTCACCAGCAGCTTCGCGGCACCGGAGTCGTCGATGGGCGGGAGCACACCGCGGGCGTGGTCCGCGTCGAGCTCCCGCAGCATCCGGGCGCGCAGAGCGAAGTCCACGGGTCGACGGTTGTCGGGGTCGACGAGCGAGAGGTCCCACAGTTCGGTGCCCTGGTAGACGTCGGGCACGCCGGGGCCGGTGAGCTGCAGCAGCTTGGCGGAGAGGGAGTTCGAACGGCCCGCATCGACGATCTCCGCCACGAACCGGTCGAGGATCGGCGCGGCGTCGCCCTCCACGGATCGCGCGATCGCGGCCAGACCCTCCTCGAAGGCCGCGTCCGGATGCTGCCAGGTGGTCCGCTCGGCGGCCTCGCGCGCGGCCTTGGTGGCATAGGCGAGGAGCCGGTCGGAGGGCAGCGGCCAGGCTCCGACGGCGGCCTGCCAGATCAGCGCGTCGAGGGGACCGTGTCCGGTGGTCGCGACGGCGCGCAGCTCCGCCAGCACCTCGCCCCACCGCTCCGGGATCTCCGAGAGCACGGACAGGCGTGCCCGCACGTCCTCCGAGCGCTTCGTGTCGTGCGTGGAGAGCGTCGTCATCGAGTGCGGCCAGGCGGCCAGTCGTGCCCGCTGCGCGTCGTGGAACTCCTCGACCGACAGGGCGGGGATCGACGGATCGGCGCCGACCTCGGTCAGCGTCCCGAGGCGGGTGAACCGGTAGAACGCGGTGTCCTCCACGCCCTTCGCCATCACGGCGCCGCTCACCTGCGGGAACCGCTGCGCGACCTCGAGCGAGGGGTCGACCAGGAGCGGTTCGAGCGCCGCGAAGGCGGCGGAGAGGTCGGGGCGTCGATGCCGGGCCTCCGCGAAGGCGGCGCACAGGTGCTCGCGACCTTCGGGGAGATAGGAGCGGTACACGGGGAAGCAGGCGAGGAGCTCGGCGAGGGCGTCGTCGGCGTGCACGATCCCGTGGGGGAGCGTGCGGACCAGGCGGCGCACCTCCGCGGCCAGGAGCGTGTCGGCGATCATCCGCTTCGTGTCGTGGATGAGGTCGTGCCAGGGGAGCGCGTCCGGGAGGCCGGTCTCCGCGCGGAGCCGGGCGTCCAGCCGGTCCAGCGCCGCGACACCCTCCGCGTCGACGAACAGGCGGTCGAGCTCGGCCAGCGCGTCGTAGCCGGTCGTGCCGTCGGTGCGCCACCAGGCCGGGAGGGCCTCGCCGGGCTCCAGGATCTTCTCCACGAGCGTGTACGCGCGCCCGGTCGCGTCGGCGAGCTGCTCCAGATACGCACCGGGGTCGACGAGGCCGTCCGGATGATCCACCCGCAGCCCGTCCGCGAGTCCGGTCCGGAGCCAGCGGAGGATCTCCCGATGCGACTCCGCGAAGACGTCGGGACGCTCCACCCGGATGCCGGCGAGTTCGGAGACCGCGAAGAATCGGCGATACGTGAGATCGGTGTTCTGGTCCTCCCAGAATCGCAGCTCGTAGTTCTGGGCCGCCAGGAGTGCCGGGAGGTCGTCGGCCAGCGCCGCGGTGCCCGGGGCGAGCGGGAGCTCGTGCTCGAAGTAGCGCAGCACCCCGTCCGGCGCATCGGCGGCCGGGGTGGTGTCGACGTCGAGCTCGCCGTTCGCGACGACCTCCTCCGGGCTCGCGCCCAGCAGCGGGAGCAGGAGCCGTCCGCCGCCGGCGTCCCAGTCGATGTCGAAGGCGGCGGCATGACGGGTCTTCCGGCCGAGTCGCAGCACCTCCCACCACCACGGGTTCTGCCGCGGCACCGCGACGCCCACGTGGTTGGGCACGATGTCGGCGAGGATGCCGAGGCCGGCCGTGCGCGCCGCCGAGGCGAACCGGACGAGACCGTCCTCGCCCCCTCGGTCCGGATCGATGCGCGCGTGGTCGACCACGTCGTAGCCGTGGTTCGAACCCGGCGTCGCCGCCAGCAGCGGCGACAGATACGCCCAGGACGCGCCGAGCTCGGCGAGGTAGCCGACCACATCGGCCGCCGCTTCGAGGGGGAAGCTGCCGCTGATCTGGAGGCGATAGGTCGACAGCGGCCTGTCGGTCATGAGGCGGCCTGCTCGCTCTGCGCGCGGAGCGAGGCGTCGACGGAGTCGTCGGTGTCGACCGGCTCGCCGTCGATCTCCTGCAGCACGAGCATGGCCTTGCCCTCGAGCGGCACGGTGTCGCGGGCGCGGAGGTTCCGGTCGCCCAGCTCGCCGGCGGTGTCCACGGCGACGAGCCATTCCGCACCGTGGCGATCGTCCGGCAGGGCGAGGTCGACGGGCTCGTCGCCGCTGTTGAAGTAGACGAGGAAGTTCACGTCCTCCACGGGTCGCCCTCGCCGGTCGTTCTCGCGGATCCCGCGGCCGTTGAGGAACATGCCGACAGAGCGGCCGAAGCCGGAGTCCCAGTCCTCCGGGGTCATGCGGGCGCCGTCCGGTCGCAGCCACACGACGTCGGGGATGCGCTCGCCGTCCTCGTCCGCGACCGGGCGTCCGTCGAAGAAGCGGCTGCGGCGGAAGGTCGGATGGTCGTGCCGGAGCCGTGCGACCGCCGCCGTGAACTCCACGAGCGGCAGGTCGGCCGCCTCCCAGTCGATCCAGGTGAGCTCGTTGTCCTGCGCATAGCCGTTGTTGTTGCCGTGCTGCGTGCGGCCGAGCTCGTCGCCGTGGGAGATCATCGGCACGCCCTGCGAGAGCAGCAGAGTCGCGAGGAAGTTCCGCTGCTGACGCGCGCGGCGGCGATTGATGTCGATGTCGTCGGTCGGTCCCTCTGCGCCCATGTTGTCGGAGCGGTTGTGGGATTCGCCGTCGTTGTTGTCCTCGCCGTTGTCCTCGTTGTGCTTCTCGTTGTAGGAGACGAGGTCGCGCAGCGTGAAGCCGTCGTGCGCGGTCACGAAGTTGATGGAGGCGACGGGTCGTCGGCCGGAGTGCTCGTACAGGTCGGCGGAGCCGGTGAGGCGGGAGGCGAACTCGCCGAGCGCCTGCGGCTCCCCGCGCCAGAAGTCGCGCACGGTGTCGCGGTACTTGCCGTTCCACTCCGTCCACTGCGGCGGGAAGTTGCCCACCTGATAGCCGCCGGGTCCGATGTCCCACGGCTCGGCGATGAGCTTCACCTGGGAGACGATCGGATCCTGCTGCACGAGCTCGAAGAAGGCCGCGAGGCGGTCGACGTCGTAGAACTCGCGGGCGAGGGTTGCCGCGAGGTCGAAGCGGAAGCCGTCGACGTGCATCTCGGTCACCCAGTACCGCAGCGAGTCCATGAGCAGCTGCAGGGCGTGCGGGTTGCCCGCGTTCAGGCTGTTGCCCGTGCCCGTGTAGTCCGTGTAGTACCGCTTGTCCTCTTCGAGCCGGTAGTACGCCTCGTTGTCGATCCCGCGCATCGAAAGCGTCGGACCGAGGTGGTTGCCCTCCGCCGTGTGGTTGTAGACGACGTCGAGGATGACCTCGATGCCGGCCTCGTGGAGCGCGCGCACCATGGCACGGAACTCCTGCACCTGCTGACCGTCCTGGCCGCCGGCGGCATAGGCGTTGTGCGGGGCGAAGAAGCCGAGGGTGTTGTAGCCCCAGTAGTTCGACAGGCCCTTGTCCTGCAGCACCGAGTCGTTGACGAACTGGTGCACGGGCATCAGCTCCAGGGCGGTGACGCCGAGGCGCTGGAGGTGCTCGACGACCGCCGGGTGCGCGATGCCGGCGTAGGTCCCCCGCAGCTCCTCCGGCACCTCGGGGTGCCGCTGGGTGAGCCCCTTCACATGGGCCTCGTAGATGACGGTCTCGGCGTACGGCGTCTTCAGCGGGCGGTCGCCGCCCCACTCGAAGAACGGGCTGACGACCACGCCCTTCGCCATCGCGGCCGCGGAGTCGTCGTCGTTGCGGGAATCAGGGTCGCCGAAGTCGTAGCCGAACAGGGACTGACCCCAGTCGATCTCGCCGGCGACGGCCTTCGCGTACGGGTCGAGGAGCAGCTTGTTCGGATTGAACCGCTGCCCCTGCGCGGGGTCGTACGGGCCATGCACCCGATAGCCGTAGTGCTGCCCGGGCTGGACCGTGGGCAGGTAGCCGTGCCAGACGAAGGCGTCCACCTCCGTGAGGGGCGCGCGCGTCTCCGTGCCGTCCGCGTCGAAGAGGCAGAGCTCCACGCGCTCCGCGCCCTCGCTGAAGAGGGCGAAGTTGGTGCCCTGCCCGTCGAAGGTGGCCCCCAGCGGGTAGGCGGACCCGGGCCAGACCTCGCGGCTCATCCGGCGAGGGCGTGGTCGCGCGAACCCGCGGCCATGGCACTGACGATGCTGACGGCATGGTCGTAGTCGTACACCTGAGCGATCTCCACAGCCCGAGGATACGGGTGTCCGAGGTAGCAGACATAGAGCGGCGGCACGACCTCGATGTACCCGACGGGGGCGTCGTGCGCGACGACGTACCGGTCGAAGTCGATCCGCTCGCAGGCCGGCTCGATCGCGGCGGGGTGGGCCGCGTCGGCGCGCTGCGAGGAGCCAGTGCTGGTGGGGGTGTGGACGTTCATGGCGCCTCCTGACTCGTGATGCGACCACGATAGGAACCGGGAACGGATTCGAGAACGGTATTGCCAACCGGGCGTCGACCGGCTATGCACGCGATGACGACGGGATCACTCGCCGCGCCGTCGCACGTACTCCGTCACCACGACGCCCGATTCATACGGGGTCGTCTCCACGGCCTCGAACCGCTCGGGACGGTAGGGGCGGTCGCCGAAGAGCGGGATGCCGGATCCGAAGAGCAGCGGCTGCCGTTTCAGGATGAGCCGGTCGATCTCGTCGGCCAGCGTCGCCGCGAGAGCCCCGCCGCCGCACAGCCAGATCGCGCCGCCTTCCTCGCGCTTGAGGCGCCGCACGACGTCCGCCGGGTCCTCCGCCGTCACCTCGAGATTCTCGGCCGCGGCGGTGCGGGTGCGGCTGAAGACGATCTGCCGCAGGTACCGGTACGGGCTCGCGAGCCCGCCCACCTCGTAGGTGTTCCTGCCCATCAACACGGTGTCGAACACGTCGTTGCGCTGCGGGATGCCGAGGGCTTCGGCGGCCACGGTCGGCAGGGTGTCGGCGAAGCGGGCATTGATGCCGTCCATGTGGTCGCCCTCGACGAGGAAGGCGTCGAACTCCCCGTCCGGACCGGCGATGAACCCGTCCAGGGTCACCGCGGCGTAGTACACGAGCTCTCGCATCGTTCTCCAATCACTACATCTGTTGCGGTTGAGAGTACAACAGTCGTAGTGATTGCGCTAGGGTGGCGGCATGGCGAGGAACGAGCCGCGACGACGGCAGATCGCGGATGCGGGGCTGGCGGTGCTCGCCCGCGAGGGATCCCGGGGGCTCACACACCGCGCGGTCGACGCCGAGGCGCACGTCCCCGCGGGCACGACGTCGAACTACTTCCGCAGCAGGGAGGCGCTGATCGAGGGCCTCGTCGACCGCATCGGGGAACGCCTGGCTCCGACGCCCGAGGACCTGGAGCGGAGGGCCGAGATCACGCCCAGCCGGGAGCTCTTCGCCGACTACATCAGGGACATCGTGCGCCGCCTCACCGCTGATCGCGACGTGACCCTCGCCCTCTTCGAACTGCGGCTCGAGAGCGCTCGCCGTCCCGAGCTCGCCGCCGTGCTCGGCGCCTGGCAACGGGCCGGCTTCGACGCGGACGTCGCCTTCAACACCGGGGCGGGTCTCCCCGGGGGGCGGCGGGAGATCGCCCTGTTCCACTACGCGATCGACGGTCTGCTGCTCGACCGGCTCACCACACCGATCGACCCGGAGACCTCCACCGACGACGTGATCGACGATCTCGTGGCCGGGCTGCTGCCCTGACCGTCGCCGCGGCTGCTGTTCCGCCCGGTCGATCCTGCTCGTACACTGAGGGCACGCTCCCGGCTCCAGGAACGGAGAACGCGTGTCTGCGACGTGGCACGATCCGCGGGAGGCGTCGCCGACGGCGTCTCGCCTCCTCGTCGAGCGCGCGCACGAGGAGCTCATCGCCGGGAACCTCGACGATCACCGCCTCCGCGAGGTGCGTCCGCTCGTGCGCGAGTCGTGGGAGCGGTCGTGGCGCCGCCGCGTCGGTCCGGAGGGGCTGCCGCCGCTCGATCTGCATGAGGACGAGCTCGACGCCTATCGCCTGGCTCATCCGCTCGCCTCGGCGATGGAGATGATCCGCGCGCTGCTGCTTCCCGGCGACTCCGAGGACTCGGGGGTCGTGATCGCCGTGGGGGACCAGGCCGGGCGCCTGCTGTGGATCGAGGGCGACGCGCAGCTGCGGTCCCTCACCGAGGGCATGGGGTTCGTCGCCGGCGCGAACTGGGCGGAGGATGCCGTCGGCACGAGCGCTCCCGGCACCGCGCTCGCCCTGGAACGGTCGGTGCAGATCCGCGGGGCCGAGCACTACAACCGGCTGGTGCACCCGTGGTCGTGCACCGCGGCGCCCGTGCGCGACCCGGAGACGCAGCGGGTCCTGGGCGTGATCGACATCACCGGGGGACCGGAGGTGGTGACCCCGCAGGCCCGGCTGCTCGTCGACGCGACGGCGCGAGCGGTCGAGTCCGAGCTCCTCGTGGCCCGGCTGCAGCGACGGGCGGAGCCTCCGGCTCGACGACTGCCCGGCAGGACGCCGCCGGAACCCCTCGCCCGCGCGCGACTGCACGTGCTCGGACGCGACCGCGCCCGGCTGGAGACCGTGTCGGCGCATGAGGAGGCGGTCACCGAGCTCAGCGCCCGGCACGCCGCCATCCTCCTGATGCTGGCCGTGCACCGTCAGGGGCTCTCCGCCGACCGGCTCGCCGAGCTCGTCTACGGCCCCGGCGTCTCGCCGGACACCTTGCGGCCGGAGATGGTGCGTCTGCGGAAGGTCCTGGAGCGGGCGGCTTCCGACCTCGTGCCGGAGTCCCGCCCGTATCGTCTTCCGGTGCCGCTGGAGACCGACGCCCACGACGTGCTGTCCCTCCTGGATCGCGGGGCGCACCGGGTCGCTCTGACGGCGTATCGGGGTCCGGTGCTGCCGGACTCGGCCTCGCCCGGCGTGGAGGAGTTCCGTGACTCGGTCCGTGCGGCGCTGCGGGAGGTCATGCTGTCGGGGGCGAGTCTGGACGTGCTGCTCGCCTACGCGGACACCCCCGAGGGCAGTGAGGACGCGGAGGTGCTGCGGCTCGCGTTGGAGATGCTGCCGGCGCGCTCGCCGCGTCGTGCCGGTCTCGTGACCCGGATCGAGCGCCTCACCTGATTCGAATCGCCCGATTGGCCCCATTCCGGCCGCGGATGCAGCACAGTGCGCGATTCGAACGGGGTGCAACCGGCTGCAACGTTGCGCACCGGGAGTGCAACGGGCGACGGCCTAGCGTCGAGGGAACACCGCGGCATCGACGCCGCGGCGCCCCCGTCGAAGGAGACCCCCATGACCATCGTCGAAGAAGACGTGTCCCTCGCCTACGCGGCCCCCGGGCAGCCCGGAGCAGTCGCGAGCTATCGGCCCCGCTACGGCCACTACATCGGCGGCGAGTTCGTCGAACCCGCCAAGGGCCAGTACTTCGAGAACATCAGTCCCGTCAACGGCAAGCCCTTCACCGAGGTCGGCCGTGGCACCGTGGAGGACATCGACCGCGCCGTCGACGTCGCCTGGAAGGCCTTCACCGCCTGGGGCAAGACCAGCCCCGCGGAGCGCTCCGTGATCCTGAACCGCATCGCCGACCGGATGGAGCAGCACCTGGAGGAGATCGCGGTCGCCGAGACCTGGGAGAACGGCAAGCCCGTGCGGGAGACCCTCGCCGCCGACATCCCGCTCGCCATCGACCACTTCCGCTACTTCGCCGGCGTGCTCCGCGCGCAGGAGGGCGGCATCAGCCAGCTCGACGAGAACACCGTCGCGTACCACTTCCACGAACCGCTCGGCGTCGTCGGCCAGATCATCCCCTGGAACTTCCCGATCCTCATGGCCGTGTGGAAGCTGGCGCCGGCGCTCGCCGCGGGCAACTGCATCGTCATCAAGCCCGCGGAGCAGACGCCCGCATCGATCCTGTTCCTGTTCGACATCATCGGCGACCTGCTGCCGGCCGGAGTCGTCAACATCGTGAACGGTTTCGGCATCGAGGCCGGCGCCCCGCTCGCCCAGCACAAGCGCATCCGCAAGGTCGCCTTCACCGGGGAGACCACGACCGGGCGCCTCATCATGCAGTACGCCTCGCAGAACCTCATCCCCGTCACCCTGGAACTCGGGGGCAAGAGCCCGAACGTGTTCTTCGAGGACGTGGCCCGATCCACGAGCGACCCGTTCTACGACAAGGCGCTCGAGGGCTTCACGATGTTCGCGCTCAACCAGGGCGAGGTCTGCACCTGCCCGTCACGCGCCCTCATCCAGCGCTCCATCTACGACGGGTTCCTCGCCGACGGCCTCGAGCGTGTGAAGAAGGTCGTGCAGGGCAATCCGCTCGACCCCGCGACCATGATCGGCGCGCAGGCCTCGAACGATCAGCTGGAGAAGATCCTCAGCTACATCGACATCGGGAAGCAGGGCGGGGCCCGGCTGCTCACGGGAGGCGAGCGCGCCGACCTCGGCGGCGATCTCAGCGAGGGCTACTACGTGCAGCCGACCGTGTTCGAGGGGACGAACGACATGCGGATCTTCCAGGAGGAGATCTTCGGTCCGGTGCTCTCGGTCACGAGCTTCGACGACTTCGACGACGCGATCTCGATCGCGAACGACACCCTGTACGGCCTGGGCGCCGGGGTGTGGAGTCGCAGCGGGGACACGGCGTACCGCGCAGGCCGGGCGATCGAGGCGGGCCGTGTGTGGACGAACACCTACCACCAGTACCCGGCCCATGCCGCGTTCGGCGGGTACAAGCAGTCGGGCGTCGGCCGCGAGAACCACAAGATGATGCTCGACCACTACCAGCAGACGAAGAACCTCCTCGTCTCGTACGCGGACGGTCCGATGGGCTTCTTCTGATCCCCCCGCCCGGGTGTCGGACGGCGCTCGCCGCCCGGTCCGACACCCGGCATCCCGGAAGGAGTCCCCATGGCCGACGCCGCCCTGCCCGCCCGCGTCGCGGTGACCGCCCCCGCCGCCGCGCTCGTCCGCGAGCTCACCGCGCAGCACGGGCCGCTCATGTTCCACCAGTCCGGCGGCTGCTGCGACGGCTCCGCGCCCATGTGCTACCCGGTGGGGATGTTCCTCACCGGCCCCGGCGACGTGCTCCTCGGCGCCCTCGACGTCGGGCTCGACGATCCGGTCGAGGTCTTCATGTCGGCCTCGCAGTTCGAGTACTGGAAGTTCACGCACCTGACGATCGATGTCGTGCCGGGACGCGGCGCCGGGTTCAGCGTCGAAGGTCCGACGGGGATGCGGTTCCTCATCCGGTCGCGGATGCTCGACCCCGCGGAGCTGGCGAGCCTCGGCCTGGTCTGAGGGCCTTCGAATCGCCCGATTGGTCCCATTTCGGCCGGAGATGCAGCCAATCAGGCGATTCGAACGGGATACGCTTGCCCGGTGAACGCACCGTACCGACCCTCCGTCCTCTTCGTCTGCGTCCACAACGCGGGGCGCTCGCAGATGGCCGCCGGCTTCCTCCGGCACCTCGCCGGCGACCGCATCGAGGTGCGCTCCGCCGGGTCGATGCCCGCTGCCGAGATCAACCCCGTCGCGGTGGCGGCGATGGCGGAGGTCGGCATCGACATCACGGCCGAGCAGCCGAAGGTGCTCACGACCGAGGCCGTGCAGGCGTCGGACGTCGTGATCACGATGGGCTGCGGTGACGCCTGCCCGTTCTTCCCCGGCACGCGCTACGAGGACTGGGTGCTCGACGACCCCGCCGGCCAGGGGATCGACGCCGTCCGGCCGATCCGCGACGACATCCGCGGTCGCATCGAAACCCTCGTGTCCGAGTTGCTCTGACCGGCGCTCAGCCGGCCCCGTCGAGCATCGCCTTGGCAGCACGCGTGCGGGCGCGCAGGGCTTCGGCGAGCGCCGCGACCGCGGGGAGCCGCAGCGACTCGGGCCGCGCGACCATGTAGTACGGGAGCTTCTCGGCGAAGACCTCGGGCAGCAGGCGCACGAGATCCGGGTGCCGGTCGGCCGCGAAGCAGGGGAGCAGGCCGATCCCGGCTCCCGCGCGAGTGGCCTCGACGTGCACGAAGACGTTGGTCGAGGTGAGTCCGTCCTGCATGCCGGGAACGAGGCGGCGCGGAAGGTCGAGCGCGTCCACCTGGAGCATCGAGTCGACGAAGTACACGAGTCGATGCTGCTCCACCTCGGCACGCGATGCCGGGGTGCCGGTGCGGCCGAGGTAGTCCCGGGAGGCGTACATGCCGAGGGTGTACGTGCCGAGCTTCACGGCCTGCGCGCGGCGGGTCTGCGGCGCGCCCACGACCACCTCCAGGTCGAGCCCGGCGCGGTGCTCGGCGGCCCTCCGCGTGGCGGCGACGATCTCGACCGTCAGCCGTGGGTGTGCTCGGCGCAGCTCTGCGATCGCGGGGGCAGCGATGTAGGCGCTGAAGCCGTCGGTGGCGGACATGCGCACGACGCCGGCGATCGGATCAGGAGTCTCGCCAGGGGCGGAGTCGAGCTGGGACAGCGCGGCCTCGATGCGTCCACCGGTCTCGGCGGCGGTGCGCCCGAGGTCGGTGAGTTCCCACCCGGACGCGGACTGCGCGACGACCCGTCCGCCGAGCGCGTCCTCCAGGGCGGCGATGCGGCGCGCCACCGTCGTGTGATCGAGACCGAGGTGGGCGGCGGCGCTCGTGTACCGGCCGGTGCGGGCGACCGCGAGCAGCACGAGCAGATCGTCGGCACGAGGCCTCTTCGCCGCATCCATGTTGCAATTATGCACAGCCACTGCGCGGCACTGGGCATTGCTGCAAATCCGGCCCGTGCCGACACTGGAACGGATGTGTCACCGTCGACACCGAAGGAGAGAAATGACCGCCCCCACCCGCGCCTCCGGTCACCCCGCCGCCGCCCCGTCCTCCTCGAAGCTCAAGCGCGTCGTCGCCGCCTCCATGGCCGGCACCGTCGTCGAGTGGTACGAGTTCTTCCTCTATGCGACCGCCGCCAGCCTCGTCTTCGGCACCTACTTCTTCCCGGCCACCGGATCGCCGCTCGACGGCATCATCGCCGCTTTCGTGACGTATGCGGTCGGCTTCATCGCGCGGCCGCTCGGCGGCATCGTCTTCGGTCAGATCGGCGACCGTTTCGGCCGCAAGCCCACGCTGCAGGCCACGATCATCATCGTCGGCGCCGCGACCTTCCTCATGGGGTGTCTCCCCGGCTTCCAGAGCATCGGCTACTGGGCGCCCGCGATGCTCGTCGCGCTGCGCTTCATCCAGGGCTTCGCTGTCGGCGGCGAGTGGGGCGGGGCCGTCCTCCTGGTCGCGGAGCAGAGCCCCGACCGGTCGCGCGCGTTCTGGTCGAGCTGGCCCCAGGCCGCGGTTCCCGTCGGCAACCTGCTCGCCACGCTCGTGCTCCTCGTGAGCTCGTGGGCGATGAGCTCGGCGGCGTTCCTCGAGTGGGGCTGGCGCATCGCGTTCTGGCTCTCCGCGGTGATCGTGCTCGTCGGCTACTACATCCGCCGCAACGTCGAGGAGGCTCCGATCTTCCTGGAGGCGAAGGCGCAGGTCGAGGCGGAGAAGGCCACCTCCTACGGCGTCGTCGAGGTGCTGCGCCGGTATCCGATCGGGATCGTGCAGGCGATGGGCCTCCGTTTCGCCGAGAACATCGTCTACTACATCGTCGTCAGCTTCACGATCGTCTACCTGAAGACCGTCCACGAGTACGACACCAGTCAGCTGCTGCTCGCTCTGCTCATCGCGCATGTCGTGCACTTCGCGATCATCCCGCAGGCGGGGCGGCTCGCCGACCGCTGGGGCCGCAAGCCCGTGTACCTGACCGGCGCGATCCTCAGCGCGACCTGGGCCTTCTTCGCCTTCCCGATGTTCGACACCCTGAACCCCGTGCTCATCGTGCTCGCCGTCACCATCGGCCTCTGCTTCCACGCGTTCATGTACGCGCCACAGCCGGCGGTCATGGCCGAACTGTTCCCGACGCGGATGCGGTACTCCGGCGTCTCGCTGGGGTCGCAGGTCACGGCGATCCTCGCCGGCTCGCTGGCGCCGATCCTGGCGATCCAGTGGCTCCGGGACTTCGGCTCCTGGCTGCCGATCGCGCTCTACATCGTGTTCGCCTGCATCGTCACGGCGATCGCGGTGCTCTCGCTGCGGGAGACGAAGGGCGTGTCCCTGCAGGCCATCGACGACGCGGATGCCGCCCGCACGAACGCCCGCACCGCGGCTGCGAGTGCCGCATGACGGATCTGCGCGGACGTCGTGCTCTCGTCACCGGGGGAGCGAGCGGCATCGGTGCCGCCTGCGCGAGAGCCTTCGCGCAGGCGGGCGCCCGCGTGACGATCGCCGACATCGACGGTGACGCGGCCGAAGCCCTCGCCGACGAGATCGGCGGGCAGGCGTGGCAGGTCGACCTCACCGACCGCGATGCGCTGGCCGCACTCCGCCTCGACACCGACATCCTCGTCAACAACGCCGGCGTGCAGCACGTCAGCCCGATCGAGGAGTTCGACCCCGCCCGCTTCTCGCTTCTCCTGCAGCTGATGCTCGAGGCGCCCTTCCTGCTGACCCGGGCCGCACTCCCGGGGATGTACGAGCGGGGCTTCGGGCGGATCATCAACATGTCGAGCGTCCACGGTCTTCGCGCCTCGCCGTTCAAGGCGGCCTACGTGGCGGCCAAGCACGGCCTGGAAGGGCTGTCGAAGGTGACGGCGCTGGAGGGTGCCGCGCACGGCGTCACGAGCAACTGCATCAATCCCGGATACGTGCGCACGCCTCTCGTTGAGCGCCAGATCGCCGACCAGGCGCGGGTGCACGGCATCCCGGAGAACGAGGTCCTGGAGAAGGTGCTCCTCACCGAAGCCGCGATAAAACGCCTCGTGGAGCCGGAGGAGGTCGCCGGCCTTGCCGTCTGGCTCGCCGCTGACGCCGCCGGGATGGTGACCGGCGCGAGCTACACGATGGACGGCGGCTGGTCCGCGCGGTGAGCCGTCACGCCGACGGAGAGGCCGCGGCGAGCACAGCGCTCCGCAGCCAGGAGCGATAACGCTCCGGCGACCAGCCGGACTGCAGGACGAGCTGCTGGTGGCTCTCCGGCGAGAGCAGGAACGACAGCACGTCGGCGAGGGCGTCGCCGTCGTGGTCCGAGTCGACGATGCCCCGGCGCTGCAGTTCCGCCGCGAACCCCCGGTAGTCCGCCGCCCGGTTCGCGAGGATGCGCTGGAGGGCGGCGTCGACGACCGGGTCGGAGAGCGCCGCGCCCAGGAGGACCGTCCAGAGCGCATGCCCCCGCTCGTTCGCCGCGCCGATCTGCGCGATGACCGCGTCGAGGAACACGTCGTCGGGCAGAGTCGTCAGCCCGGAGCCGGCCTCGGTGTCGGCGAGGGTCTCGGCGGCCTCCGAGCCGGAGAAGGTGACCTCGAAGGCGGCGATGAGCAACTCCGCCTTCGCCGCCGTGGTCTTCACCGTCTCCGCGGAGACCCCGGCTTCCTTGGCGATCGCGGAGATCGTCGTCGCCTGGTATCCCTGCGCGTCGAACAGGCGGGCGGCTGCCGCGACGATGCGCGCACGGGTCTCCTCGGCCTGTCGGGTCCGCAGGGCGGAGCGGTAGGGGCGTGCACTCGACGTCATTGACTTTCCTCAAGGGGTGATGAATACTGCAACGGTAAAACCAACCCTATCGAGAGAGCCGCTATGTCCCGTTACCTCCTCACCTGCACTCCCGCCCACGGGCATGTGCTCCCGCTGCTGCAGGTCGCCAGGCACCTGGTCGCGGGCGGGCACGACGTCCTCTTCCTCACGAGCACCCGGTATAAGGAGCAGGTGACCGCGGCGGGCGCGCGGTTCCTTCCGCTGCCGGCGGAGGCCGACGTCGATCTCGACGATGCGAACGGCGCGTTCCCCGAGCGCGAAGGTCTCACCGGGGTGGCCGCCCTCCGCTTCGACATGAGCACTCTCTTCATCCGCCCGGGCCGGGCTCAGCTCGAGGCGGTGCGCGTGGAGCTCGCGCGGAACCGCGTCGACGCCGTCCTCACCGAACCGCTGTTCGTCGGTGCGGCGCTGCTGCAGCGGCTGCCGAAGGCCGAACGGCCCCCGGTCGTGGTCCTCGGCATCTTCCCGCTCGGCGCCCGCAGCGTCGACACGGCCCCGTTCGGGCTCGGAGTCACGCCGATGCGCGGGCCGTTCGGCCGGATGCGCAACGCCTTCCTCCGCACCGTGGCGGAGCGCGTCATCTTCGGCGGCGTGCAGAAGGAGGCCGACGCCATGGCGCGCGAGGCGGTCGGCCGCGATCTCGGCGGATTCGTGCTCGACTGGGCGGGCCGCGCCGACGCGTACGTGCAGTTCTCGGTGCCGGCGTTCGAGTACCCGCGCTCCGACCTCCCGGCGTCCGTGCACTTCGCCGGACCCCTGCCCGCGGCGTCGTCGAGCGTGCCACTGCCCGAGTGGTGGTCCGACCTGGACGGACGGCGGCCCGTGATCCACGTCAGTCAGGGGACGATCGCCAACGCCGACTTCGGCCAGCTCGTGCTTCCCACGATCGCCGGGCTCGCCGCGACCGACGCCCTCGTGGTGGTCTCCACCGGCGGCCGTCCTGTCGACGCGCTCCCGGCGGAGCTGCCGGCCAACGTCCGCATCGCCGAGTACCTGCCCTACGACCGGCTGCTGCCGGAGGTCGACGTGTTCGTCACGAACGGCGGCTTCGGCGGGGTGCAGCAGGCGCTGGCCCAGGGCGTCCCGCTGGTGGTCGCGGGGCAGACGGAGGACAAGGTCGAGGTCTCCGCCCGAGTCGGGTGGACCGGCGTGGGCATCAACCTGCGGACGAACGCGCCGAAGCCGGGACCGGTCGCCGAGGCCGTGCACCGGGTGCTCGTCGAGCCGGCGTTCCGCGACCGCGCACGGCAGGTCGGAGAGGCGATGCGCGCTGCGGACGCCTGGCAGACGCTCGACGCGGTCCTGGCCGCGGAGACCGCGAGCGGGGCCGCAGCCGACAGCTCGATGCACCGCTGAGCGCCGCGCGGGAAAGTGCATTCCCGCGCATGAACGCAACCGGGTGCAACGTCCGCCGGTATACCATCCCGGTATCGCCACGCAGCGTCAGTCCCCAGCTGACCACGGGCGGGACGGTCGAACCGTCAATGCGGAGGGAACGTCGAATTCCTTTCGATCCCGAGGGGGGATGGGGTGGGTGTCGGTTCCCCAGAACGGCACCCACCCCCACATCGGGTTCGTCGTCAGTTCCAGCGGCTGAGCATCCAGAAGACCGCGAATCCGATCACCACGACGATCGGCACCCAGGTCCCCGTGCGCTTGAGGCGCCGACCCTGCGGCGCGACCCCCGGCGGTGGGGTGATCATCCCGGCCGGCGCAGCGAACGGGAGAGGGTGGCCCCCGGGCGTCGCCGCGGCGGCGAGGCGGTCGTCGCGCCACCGCGCCCACTGGTCGAGCTTGGTCAAGAGCGCCCCCACCGTCCCGAACAGCCACGCCCAGGTCGCCGGGTCGAGCGTGGACGCGCGGCGGGGCGTGTAGAGGAACAGCCAGTCGTCGACGATCTCGACGTCGAGCTGCGCGGCGTTGTCGATGAAGCGCGCCATGATGTCGGGCGTGAAGAGGTAGAGCGCGTCCTGCTCGTAGCCGTCCGGGCAGTACAGGGTGAAGTGCTGGTCGAAGTCGCCCTCGAGCGACAGGCGCTGTGCCCGCTGGAACGAGGCCGGCAGGTTGGAGCCGAAGCCGTTGTTGCCCTTCGCGTCGAGCACGATGTTCGGCAGGGGCACATCCAGCTTCACGGCCACATAGCCCCAGCGATACGTCGTCGAGTTCTTCCCGGACTGCACCGTGTACTGGTAGTTGCCGAACTCCACGAACCGCGGATTCGTGCCGCGGACCAGGTCGGTGGCCATGCGCGAGCGGCCGAGATGGAAGATCATCCCGGGGAGCGGCGGATCGTCCACGCGCGGCTCGTACGTCATGCCGTTGGCCTGGGCGAACCGGTGCAGGCGGTACCGGGCGGTGCGCGCGTTGCGGACGCCCATCCAGATGAGCACGCCCACCCCCGCGGCCACCAGCAGGAGGAGCACGAGGGGGATCGCCGCCGCGGCGGGGGAGCCGCTTCCCGCTGCCAGCGCCACCACCACGGAGGCGAGGATCGGAAGCATCACGACCCCGGCGATCGCGACGGCCACGACGGCGATGATCGACGACACCGCCATGCCGGTCGTCCGCCGGGACCGGAGCTCCGCCGTGAAGGCGCGGACGGCGGCCGGGTCGACCGGATCGGTGAGGGGACGCGCATCGAACGACGCCGATGCCTGCGGAGACGTCATCGGTTGACCTCGTCGGCGTCCCACGTGAGGTCGGCACCCGCGCGCAGAGCCTTCGCCTCCAGACGTTCGTCCGTGCAGATGGCACGGACGAGGTCGGGCGAGCCCGCCACGATCGTGGAGTCGTAGTCGATCTCCGAGACCATCACCCAGGCGCGATCGGCGGGCCACAGGATGTTCGGGCTCTGGGCGGCGGGCGGGAAGCCGTGTTCCTCGCCGACCCGGTCGCGCCACGGCACGCCGAG
Organism: Microbacterium sp. ER1; assembly: GCF_023383675.1. NCBI lineage: Bacteria > Bacillati > Actinomycetota > Actinomycetes > Micrococcales > Microbacteriaceae > Microbacterium > Microbacterium sp. ER1. The sequence goes on from NZ_QCXO01000134.1 coordinate 165,326, forward strand.
CACCCAGTCCGGATCCGCGAAGGCCCTGGCACCCCCGGAGAACAGCACGTAGTCGCGCCCGGGAAGCTGCAGCCGGGGCCCTTCGGAGATCTCGCGGGAGAGGATGCCGTCCTGCCAGGTGGGCTTCCGGAAGACGTTGTTGAAGGGGTCGTGCGTGCTGCGGTCGAGCATCGCCTGATGGTGCGGGTCTTCGCTGAACGTGAGGAAGACACGGGACGGCCCGTCTCCGAAGAAGCCGACCAGACCGCCGAATCCCTCCCAGAGCGCGACGACCCCGTCGTCCGGTGTCGCGGTGTGGGCGGCGAGGTGCCCGCCCAGGACCGTCACGAGGTCGCTGTCGAGCGCGCCCTCCATCGGCGCCGTGAACTCGCGGCCGTCCGGAGCGATGCGGGTCCGCCAGTCGGCGTCGACGGGAGTGCGCACGATCCGGTGCCACTGCGCCTCTGCGTGCATCGTCGTGCCGAAGGCGGCGGTGGTGTCCGCCCAGCTGACGCGCACGTCGGAACCCGCCGCCGTGGGACTCTCCCGCACCGTGGCGGGATGGAAGATCCGGGCGTACGCGGGGAAGCCGCGGGGGACGACCGCGTGCATGCTCCCCAGACCGTCGTCGAGGGTCTCCCGCAGCCACGCGCCGACGCCGGGGTCTGCGATCCACTCCATGCGACCACGGTACCGGCCGCGTCCGACGACGCGAGCCGCGGCCGTCGATCCCCCATAATCGAGGGGTGACTGCCACCGCCACCCTCCCCTCCCTCGACGGCCGACGCTTCCGCATGGTCTCGTCCACGACCTCCGCCGTCGACCCCGACGCCCCCAGCGTCTTCGAGTACTTCGAACGCGACGGCGCGATCTGGGGCGGCTACGAGGGCGACACGGTCACCTTCGGGAAGTTCGTCGGCACGCGCACCGGCGACACGATCTGGGTCTCGTTCGTCCATGTGCTCAAGGCCGACGGCACCGTGGTCACCGGCGATGGCGAGAGCGAGCTGGAGCTCACCGACGACGGCCGCATCCGTCTGGTGGAGCACTACGAGATGCACGGCCTCCCGCAGCTCAGTGTCGTCGAGGAGATCCCGGCCGCCTGACTCAGCGCGGCGGGAGCGCATCCCGCCCGGGCGAGGCGGGCGTCCATCGCGTCATCCCGAGCGGAACCTCCGTCTGCCGCTCCGGCAGGTCTCCGGGAAGCAGGTAGGGCCGCCGGATGACCTCGTCGAGCACGACGACGCTGACCACCGTCCGCACCTCGGGAAGCTGCGCGATGACCCCCGTCGAGAACTCGTGCACACCGCTCACGTCGACCGCGCGGATGAGCAGCATCGCGTCGTGCTCCCCCGTCGTGATCGCGCACCACTCCACGTCCGGCATCTCGATGATCCGCTCCCGGAACGAGGCCCAGGCCTGCGGCATCACGGTCACGAAGACGAGGGCTCCGATCGACAGCCCGGCCTTCGCCTGATCCACGCGTGCGCTGAATCCGGTGATGACGCCGTCGTGTACGAGCGACTCGACCCGCGTGTACGCGCTGGCGCGCGAGATGCCCACCTTCTCGGCCAGCGCGGCGATCGAGACGCGACCGTTATCGCGCAGCACATCGAGGATTCTGTACGCCGTCTCATCCAAAGGGGCGGCACTTCGTCCAGATTGCTTCGACGGATCCGCGTCCTTGCTGGACATATTGCTCCTCACATCCGAGGTTCTCGACAATGCGTGCCTGTGTGACGCGCACTTGCTGGACACATCGTCGCATATGATGCGAATCTGATCCCCGGTCGTCCACATCGGTGGCGACCGGACCCGAATGTACTCCTCGCCCTTGGAGGCCCTGATGTCGTCACGCCGTATCACGCCGGTCATCGCGCTCGGAGCCGTCGCGCTCCTGGCGCTCGCAGGTTGCTCGGGAGGGAACTCGGCGAACACCTCCGAGTCGTCCCAGGGCTCCGACTCCCTCGTCATCGACACCGCGTTCTCGATCGAGACGGCCGACCCGGGTCACACGTACGACCCGACCGGCAACATGATCGCGAAGGCGCTGTACGAGACCCTCGTCGACTTCGAGGGCTCCGACGTCTCCACTCCGGTCCCGGGCCTCGCGTCGTGGGAGCAGAACGACGAGGCGACCGAGTTCACGTTCACGCTCGAGGGCGACCGCGTGTTCTCCGACGGCTCGCCCGTCGAGGCGAAGGACGTCGTGTTCTCGCTGCAGCGCATCCAGGGGATGGAAGACGCCAAGCCGAACTTCCTGCTCGGCGGCCTCACGATCGAGGAGGTCGACGACAAGACCATCCGGTTCACCTCGGAGACCCCGCTGCTGCAGCTCCCCGCGATCCTCGCGAACCCGGCGCTCGGCATCGTCAACGCCGACGTCGTGATGGAGAACGGCGGAAGCACCGACGGCTCCGACAGCGCCCAGGGCTTCCTCGACGGCGAGTCCGCCGGATCCGGCCCGTTCGTGCTGGACACGCTCGACCTCAGCTCGCAGGTCGTGCTCACGCGCAACGAGGAGTACAACGGCGACGAGGAGTCGGCCTACAGCCGCGTCGTCGTGCGCAACGTCTCGGAGAGCGCGACGCAGCTCGCCAACCTCAAGGGCGGCGACTCGATGGTCGCGATGGATCTCAACGGCGACCAGGTCGCCGGTCTCGGCGACGACATCAGCGTCGACTCGGTCCCGTCCGGCCAGACCATCTTCCTGCTGCTCAACCAGGGCGAAGCCGGCGGTGACCTCGCGAACGTGAAGATCGCGGAGGCCATCCGCTACGCGCTCGACTACGACGCGCTGCTCGAGCTCGCCGGCGCCGGTGCCGTCCAGGCGACCGGCGTCATCCCGCCCGGGTTCGAGGGTGCCCTCGACAGCGGCGTGAAGCAGGACCTCGACAAGGCGAAGGCCGCGCTGGAGGAGGCCGGGTACACCGGTCAGACCCTCAAGCTCCAGTTCCCGAACGACTACCCGGTCGGCGGCGTGGAGTTCACCCCGCTCGCGGAGCGCATCCAGGCGCAGCTCGAGGACGCCGGCATCGCCGTCGACCTGGCTCCGGCACCGTTCGCGACCGAGCTCGACGCGTACGTCAACGGCACCGAGGGCTTCGGCCTGTGGTTCTGGGGTCCGGACTACGCCGACTCGGCGAACTTCCTCCCCTTCGCCCCGGGTCTGAAGGTCGGCCTCCGCGCCGGCTGGGCGGCCGAGGCCAACCCGGAGATCGCGGGCATCGCCGCCGGTGCGGCCGCCGCGACCGACGCCGAGCAGCGCACCGAGGCCTTCACCGAGTTCGCCGAGGCCATGCAGGCCGAGGGCCCGTTCGTGCCGCTGATCGTCCCCGGTCGCAACATCTCCTCCGCCTCCAGCGTGTCCGGCGCCGTGTACAACTCCGTGTGGGAGATGGACATCGCCGAGATCCAGCCGGCCGGCTGAGCGGATCGCCATGACGACAGTGGCCGTGCAGAGGCAGGCGCAGCGGCGCCGCTCGCCTCTCGTCGGATACCTGCTGCGGCGGGCCGGGACCTCTCTGCTCCTGTTGGTGGGCGTGACGATCGTCACGTTCGCGCTCACCAACCTGGTGCCGGGAGACCCGGTCTCGGCCGCGCTCGGTGAGGGCGCGTCGCAGAACCCCGCGACGCGCGAGGCGTTCATCAAGGCGAACGGACTCGACCAGCCACTGTTCGTGCAGTACTTCATCTATATGGGGAACCTGCTCCGCGGGGACCTCGGCACGTCGCTGGTGACCGGACGCCCGGTCACCAGCGACCTCGCCACCGCCGTGCCCGCGACCATCGAGATCGCGATCGGCGCGATCATCGTCAGCCTCGCGGTCAGCATCGTGCTCGGCACCCTGGCCGCCTACCGCCGCGGCCTCGTCACCGACCAGGTCATCCGCGTCGTCACGCTCGTCGGGCTCAGCGTCCCGACCTTCTGGCTCGCTCTGGTCAGCTTCTACGTGTTCTTCCTGGAGCTGCGGATCGCCCCGGGTTCCGGACGCATCTCGCCGTCGATCACCCCGCCGCCGCGCGTGACCGGGCTCTACACGGTCGACTACCTGCTCAACGGCGACGCGGTGGGCTTCTTCGACGCCCTCGCGCACCTCGCGCTTCCGGTCATGGTGCTCTCGCTCGTGACCATCGGGCTGCTCACCCGCTTCATCCGCACGTCGGTGCTCGAGGTCCTCGGCAGCGACTACGTGCGCGCGGCCCGGGCCAAGGGCCTGCCGGCGATGCGCGTCATCATCGACTATGTGCTCCGGGGCGCCTCGCTGCCGATCCTCACCGTGGTGGGTGTCGCGTTCGGGGCCCTGCTCTCCGGAACCGTGCTCGTCGAGTCGGTGTTCGCCTGGCCGGGGCTGGGCACCTACGCCTACAACTCCGCCGCCAACCTCGACCTGCCCGGCATCATGGGCGTCGGTCTCGTGGTCGGCGTCATCTACCTCCTCATCAACTTCATCGTGGACCTGCTCTACGGCGTGCTCGACCCGAGAGTGAGGATCGCATGAGCCGCATCGCCGCAGCGACCCCCGCCGGACGCTTCCGCTTCCGCTGGCCGCGTGCCTGGCGCACTCCGCTCGGCATCATCGGCACCGTCATCGCCGGTGCGTGGATCATCGTCGCCTTCACCGCGCAGTGGTGGGTGCCCTACCCGCCGAACGCGCAGGTGCTGCCGCGCCTGCAGCCGCCGGGCATCGACACGATCCTCGGTACCGACGGCAACGGCCGCGACATCTTCTCCCGGTTGATGACCGGCGCGACGGTGAGTCTGCCGCTCGCGCTCATGCTCGTGATCGCCGCCCTCATCATCGGTACCCTCGTCGGTGCGGTCGCCGGGTACTTCGGGCGCGCCGTCGACGAGACGCTCATGCGCATCACCGACCTCTTCATGGCCTTCCCGACCGTGATCCTCGCCATGGTGGTCGCGGCCTCGCTCGGCCCCTCGCTGTTCAACGCCGTCATCGCCGCGATCGTGGTCTCGTGGCCGCAGTACGCCCGCGTCACCCGCAGCATCGTGCTCGGTCTCCGCGGGCAGAACTATGTGATCGCCGGGCGCCTGCTCGGCCACTCGCCGCTGCGCACGCTCTTCGTCGACATCCTGCCGAACATCGCCGGCCCGGTCCTCGTGCTCGCGACGCTCGACATCGGCGCGGCGATCCTGCTCCTCTCAGGGCTCTCCTTCCTCGGTCTCGGTGCGCAGCCGCCGACGGCGGAGTGGGGGTCGATGATCTCCGGGGCGATGCAGAACTTCGACGCCTGGTGGCTCGGAGTCTTCCCCGGCCTCGCGATCCTCACCGTGGTGCTCGCGTTCAACTTCCTCGGCGACGCGATGCGCGACGTGCTCGACCCGACCGCCGAGATCACACACGAGAAGCAGGCGGAGCACACCGCCTCCGCGACGGGGGTGCCCGCATGACCGCGCAGAGCACGGCGACGCTGAGCATCCGCGACCTCACGATCGACATCGGCCGTCCGCTGGTGAAGGGCGTGTCCCTGGAGCTCGAACCCGGGCGCATCCACGGCCTCGCGGGGGAGTCGGGCTCCGGTAAGACGCTCACCTCCCTGGCGGTGCTCGGCCTCCTGCCGCGACAGGCGAAGACCGGCGGCTCGATCCTGCTCGCGGGGGAGGAGCTCGTCGGTCGCAACCGCCGGGGGCTCAACCGCGTCCGCGGGAAGCGCATCGCGATGGTCTTCCAGGACCCGTCGGCCTCGCTGCACCCGCAGCTGCCGGTCGGCCGTCAGCTCACCGATCACATGCGCGTGCACCTCGGACTCAAGGGCGCCGCTGCGCGCGAGCGGGCGGTCGAGCTGCTCCAGACCGTGCAGGTGCCGAACCCGGCCGAGGCCCTGAAGCGGTATCCCCATCAGTTCTCCGGCGGACAGCGGCAGCGCATCGCGATCGCGTGCGCCCTCGCGTGCGACCCGGAGGTGCTGCTCGCGGACGAGCCGACGACCGCCCTCGACGTGACGGTGCAGGCCGGCATCCTGAAGCTCCTGCGCGACCTCGCGACCGAGCGGAACCTCGCCGTGCTGCTCGTGACCCACGACCTGGGCGTGATGAGCGCGATCGCGGATACGGTCGCCATCATGAAGGACGGCCGCATCGTCGAGCTCGCCGATCGGGAGACGCTCTTCCGCGCTCCGCAGCACGAGTACACCCGCATGCTGCTCGCGGCCCTGCCGGGGTCGCGCATCGACGAGAGCCCCGAGGAGGCTGCGGATGAGTGAGGTCAGCGTCCTCGACGCCCGCGACGTGGTGGTGCGGTACCCGGGCACCCCGCCCGTGATCGCGGTGAACGGCGTCTCGCTGAGCGTGGCGGCGGGGGAGACGGTCGCCCTCGTGGGCGAGTCCGGCAGCGGCAAGTCGAGCCTGGCCCGCGCCGTCGTCGGCATCGAGAAGACCGCCGCCGGGACCGTGTCGTTCCGCGGCGCCCCCGTCGCGCCGCTGGGGATCCGTCGTCGTGACACGGCGCTCACCGGCATCCAGATGGTCTTCCAGGACCCGGCGACCTCGCTGAACCCGCGCCGGCGGATCGGCGACCAGATCTCCGACGGCATCGCGACCGCCCGTGCGCGCGGTGCCGCCGGCTCCACCGTGGAGGAGTGGCTGGAGCGGGTGGGACTGCCCGCCGAGGTGCGCACCCGCTTCCCGCATCAGTTCTCCGGCGGCCAGAAGCAGCGCATCGCGATCGCCCGGGCCCTCGCCGCGCGGCCCTCGCTGCTCGTGGCCGACGAGCCCATCTCCGCCCTCGACGCGTCCACCCAGACGAGTGTCGCGGGACTGATGCGCGATCTCGTGGCCGAGTCCGGCGCGGGGATGCTCTTCATCTCCCACGACCTCGCCGTCGTGCGCCGCATCGCCGACCGCACGTTCGTCATGTTCGGCGGGAGGGTGCTCGAATCGGGGCCGACCGACGAGCTCTGGGCGGCGCCGCGGCACCCCTACACGCAGGCGCTGCTCGCTGCGATCCCGGAGCCGGACGGCACGGGCCGCATCCCCGATGCCCCCTCCGCCGACGACCGCGCGGTCTGGGCCGAGGTTCCTCCCGTCGCCTACTGACGCCGAATACGGCGAAGGGCCGGAGCGTGCGCTCCGGCCCTTCCGTGTGTCTCGTCCGATCAGAGCGGCGCGACGATGTCCTGCTTCACGTCCCACTCGGTGATCTCGAGGGCGACGTCGACCGACTGTCCCTGGACGGTCGCGGAGCTGGTCGAGGCGAGGTTGACGTAGTCCTCGGTGACCTCGAACACGACCTCGACCGGCGTGCCCGCCTGCTCGACGGTGCCGCTGACGAGGTAGACCTTCTGGCCGAGGCGCTCGCCCGTGCCGGTCACGGTGAAGTCACCCGTGATGGCCTTCGCCGTCTCGGCGGGGTCCATCGCGGTGACGTCCTTCGCGGTGGTGCTGAGGCCGGCGATGATGGGGTCGCTCGACGACGGGTCGGCGGCCTGCCAGTCGCTCGACGGCGACTTCACCCAGACGTCGTCGCCGATCGCGACGATCGAGCCCATCGGCGAGAGCGACTCCAGCGCCTTCTCGGCCGGGTTGAAGCGCGTGGTGGACTCCATGCCCATCACGACGGTCTTGGCGGCGTAGCCGGCGGTGTCGGTCATGGCCTCGGCGATGCAGGCGCCGAGCGCGGAGCCGTCGACGGTGGCGCCCTCGGCCAGTTCGGGGCAGTCGCTGGACGGCGCTTCGGCCTCCTGCGATGCGGCACCGCTCGGCTTCGACTCGGCCGGCTTCTCCGACGCTCCCGCCGAGCATCCGGTGAGCATGACGGCGGCGGCCAGCACGACGCCGACCCCCCACTTGTTGACGCGCATGGCGCCCCCCTCCAGGTCCGTGCCGATGACCGTCACCAGGCACGCCCTCCAGCATGCCAAGGCCGCGCGGGAAGTGCGGGAGGCAGCTCCGAGGAAACTCCGCTAGACTGTCGAGGTTGTCTGCCTTCCGGCGTCCATTCGGTCTCCTGGGGCGGGCACGTGCACACACCCTCCTGCTCCCGGGAAAGTCCCGAGAGCCGTTCTAGTCCGAAGGAGGTGGGTAAGTGACGCACCAGTACGAACTCATGGTCATTCTGACCCCCGAGATCGACGAGCGCCAGGTCGCCCCGACGCTCGACAAGTTCCTGAAGGTCATCACCAACGATGGTGGCTCTATCGAGAACGTCGACATCTGGGGCAAGCGCCGTCTCGCCTACGAGATCCATAAGAAGACCGAGGGCATCTACGCCGTCGTCAACTTCACCGCGACCAGCGCCGCCACGCAGGAGCTCGACCGTCAGCTCAAGCTGAACGAGCAGATCATGCGCACCAAGGTGCTCCGCGCCGAAGAGGCTCAGGCGATGATCGCTTCCGAGGCCAAGCGCTCCGAAGAGAAGGCTGCCCGCAAGGCCGCCAAGGCTGCGAAGGCCTAAGTCTCATGGCCGGCGAAACCGTCATCACCGTGGTGGGCAACCTCACCGCCGACCCCGAGCTGCGCTACACGCAGAACGGGCTGCCGGTGGCGAACTTCACCATCGCATCGACGCCTCGCAACTTCGACCGTGCCGCGAACGAGTGGAAGGACGGCGAAGCGCTGTTCCTCCGCGCCTCGGTGTGGCGTGAGTTCGCCGAGCACGTGGCGGGCTCGCTCACCAAGGGCATGCGCGTGATCGCGCAGGGTCGTCTGCGCCAGCGTTCCTACCAGGACCGTGAGGGCAACCAGCGCACCGCGATCGAGCTGGAGGTCGACGAGATCGGCCCCTCGCTGCGGTACGCGACCGCGCAGGTCACCCGTGCGGCCTCGGGCGGTGGCGGCGGGGGACAGTCCCGTCCCGCGCAGCAGCAGCAGGTGTCGGAGGAGCCGTGGTCCACGCCCGGCTCGTCGACCAGCGCCGATGCCTGGAGCACTCCGGGCAGCTTCGGCGACGACACCCCCTTCTGAAAACACTTCTTCACGGGTGGGTCCCTGAGCTTGTCGAAGGGCCGCACCCCGCTCATCACTAAGGAAAAGCAATGGCTGGAAAGTCGAGCGGCGACCGCCGCAAGCCGCGGAAGGGCGCGAAGAACGCCGCTCCCGCGAAGTCCATCCGGGTCGGCGTCATCGATTACAAGGATGTCGCCACCCTCCGCAAGTTCGTCTCGGAGCGCGGCAAGATCCGCGCCCGTCGCATCACCGGTGTGTCGGTGCAGGAGCAGCGTCTGATCGCCACCGCGATCAAGAACGCGCGCGAGATGGCGCTCCTGCCCTACGCTGGCGCCGGCCGGTAAGGGGTACTGAGATGGCAAAGCTGATTCTCACGAACGAGGTCGCCGGGCTGGGTAGCGCCGGTGACGTGGTCGAGGTCAAGAACGGGTACGCCCGCAACTACCTCATCCCCCAGGGCTTCGCTACGGCGTGGACCCGTGGTGGCGAAAAGCAGGTCGCGTCGATCCAGGCCGCGCGTCAGGCACGCGCGATCCACGACCGCGACGAGGCTGTGGCCCTGAAGAACACCCTCGAGGGCACCAAGGTGCGTCTCGCGGTGAAGGCCGGCAAGGAAGGCCGTCTGTTCGGCTCGGTGAAGACCGCCGACGTCGCAGAGGCCGTCACGGCTGCGGGCCTCGGCTCGATCGACAAGCGCAAGGTGCACATCCCCTCGCCCATCAAGGTGACCGGTGAGCACGAGGCGACCGTGCGTCTGCACGAGGACGTCACTGCCGTCATCACGCTGCAGGTCGTCGCCGCCAAGTAAGGCACCCGACGGGCGCGCGCCTGTCGAACGGAACGCCCCCTGTCCTCCGGGACAGGGGGCGTTCTGCATCGGGACGAGGTGAGGATCAGGCGACATTTCTCATACGCCGACGCAACATGCTGTGCTGTTGGCTCGATTCCATGGTGACACCTCCCCCCTTCCCGACATCCAGAGCGCCCTGGGGCGATGCCGCGAAGGGGCTGCTGATCGTCCTCGTGGTGTTCTGGCACGTCGTGCTGAAGACCTACCTGCAGGTCGACTGGCGGCTCGGCATCCCCCTCCCCGGAGCCTGGGGTCTCGCGAGCGACCTCATCTGGCCGTTCCTCATGCCGTTGTTCCTGTTCCTGTCCGGGTACTTCGCCTCCGCGGCGCTGGCCCGACCGTGGGCCGTCGTGTTCCGTCCCCGCGTCGTCCGCTTCCTCTACCTGTATCTGCTGTGGAGCCTCATCCACGCCGCCGCGATGTGGGCATTCCCGGACTTCCCGACGTTCGTGCCGCGGAGCGTCTCCGCGTTCGTGGAGGGGGTGACGATCAGCCCGCCGAACACCTGGTACCTCTACGCGCTCGCGCTGTACTTCGTCGTCGCGAAGGGCCTGCACCGACTGCCGCGCGGCGTCCTGCTGGTGGGTGCCGGCATGCTCTCGGTGACGGTGGCCGCCGGACTGGTCGACGTGGTGAGCAACCGCGGATCGCTCCTCTACAACCTCTTCTTCTTCCTCGGAGGTGCATACCTCGCGCCGCGCATCCGTCGCTTCACCGCTCGACCGCGACCCGCACTCGCCGGGGCCCTGATCCTCGGGTACCTCGCCGCCTACGCCGTCATGCGCGTGACGGGCACGGAGACCGTTCCCGGGGTGTGGCCGACCGTGTCCGTCCTCGGGGTGGCGATGGGAATCGCGGTCGCCCCGATCCTCGCGGGCCTCCCTCTGGTCGGGCGGGGTCTGCAGGCGCTCGGCGTCCGCACCCTGCCGATCTACCTCCTGCACATGCCGCTGCTCGCGCTCGCCGACGCCGCGCTCGTGGGAGTGCTGTCCGACGCGGGGCAGGCGGTGCAGCTGATCGCGGCCCTCCTGCTCCCGATCGTGCTCACGGCGGGTCTCGTCGCCGCGTGCATCGGCCTCGATCGGCTCACCGCTCGCGACGGACTCGCCTGGCTGTGGGATCTGCCTCGTCGGCGGGCCGCGGTCGACGGCGCGCCACGCAGAGTCCCCTGGCGGACCCCGGTCGCGGTGCTGGCACTGCTGGGGGTCGGCCTCGCCGTCACCGCGGCAGCGGCGATCCCCGCTCGGCCTTCCGCGATCATCGACCGCGCCGCCACCAGCGAGGGAGAAGTCAGCATCGGCGCCGTGGGCGACATCCTGCTGTACGACGCGTCGCGCGGAATCCCGGCGGATCGCGGGCGATCGACCTTCGACGAGGTACGCCCCTGGTTCACCGAGGACCTCGTCACCGGCAATCTGGAGCAGGTGATCGCGGCGGACACCGGCGTCGACAAGTGCGGCGGGAGCGACCACTGCCTCGCGTTCCGCAGCGAGCCGGATGCCGCTGCGGCGCTGCGCGGCTTCGACGTGCTCAATCAGGCGAACAACCACAGTCACGACTTCGGCCGGGAGGGCGTCGACGAGACGAGGGCCGTTCTGCGCGCGGAGGGCATGGACGCCGTCGGGGACCGGAACGAGGTCGTCGTGACGAGGGTCGGGGAGACCACCGTGGCCCTGGTCGGCTTCGCGCCGTATGGGGGATTCAACCGGGTCACCGACCTCCGCCACGTCGGTCAGGTCGTGCGTGCGGCGGCGGGGCAGGCCGACCTCGTCGTCGTCCACGCGCACATGGGCGCCGAGGGACCGGAGGCCGACGCGGTCACCGGGGGGACCGAGCTCAGCTTCGGGGAGAACCGGGGCGATCCGCAGGCGTTCGCGCACGCGGCCGTCGACGCCGGGGCCGATCTGGTGGTCGGGCACGGCCCGCACGTCGTCCGGGGTGCGGAGCTCTACCGCGGCCGCCTCATCGCCTACAGTCTGGGCAACTTCGCGGGAGGGGGCGTCTTCGGGGCCGAGGAGGAGACGCGCTTCGGCGCCTACCTGTCGGTCCGTCTCCGTGCCGACGGAACGTTTCTCGGCGGACAGGTCCGCTCGATCCGCTTGGCGGCCGACGGCGGCGCCCCGGAGCCCGATCCGACCGGTCGGGCCGGCGCCCTGATGGACGAGCGCGGCCGGCGGGACTTCCCGGGCAGTGCTGTCGTCGTCGACGCCGACGGGTCGATCGTCCTGCCGTGAGGATAGGCTGCTGGCCATGACGGACGACGTTCGCAATGTGCACGAGGCCCTGTCCACCATCCACGAGCACTGGCAGCCGCACCGGCTGACGAGCGTCAACGACTACGACGTCAAGGTCGTGAAGCTGCAGGGCGAGTTCGTCTGGCACACGCATCCCGAAACCGACGAGCTGTTCTTCGTGGTGAGCGGACGCCTGACGATCCAGCTCCGCGACCGCGACGTCGTCCTGAACGCGAACGACGTGTTCGTGGTGCCCCGGGGCGTCGAGCACTGCCCGAAAGCCGAGGAAGAGGTGCACGCGATCCTCTTCGAGCCGAAGGGCACGGTCAACACCGGAGACGCAGGTGGCGACATGACGGCGGAGCTCCAGGAGCTCGGCTAAGCCCCCGCATCGCGTCCCGTGCGTCCGCAGAACGGGCGCACGGATGCCCCGCGGTGGGGGGACCACGGGGCATCCGCCGATTGCGCGGCGGTCACGCCCGGCAGAGGAAGCGCAGCGAGGGCTGCACCGCACGTGCGGACGCTGCCGCGCACCGGCGGGGGCGAGTCTCCTCCCCCGAGGACATCGCCACCGCCGGGGCTCAGCGCCTACGCCGTGCGACGGCGCAGCAGGCCCGCACCTCCCAGCAGCAGGAGAGCGGCGAGGGCCCACAGCCACGGGGCCGAGGCGCCACCGGTCATCGCGAGGCCGGTGGCCTCACCCGTCGCGGCGGCACCCGCAGCCCACGGCATGCTGGTGATGCCAGCTCCGGTGCTCGGCGTCGTTCCCGGGTTCACTCCGGGGTCGGTGCCGGGGTTGGTGCCGGGGTCCGTGCCGGGGTTGGTGCCGGGGTCCGTGCCGGGGTCGGTGCCGGGGTCGGTGCCCGGGTCCGTTCCGGGATCAGTGCCCGGATCCGTGCCCGGGTCCGTTCCGGGGTTCGTGCCGGGATCGGTCACCGTGCTTTCGCCGACGACGGAGATCGCGTTCCCGCCGATCGTGAGGGGAAGCGTCACGGGGAGCTCCAGCTGAGTCCCGCCGAGGATGCTGTCGTCACCGCCGGTGGTGCTGCCTCCGGTCGCGGGTGCGGTCGGGGACGTGGTGCCGCCGGTGGTGCCGGTGACGGTGGCGTCGTCGGTGACGGAGATGGCGTTGCCGGTGACGCCGATGGGGGCGGTCACGGGTGCGACCACCTGGGTGCCGCCGAGGGTGCTGTCGTCGCCGCCGGTGGTGCTGCCTCCGGTCGCGGGTGCGGTCGGGGACGTGCCGCCGGTGGTGCCGGTGACGGTGGCGTCGTCGGTGACCGAGATGGCGTTGCCGGTGACACCGATGGGGGCGGTCACGGGTGCGACCACCTGGGTGCCGCCGAGGGTGCTGTCGTCGCCGCCGGTGGTGCTGCCGCTGGCCGCGGGTCCGGTCGGGGCCGCGGTGCCGCCGGAGGTGCCGGAGGCCTCGCTGTCGCCGAGGATCGAGATGGCGTTGCCGCCGACGGTGACCGGGGCCGTCACCGGGGCGACGACCTGGGTGCCGCTCGCGGTGCCGTCCTCGCCCGAGGTGCTCGACCCGGTCGCGGGTGCGGTCGGGGTCGCAGTGCCGCCGGTGGTGCCGGAGGCCTCGCTGTCGCCGAGGACCGAGATGGCGTTGCCGCCGACGGTGACAGGAGCCGTCACGGGTGCCACGGCCTGCGTGCCTCCGAGGATGCTGTCCCCACCGCCGGTGGTGCTCCCGCCGGCCGCGGGTGCGGTCGGGGCCGTGGTGCCGCCGGTGGTGCCGGTGGCCTCGCTGTCGCCGAGGACCGAGATGGCGTTGCCGCCCACCGTGACCGGGGCCGTCACCGGGGCGACGACCTGCGTGCCACTCGCGGTGCCGTCCTCGCCCGAGGTGCTCGACCCGGTCGCCGGGGCAGGCGCCGGTGCTGCGGCGCTCTCCCCCTCGGCGGCCGACTCGGAGTCACCGAGCAGCGAGATGGCGTTGTCGGATACGGTCACCGGGGCGTTGACCGCCACGAGAGCCTGGGTGCCCGAGAGCACACCATCCAGGCCGTCCGTGTCGAGGGAAAGCACCCCGGCCGCGTCAGGGGCCTGGGGAGCCGCGCTCTGGGGAGGAGCGGCGGCCGGGGTGCTGGTCGTGGAGTCTTCGGTGAGACTGATGGCGTTGTCCATCACCGTGACGGGAAGGTTCACGGTCACCACGGCTTGCGTGCCGGATGCCGTGCCCTCCGCGCCGCTCGTCTGCGGAGCGGGGGCGGGAGCGGGAGCCGGGGCAGGCGCCGTGGATGCCGCGTCGCCGAGCACGGAGATCGCGTTGTCGACGACCGTGATCGGGGCGGTGATGGGTGCTACGGCCTGGGTGCCGGAGAGCAAGCCGTCGTCTCCGGACGTCTCGGCCGCATTGGCGGCCGTCGCGCCGAGCAGGGTGATCCCGCCGGCGATGAGCGTGCCCCAGAGGACGCGCTTCGCGTAGGTACGCATGATGGTTCTCCTGACGTGACTGGTGTGTCTGATGGGATGCACGCGAGGAAGTGCGCGCGCAGCACGGCATCTGTCATCCGGGTGGGATGACGCGACAGTCCGTCAGTCGGGAGAAACGTCGGTGTCGGCGACGGGGGCGCCCGGAAGGGCGTCGTCCCGTGCGCCGGCGGCCCGCTCCCCAGCACGGAGCGGGGTGGCGCCGATCTCGCTGAGGCGAGCGGGGGCGCTGGCGGAACCTCCGGCCGAGGTGGCGGAGGAAGAGGCGGGGGCGGCCGGAGCGGCCGGAGGAGCACCGAGCGGCACCGGAGCGGCGTCACCGGCGCCGGCGTCCGAGGAGTCGGTCGCGGAGACCGGGCCTGCAAAGGAAGCCACGGTACGGAGCGCAAAGTGCTGGCCCGTGCTCGGGGAGGCCGACGGTGCGGGCGCAGGCTCGGGAAGCGCGGCGATCTCGTCGCGCGCCGTGGTCACACCCGCGGGGACGGAGCCCTCCGGGGTCTGCGGTGCGGCCGGCTCGAGTGGCGTGAGCACCTCGACGACCGGCGGAACGGTCTCATCGACGACGCCGCCGATCAGGCCGGTCGTGCCATCGACGACGCCGACGACGTTCTCGACCAGGTCGATGGCGCCGGAGTCGACGACGATGCCGCCGACCAGCGGAAGGCCGCCGACGAGGTCGAGCACGGGCGCCGTGATCTGTGAGACCGGTGCAGAGCCGAGCACGTCGGTCACGGGCTCGACGACCGTCTCGGTGGTCTCGGCGACCGCCTCGAGCACCGGGGCCGCGGTGTCTCCGACGACCGGGACCTGCGTCACCGTCTCGGTCACCGTCTCGACGACGGCGGGAGCGCCCTCCTGCACGGGAGCGACGGTGTGGGTCACGACCGGAGCCACGACCTCGTGCACCACGGGCGCGACGACCTCCTGGACCACCGGAGTCGCCACCTGGTTCACCACCGGAGCCACGACGTCGTTCACGACCGGCTTCGTCACGGCGGTGACGGTCTCGGATACGACCGAGGTGAGGCTGTCGAGCGGACCCTTCGGCTGCTCGTCCGCGTGCGCGGAGCCGCCGCCGGTGAGGACGGTCAGGGCTGCCCAGGCGAGCGCGCCGATTCCACCCCAGAGGACGGCGTGGGGTACGCCGCGTCGGGTGGTCCGAGCGTCCACGTCGTCCTCCCCCTCCGAAGGTCCACGGGTGTGTCGATGGGAGGCAGAATACTCGCGGACCCCCTGTCTGTCCAGGGGCGTTTACATCCGATTCTTCTCGTGTCAGATCGTGACGCGCCCGGCGGATTTCCGGCTTGACTTTCCCCAGGTTCTACACATGCCCCCTCCGGAGGGGAAACCTTCAACGCGCAATTTAAACTCGTTTTCATCCACAGGGTGGGGAAACGATGAAACCCCGGTCAGGGCAGTAAAAAAGTTCGGTGTTCACACCGTCCACCGGGTTATCCACACCTGTTCTGCACAGACACTCCGAGATTGTCCGCACGCTGTCCACATGGTTATCCACAGGCCGTGTTGCACCGTGTGGAGACCGCTCATAGCGTGGTCGAGCGACCGAATGTCGGGGGCACCTGCTTGTCTGGGGATGGCCGCCGCGCGGCCGCGGTCCCCCGCACCGGCATCCGCAGATGCGCGCGCGGGGCCCGCCTCAGAACCGTCGCATCGAAGGGAACACAGTGTCGATCGCCGACATCTCCGAGGAGCGCCTGGGAGGGCAGCGTCCGCCCGAGCGCACCCCTCCGCACGACCTCCTCGCCGAGCAGAGCGCCCTGGGCGGCATGCTCCTGTCGAAGGACGCCGTCGCCGATGTGATCGAGACGCTCAAGGGCGCCGACTTCTACATTCCCAAGCACGAGCTCATCTTCGAGGCGATCCTCTCGCTCTACTCCCACGGTGAACCGACCGACGTCGTCGCGGTCACCGACGAGCTGATCAAGACCGGTGAGCTGAACAAGGCCGGCGGCGCCGACTACCTGCACACGCTCACGTCGATCGTCCCGACCGCGGCCAACGCCGGCTACTACGCCGGCATCGTCTCCGAGCGCGCGATCCTCCGCCGCCTCGTCGACGCCGGGACGCGCATCGTCCAGCTCGGCTACGACGGCCAGGGCGACGCGACCGACATCGTCAACAACGCGCAGGCCGAGATCTATTCGGTGACCGGCTCGGAGACGGCCGAGGACTACGTGCCGCTCACGGTCGCGGTCGACGCCGCGGTCGAGGAGATCGAGGCGGCCAACGGCCGCGACGGTTCCATGACCGGCATCCCCACCGGCTTCCGCGAGCTCGACGAGCTCACCAACGGCCTGCACGGCGGGCAGATGATCGTCGTCGCCGCGCGACCCGCGATGGGAAAGTCCACGCTCGCCCTCGACTTCGCCCGTGCGGCCTCGATCGGGCACGACTTCCCCTCGATCTTCTTCTCCCTCGAGATGGGCAAGAGCGAGATCGCGATGCGTCTGCTCAGCGCCGAGGGGGCGATCCCGCTGCAGAACATGCGCAAGGGAACGCTCGACCCGCGGGACTGGACGACGGTCGCCGCCACCCGCGGCCGCATCAACGACGCCCCGCTCTACATCGACGACAGCCCGAACATGACGCTCGTCGAGATCCGGGCGAAGTGCCGACGGCTGAAGCAGCGGGCCGGTCTGCGCATGGTCATCATCGACTACCTCCAGCTCATGACGTCGGGTAAGCGCGTCGAGTCCCGTCAGCAGGAGGTCTCGGAGTTCTCCCGAAGCCTCAAGCTCATCGCCAAGGAGCTGCAGGTGCCGGTCATCGCGCTGTCGCAGCTGAACCGTGGTCCCGAGCAGCGCCAGGACAAGAAGCCCGCGATCAGCGACCTGCGAGAGTCCGGATCGATCGAGCAGGACGCCGACATGGTCATCCTGCTGCACCGCGACTCGGTCTACGACAAGGACGTCCGTCCCGGCGAGGCCGACCTCATCGTGGCCAAGCATCGTAACGGTCCGACCGCGACCATCACCGTCGCCTTCCAGGGGCACTACTCCCGGTTCGCAGACATGGCGCCGGGCGGCGACTTCAACTGATCCCCGGCGTCAGCTTCCTGCGTCGGACGCCGACTCCTCGCGGAGGCTGAGCCGGACGTGGCAGGAGTGCGCGCTCGTGAACGGGATCACGCGTTCGATCTCCACGGGTCCGCCGGCTCTCGCCAGCACCGACTTCATGAGCTCCTCGTGCACCCGGCAGACCACGGTCTGGTCATCGGTCAGCAGCGTGTGGAAGCGGCAGGGGGAGAGGTCGACGGTCATCGCCTTCTCGTCGATGTTGGGCTGCAGGCCCACGTCGTCGAGGTGATGGAACAGTGCGTCGAGCTGATGCGTCGCGGCCTCGGGCAGGCCCGATCGCGTCGCCGGGAGCACCGCGCGCATGAGGTCGCCGTGGCGGATCGCCTCCTGAACCCGCCGTTCCTCGATCTCATTCGGCTCACTCGGCAGCACGGGGGAGAAGCGGAGGCGCGGTCTTCCTCGGCGGCCCGTGTGCTCCACCTCGGACCGGGCGAGACCCTCACCCTCGAGCACGCGGAGGTGGTCGCGCAGGGTGTTCACGTGGAGGCCCATGCGGAGGGAGAGCTCGGCGAGGCCGATTCCCGGAGTGTCCATCAAGGCGGCGAGAACCCGCAGCCGGCTGCTCTGCATGAGTCCGCGGTAGGCGTCGGTAGGACGTGGCATGTTACCCATTATCCCCTGAGCGCAGAGCGAGGGGCCGATTTCCACGGTCACCCGCCGCCGGGGGTGCGGATCGCCCGGTTAGCCTGAGGCCATGACGGGTGGACGCACGGTGACGGCGCTGCGCCTGCTGCTGCCCGCTTTCCTGCTCGGGGCGATCATCGCGATCTCGTTCCTGGAGGCACCGCTGAAGTTCCTGGCTCCCGGAATCACGATCCCGCTGGGTCTCGGCATCGGTCGCCTCGTGTTCACCGCCCTCAACGTCCTCGCGGGAGCGGTGCTCCTCGTGTTGACGGCGGTCAGCGTCCGTGCCCGTGCCGGGCGTTCCTCGGCTCTGCTGCTCGGCGGGCTCTGGCTGGTGTTCCTCGTCGAGGTCATCGTCATCCGCCCGATCCTCAATCGGCGCAGCGACCTCGTCATCGCAAGGCAGGAGGCTCCGGGAACCGACGGCGCGCACTACGCCTACATCGTCGCGGACGTGACGATGGTGGTGCTGCTCGTGGCGTTCCTCGTGGTCACGGTGCGCGCGGTGCTGCCGCCGCGCGCGTCCTCACCGACGACCGGCGTCTAGGACGCGTCGGACGCCGCGGATTCCAGCAGTCGGCGCGCGCTGTCCCGAGCCGTCGCGAACGGCTCCGCGAACGTCCCCATGCCGACGGTGACGATCGCGCCTTCATAGAGGAGCATGAGCGTCTCGGCGAGCCGGTCCGGGTCGTGGAACCCGGCCTCACCGCAGAGCTCAGCGAAGACCGCGAGCAGCCACTCCTTCTCGCGACGAGCCTCGGCGAGCACCAGCGGGGCGTCCCCGGGGCCGTCGATCTCGGCGCGCGCGTTGATGGCGCTGCATCCCTTGGTGCTGTGGTCCGGCACCCAGGAGATGGCGGCATCGAAGATCGCGAGCACGCGGGCGTGCCCCGGCTCCGGGACCCGTGCGAGGTGAGCGGCGACGTGATCCCGCCAGCGGGCGTCCCGGTGCTGCAGGTAGGACACGACGAGCGCTTCCTTCGATCCGAAGCGGTCGTACAGGGTCTTCTTCGTCATCCCGGCCGCAGCGGCGATGGTGTCGACCCCGACGGCGTGTATGCCGCGCTCGTAGAAGAGGTCGGAGGCGGCGTCGAGCACGCGGCGCGCCCCGGGCGTCAGCGGCGGCAGCTCCGGCACGGTTGTCGACATGCAGCGAGTATACCAACCTGTATAGTGACGGGATGAGTAAACAGATCGGTATACTCTCCCGGGTCGTGACCGCGGGTGCGGCGGTGGCCTTCGTCCTCACGTGGAGCTCGGGATTCCTCATCCCCGCGGTCGCCACCGCGGACGTCGACCCGCTGACGCTCCTGGTCTGGCGGTTCACGCCCCTCGCCGTCCTGCTCGTGACCCTTGTCGCGGTGTCCGGAGCGGCGAAGGGGATGACCGCGCGGGAGCTCGGTGTCCAAGCGGTCATCGGAGCGCTCACCCAATTCGGGTACTGCGCTGCGGTGTACGCAGCCGTCGCCGCAGGGATCGCCACCGGCACCGTCGCGCTGATCGACGCGGTCCAGCCGCTGCTCGTCGCCGTGCTGGTCGGGCCGGTGCTGGGCCTCCGTGTGCGCGGCGCCCAGGTGTGGGGACTGGTGATCGGGGCGGTGGGGGTGCTGCTCGTGGTGCAGTCCCAGTTCGGCGCGGGCTCCGCGCCGCTCGTCGCGTATCTGCTTCCGGCGGCGGCGATGGTCTGCCTCGTGATCGGCACCCTGGTGCAGCGGCGGACGGCCGTGCGTACGGGGGTGCTGCTGACCCTGACCATCCACGTGAGCGTGACCGCCGTGCTGCTCCTCGTCATCGCCGCGCTCGCCGGGGCACTCGTTCCGCCGGCGCGACCGTCGTTCTGGATCGCCGTGGTCCTGACCGCCGTCTTCCCCACGCTCGGCGCCTATGGCCTCTACTGGTGGCTACTGCGCCGGGTCGGCATCACCGCACTGCAGGCGCTGCTCTTCCTCGTCGCCCCGGCGACCGCGATCGGCGGGGCGCTGCTGCTCGGCGAACCCCTCACGGCGATCACGCTCGGCGGGTTCGTGCTGTGCGGCGCCGGGGTGACCGCGGTGCTCGTGAGCGAGGCGCGGAACCGGGGCGCAGAGGTGGAGGGAGGCTCCGCGATGCCGGGTCAGGGCCGGACGCGGACCGCCCGGCCCTCGAAGGTCACCACATCGCCGTCGCGGAGCTGACGCCCGCGGCGCCGGTCCACCTCGCCGTTCACGGTGACGTAGCCGTCGATGATGACCTCTTTCGCGTCGCCGCCCGAGTCCAGCAGTCCCGCGAACTTGAGGAACTGGCCGAGGCGGATGACCTCGCCGCCGATGGAGACCTCGTCGATCGGATCGGAGTTCGTCATCCTTGCATGCTAGCCGTCAGGGCCGCGGTCACTCGTCGACGTCGGTGCCGACGACCGCGAACGAGGCGTCGAAGGAGATGTCGATCGAGCGGTTGTCCGTCGTGAGGACGGAGGCGTCGTAGGGGCTCACGTCGTCGGATTCCACATCGAGGTCGGTGATCATCCCCTCGGCCTCGGCGAGGGCGGCGTCGACGAGAGTGCGGATGGTCTCCTCGTCCAGCGTGAGAGTCGGTCCCTTGTCGTCGTCGTCTGCGGCGTCGGTCGACACCACGGTCGCGGTGAGGTCGTCGTCCACGCGCACCTCGGTCTCGTCCCCGGCGGACGTGGTCAGCTGCACTTCCCACGTTCCGTCGCGCTTCGCGTCGATCGAGGTGACCTCGCCCTCGGCGGCGTCCTGGGCGGCGGCGGCGATCGCGAGGAGCTCGTCGACGTCGTCGGTGCCGATGCCGGTGACAGGGCCGCGGT
>NZ_QCXO01000135.1:0-193040 GCF_023383675.1 Microbacterium sp. ER1
CCCCAGGAGGCCTCCCATGACGACGCCTGACCCCACCCGCACCCCTCCGGCCACCCTGCGCCGCGCACGACGGGCCTTCGTCCTCGTGGCGCTCGTCCTCCCGGTGCTCATCGTCGCGATCTCCGCTCTCGTGCTCACGGCCTGGCTGCCGTCGTTCCCCACCGACGTCGCGATCCACTGGGGCGTCGACGGGGCGGACGGTTTCGGCCCGGCCGCCACCTACCTCTGGGTGCTCCTCGGCGTCGGTCTCGGCCTCCCGGTGCTCCTGACCGTCACGACACTGGTCGCCGTCGGGGTGCACTGGGGCGCGACCGCCCGTCTGCTCGGAGCGACCGCGGCCGGCATGTCGGCGTTCGCGGGCGTGATCTGCCTGGGCTCCCTCGCGATCCAGCGCGACCTCCCGCCCTCCGGTGAGGTCCCGGGCATCGCGGGAGTGATGGCACTGGCCTGGGCGGCTCTCCTCGGCGTGGGCGCGATGGCGTGGTTCGTGCAGCCGCGCGTGCAGTCGGTGCCCGGCGCCGCTCTCGAGCCCCGCCACGACGTGCGGGTCGGCGACGGCGAGCGGGTCGTCTGGGTGGGCACCACGACCATGCCCACCGGTGCCCTCGTCTTCCTCCTGCTCGTGCTGCTCGGGCTCGTGGCGCTCGCCGTGGCGATGCTCATCACGGGCACCCCGCTGGCCTGGGTCTCGGGTCTGGTCGCCCTCGTCGTCGGGTTCGCGCTGGCGGCGACCGCCTCGTTCCGGGTGCGCGTCACGCCGGACGGCATCGACGCCCGTGCCGTGATCGGGTGGCCTCGGAAGACCATCCCGGTGGCGGAGATCGCGTCGGCCAGGGCCGTGCGCATCTCGCCCTTCGGCGAGTTCGGCGGCTGGGGGTGGCGTCTCGCTCCCGACGGCCGCAGCGGGATCGTGATGCGCCAGGGGCCGGCGATCGAGGTGCATCGCCGCGACCACGGACCGTTCGTCATCACGATCGACAGGGCGGAGGAGGCGGCGGCGCTCCTGCAGGCGTACGTGGACCGATCCGCGGGGCCTGCGCCCTCCGGAGGAACGGAGAGGACGGCATGATGAGCGCTCTGACGCCGACCCGCGTGCCCTGGCGCGCGGTCCTCATCTTCACCCTCACGGCCTGCGGGCTCGCGGCTCTCGTCTGCCTGCCCCTCTGGCTCGGCGACGGCCTCGCCGAACCCTTCGCGGGAGCGCTCCTCCCCGTGATGATGTTCACGCCCGCGGCCGCGGTGCTCGTCGTCATGCTCACCACGGGCGTACCGGAGAAGGGCAGTCGGGCGCGCTTCCTCGGGATGTGGCCGCTGCGGCCCGCGAAGCGCGTCGTCGGGCTGCTGGTCGCGGCCTGGCTCGTGCCGTCGCTGCTCGTCGCCCTCGGCGTCCTCCTCGCGGCCGCATTCGGGTGGGTGCGGCTCGACCTCACCTTCTCGACCTTCGCGGATCAGCTCGCCCAGGCTCTTCCCCCGGGGACACCGGTGCCGCCGGTCGGAGTGGTCGTGTTCGCGCAGCTCGCCGCGATCCCGGTCGGGGCGCTGGTGAACAGCGTGCTCGCCTTCGGTGAGGAGCTCGGCTGGCGCGGCTGGCTGCTCCCGGCGCTGCGTCCGCTCGGCACCTGGCCGGCGCTCCTGCTCAGCGGGGCGATCTGGGGGCTGTGGCACAGCCCCGTCATCCTCCTCGGCTACAACTTCGCCCGGACGGACGTCACCGGCGTGCTGTTCATGATCGGCGGCTGCGTGGCGTGGGGGGTCCTGTTCGGCTGGCTGCGGCTGCGCTCCGGCTCGCTGTGGCCGGCGGTCGTCGCGCACGGGGCGCTGAACGCCGCCGCGGGCCTGGTCCTGATCGTCGCCGCCGAGCAGCCCGACCTCGCCCTCGCCGGACCGCTCGGCGTCGCGGGCTGGATCGTCGCCGCCGTCGTGGCCCTCGTCCTCGTGCTCACGGGGCAGTTCCGCCGCCAGCCGGAGCTCGCCGCGCCGCGCACCCCGCCGACGCTTGACGGCCGGCCGGCGCCGGGGGTTGGCTGAGCACATGGAATCCACTCCCGCCGCCTGGGCCCGCGCCGACACCTTCCTCGCCGACATGCTCGTGGGCCCGGACCCGGCCCTGGCGTCGGCCTTGGAGGCGCAGCGGGCGGCGGGGCTGCCCGAGATCGAGGTCGCGCCGGTCGCGGGGAAGCTGCTGAATCTCCTCGTGCGGATGAGCGGTGCCCGCCGCGTGCTGGAGATCGGCACCCTCGGCGGCTACTCGACGATCTGGATGGCCCGCGCGGTCGGACCGGCGGGACAGGTCGTGACGATCGAGGCGGAGGCGGACAACGCCGCCGTCGCCCGGGCGAGCATCGACGCGGCCGGAGTGGGGGACCGCGTCGACATCCGGATCGGTCGGGGAGCCGACGTGCTGCCGACCCTCGCCGGCGCCTTCGACCTCGTCTTCATCGACGCCGACAAGGAGTCCAACACCGTGTACCTGGACTGGGCCGCGAAGCTCGGTCACCCGGGCACCGTTGTCGTGCTCGACAACATCGGCCGCGACGGCGAGATCGTCCGCGACGACTCGACGGACCCCAAGGTGAACGGCACGCGCGCGGGGCTGCGGATGCTCGGGGAGGACCCGCGCTTCGACGCCACGGCGCTGCAGACGGTCGGGATCAAGGGATGGGACGGCATCGCGCTCGCCCTCGTCGTCTGACGCGGGCGGATCCCCCCGGCTCGTCTCCGGGTGCGGTCCGACGCCGGGGATAGACTGGGCGCGGATCGACGACGCTCCACACACCCTTCCATCCTGAGCAAGGAGCACATCAGTGGCACTGATCGAGGCTGTAGGCGCACGCGAGATTCTCGACTCGCGCGGAAACCCGACCGTCGAGGTGGAGGTGCTCCTCGACGACGGCATCGTGCAGCGCGCCGCCGTCCCCTCCGGTGCCTCGACCGGCGCCTTCGAGGCGTACGAGCTGCGGGACGGCGACAAGAGCCGCTACGGCGGCAAGGGCGTGCTCAAGGCCGTCGAGGCGGTCATCGACGAGCTCGGGCCGGCCATCGAGGGCGTGGAGGCGAGCGAGCAGCGCATCGTCGACGAGATCCTCATCGAGGTCGACGGCACGGACAACAAGAAGCGCGTCGGCGCCAACGCCATCCTCGGCGTGAGCCTCGCGGTCGCGAAGGCCGCCGCGGACTCCGCCGACCTGCCGCTGTTCCGCTACCTCGGCGGTCCGAACGCGCACGTGCTGCCCGTGCCGCTGTTCAACGTCATCAACGGCGGAGAGCACGCTGACAACGGCATCGACATGCAGGAGTTCTTCCTCGCCCCGATCGGCGCGGAGACCTACTCCGAGGCGCTGCGCTGGGGCGTGGAGACCTACCACGTGCTGCGCGCGGAGCTGAAGGCCGCCGGTTACGCGACGGGTCTCGGCGACGAGGGCGGCTTCGCCCCCGACCTGCCCAGCAACCGCGAGGGCCTCGACTTCCTCGTCAAGGCGATCGAGAAGGCCGGCTTCACGCCCGGCACCGACATCGCCCTCGGCCTCGACGTCGCCGCGACCGAGTTCTTCAAGGACGGCGTCTACCGTCTCGACAACAAGGACTGGGACGCCGCCGCACTCACCGAGTACTACGTCGGGCTCGTCAACGACTTCCCGATCGTCACGATCGAGGACGCGCTCGCCGAGGACGACTGGGACAACTGGAAGCACCTCACCGAGGCCCTGGGCTCGAAGGTGCAGCTGGTTGGCGACGACCTGTTCGTCACCAACCCGCAGCGTCTCGCCGACGGCATCACCCGCGGCGTCGCCAACTCGCTGCTCGTGAAGGTCAACCAGATCGGCACGCTCACCGAGACGTTCGACGCCGTCAGCCTCGCGCAGCGCTCGGGCTACACGGCGATGCTCTCGCACCGTTCGGGTGAGACCGAGGACACGACGATCGCCGACCTCGTGGTCGCCACGAACTCGGGCCAGATCAAGGCGGGTGCCCCGGCGCGCAGCGAGCGCGTCGCGAAGTACAACCAGCTGCTGCGCATCGAGGAGGAGCTGGGCGACGCGGCGGTCTTCGCCGGCCGTTCCGCCTTCCCGCGCTACCAGGGCTGAGCGCCCGCGACAGCGACCACGCCGCATCCGCGGCACGACCGCGCCGCCCGGATGGCGGCTGACACGAAGGAGGAGCCGTGGCACGACGACCGGCTCCTCCTTCGCCGTCCCCCGGGGCGGCGACGACCCGATCGACGTCCTCGTCGCGACAGCCGCGGAGCGGCGCCCCCGCCGCACCCCGCGTGGACGTGCGCGAGTGGGCCTCGGGCATGCGGCTCTCGGCCTTCTCCGTGATCATGCTCTCCCTCGTGGTGCTGGGAGCCTGGGTGCTCGTGCCCACGCTGGGCACCTTCATCGACCAGCGGCAGAAGATCGCGGCGCTGGAGCAGTCCGTGCAGGTGAGCGAGGACGAGATCGCCGCGCTGACCGCGGAGCGCGAGCGCTGGGACGACCCCGCGTACATCACGACCCAGGCCCGTGAGCGCCTGTACTACGTCAAGCCGGGCGAGGTCGTGTACCTCATCGACAACGACCTCGATCCCTCCACCCTCCCGCGCGAGCAGGAGCCGGTGAGCGACACCCTCGAGGAGAAGCCCGCCGACTGGATGCCGCAGCTGCTGCGCACCCTCGTCTCCGCGGGACTGAGCGACACCGCCGTCCCCGCAGGCTGAACCCGGGCTCCGAGCATCCTCCCGGACGGCTCCCCTACGCTGGTGGGGTGACCACCCCGCCGTTCCCCGCGCCCACCTCCGCCGAGCTCGCCGTCGTCTCGACCCAGCTCGGACGCCCCGCCCGCGGTGTCGTCGGCATCGCGGCCCGCTGTCGGTGCGGGAACCCCACGGTGGTGGCCACCACCCCGCGCCTGCCCGACGGCACGCCGTTCCCCACGTTCTACTACCTCACGCATCCGGCGGCGACCGCCGCGATGTCGACGCTCGAGGCGAACCAGGTCATGCCCGAGCTCGCGGCGCTGCTCGCGGAGGACGAGACGGTGGCCGCCGCTTATCGGTCCGCCCACGAGGCGTACCTCGCCGACCGTGCGCAGTTCGGCGAGGTGCCCGAGATCGACGGGATCTCCGCCGGAGGCATGCCCACCCGGGTGAAGTGCCTGCACGCCCTCGCCGGACACGCCCTGGCGGCGGGAGCCGGTGTGAACCCGATCGGCGATGCCGCGCTGGCCCGCAGCTCGTGGTCTCCCGAGGTCTGCCGCTGCGAAGAGCCCGGCGCCGCGCTCCGCGACGATCCGGCACGTTCGGCATGACGCGGCGGCGGATGCTGCGCGGCGCCGTCGCCCTCGTGGCGGTGGCGGCATCCGTCCTGCTCCTCGGTTCCACGGCGACGCCGACGCCGACGCCACCTCCGGTCGCCGACGACCCGGCCGATCCGGTGCGGGCGGCGGAGTACTGGCTGGACGGTGCCCGCATCCGCGACGCCTGGCAGACGACCCGCGGGGAGGGCGTCACGATCGCCGTCATCGACACGGGCATCGGCAAGGTGCCGCAGGTCTTCGACGAGGCGGTCGTCGGGGGGACGGACGTGTCCGGAGCCGGGACGCCGGACGGACGCACGCCGCTCGGCGCCGTCGACGGCAATCACGGCTCGTGGGTGGCGTCGCTCGCGGCAGGCCGCGGCCAAGCCGACGGCACCGGCATGATCGGGGTCGCGCCAGAGGCGGAGCTCCTCTCGATCTCCGTGGGGTTCGGCGCCGCCGCGGCGGTGCCGTTCACCGAGCAGGTGGCCACCGGCATCCGCTGGGCCGTCGACCATGGCGCCGACATCATCAACCTCTCGTTCACGACGAACACGCTCGACTGGGATCAGAGCTGGGACGACGCCTTCCTCTACGCGTTCGAGCACGACGTCGTGGTCGTCGTCGCGGCCGGCAACCGGGGGAGCGGCACGAACATCATCGGCGCGCCCGCCACGATCCCCGGTGTGCTCACGGTCGGCGGCGTCGACCAGACCGGCACCGCGAGCATCGAGGCCTCGACGCAGGGCATCACCATCGGCATCTCGGCGCCGAGCGAGGGCCTGCTGGGGGTGTCGGCGGACGGCGAGGTCGTCTCCTGGAGCGGGACCAGCGGCGCGGCTCCGATCGTCGCCGGCGTCGCGGCGCTCATCCGCTCGGCGCACCCCGACATCTCCGCGAACGACGTCATCAACCGCATCATCAAGACGGCGATGCCGGTGGCGGATGCGAAGAAGCCGCGCGATCCGCTGTACGGCTTCGGCCTGGTGGACGCGGAGGCGGCGATCTCGGCGAACCTGCCGTCCGTGAGCGAGAACCCCATGGGCGATCTCGCGGAGTGGGTGCGGCTGTACCGCCGTGCCGACAGCGAGCCCACGCCCGAGCCGTCGCTCGCCCCCGTGGAGGTGCCGCCGCTGCCGGACGCGGATGCCCCTACCGACCCCGGTTCACCGCTGCTTCCCAGCGCCGACTCCCTGCGCTACGGTACCCTGCCGCTCATCGCCCTCACGGTCCCTGGTATCCTGGTAGCGCTTGGCGTCACCGCAGCTGCCCGGCGCATCCGATCGGCGCGCGTTCCCGTACGCCACAATCCCGACTCCGAGGAGTAGTTCTTCTGTGCCTCAGAACAGCACTGTGCCCAAGATCCTGATCGTCGGCGGAGGGTACGCAGGTTTCTACACCGCGTGGAAGCTCGAGAAGCATCTGCGCAAGGGCGAGGCCGACGTGACCATGGTCGACCCGCTGCCGTACATGACGTACCAGCCGTTCCTCCCGGAGGTCGCCGCCGGATCGATCGAGGCCCGGCACTCCGTCGTCGCGCACCGCCGTCACCTGAAGCGCACGCACGTGCTCACCGCCAAGGTGACGAACATCAACCACGCGCAGAAGGTCGCCACCATCACGCCGCCCGTCGGCGAGCCGTACGAGTTCGCGTACGACCAGATCGTCGTCACCGCGGGCGCCGTCTCGCGCACGTTCCCGATCCCCGGCATCGCCGACAACGCCATCGGGCTCAAGACGATCGAAGAGGCCGTCGCCATCCGTGACAAGGTCATGTCGAACTTCGACAAGGCCGCCTCCCTCCCGGCTGGCCCCGAGCGCGACCGCCTGCTGACCGTCGTCGTCGTCGGCGGTGGCTTCGCGGGCATCGAGGTCTTCGCCGAGCTCCGCTCGCTCGCCTCGTCGCTGGTGAGCAAGTACCCGCAGCTGACCTTCGACGACACGCACTTCCACCTCATCGAGGCCATGGGCCGCATCATGCCCGAGGTCTCGCTGAAGACGAGCGAGTGGGTCCTGAAGGACCTCGCCACGCGCGGCGCGAACGTTCACCTCGACACCCAGGTCACCGGTGCCATCGACGGCAACGTCGAGCTGTCGA
The DNA here is from genome assembly GCF_023383675.1 of Microbacterium sp. ER1. Classification (NCBI taxonomy): domain Bacteria; kingdom Bacillati; phylum Actinomycetota; class Actinomycetes; order Micrococcales; family Microbacteriaceae; genus Microbacterium; species Microbacterium sp. ER1. The sequence continues at coordinate 7,373 of NZ_QCXO01000135.1, forward strand.
CCGGCGAGGTCATCCCGACGGACGTCATCGTCTGGACCGCGGGCGTCATGGCCAACCCGACCGTCGTGCGCGGCGGCGACCTGCCCGTCGAGGAGCGCGGTCGCATCCAGACCCGTGCCGACCTGCGCGTCGGTACCCCCGAGGCGTTCGTCGAGGGTGCCTGGGCCGCGGGCGACGTCTCGGCCGTTCCCGACCTCTCGGGCGGCGGCGTCGGCGGATTCTGCGTCCCGAACGCGCAGCACGCCGTCCGGCAGGCGAAGCTCCTGGCGAAGAACCTCGTCGCGGTGCTCCGCGGGGAGACCCCCAAGGAGTACTTCCACAAGAACCTCGGTGCCGTCGCCGGCCTCGGCCTGTACAACGGCGTTTTCCAGTCCGGCAAGATCGCGCTGAAGGGCTTCATCGCCTGGCTCGCGCACCGCGGCTACCACGGCTTGGCCATGCCGACGTGGGAGCGCAAGTGGCGCGTGCTCTGGGGCTGGTGGAACAACCTGTGGCTGGGCCGCGACCTCGTGAACCTGCAGACGGTGCAGAACCCTCGCTACGTCTTCGAGGAGTTCGCCGCCCGCCCGCGTCCCGCGGCACCCGCCGACGCCACCCCGGCCGCCAAGGCGCCGGCCGCTGAGAAGCCGGCCGCTGCGCCCGCGGCGGAGACGCCGTCTGAGATCAAGAAGCCGGCCGCCAAGCGGCCCGCAGCGAAGAAGGCTCCGGCCTCCGTTGCGAAGGACTCCGCGGAGACCGCTGCGGCGAAGTGACCGTCCGGTTCTGAGGAGAAGGCCCTGAGCGCGTGAGCGCCAGGGCCTTCTCCTATTGACCGGGGACGGGAGTTGGTCGCGTAACATCTCACATTGTACGCTCGCAGGGGTGCTCGGGAGGGGTGTGTGCGAGGCACCCCCGATGCGGGGAGGAGGTCCGGTGAGCGCGCACGGGGGAGAATCACCGACCGTCAGTGTGTCGATCCGGACGGGTCCGGGCGAGGACGCGCATGCGGCACAGCTCGCGGCACGGCTCGACGGCGCTCCCGTCCGCATCTGCCCGACGGGCGCCGCGGCATGGCGGCCCTGGACGCGACGAGCCACGCATCATCTCGTCCTCGACGCTGCGGTGCGCCCGCACCCTCACCTTCTCGCCCAGGTGCAGGAAGCCGTCGCCGCGCAGCCCCGGGCGGTCCTGAGGCTCTTCACCCGCAGTGACGGCTACGCCTCGCATGCGTCCCGGGTGGCGGCGTTCTCCGGGTGCTCGTGGTTCGTGCCGCCGGGCCCCGATCCGTCGTCCGTCGCCGTCGTGCTGCCGATTCCCGAGGCGGCGGAGTTCGCGCGTTCCGTCCCGGGTGCCGATCTCGAGCCCGTCGGGCTGCTGCTGCAGCGGTTCGCGGCGGAACAGGGCCTCAGCCTGCTCGCGAGCACGGCCGATCTCGTGCAGCTCGAAGGGGCGGGGGCGCACGCTCCGGCCACCGCCTTCTTGTCTGCGGCGATGGCGCCGGCGGACTGGTGGCGGCGGCCGTCGCTCGTGTCGCCGTCGTCGATCCCGGTGGTCCATCTCCGGGACGGCGAGCCGCTGTCGTACGAGTCCGTGCCGGGCACGCCGGATGGTTGGCGTCTCCGCACACGCCGGGAGGTGCCGACGCCGCACGCCCGACGGCTCGCACGAGTGATGCAGGAACGCCTTCTCGGCACGGAGGTGGCCCGCAGCCATCTGCGCGCAGCGGCCGTGCTCCTCGGGGTGGCGGGAGTGCTGCGCGACCAGCTCCTCCTCGCCGCGGGGTGGGGCCGGCCGTCCGATGAGTTCGGCACGGCGGTGGCGCGGGAGGCCGCGGCGACTCTCGCCCTCGGGACGCTGGCGGAGGCGGTCCCGGCTGCGAGTCGACCGGATGGTGCCGCAGAGCTCCGCGACGCCTTCCGGGTGCTGTACGACGAGATGACCGCGATCCTGGGCACGGCGCCTCCCCGGCCGCGCGTGGAGCCGATCCATAGGCCGCCTCGCTAGCGTGTCGACCGCAAGGGGAGTACTCCCGTCTGCAGCGACGTCGTCATGACGGGCATGTCATCGTGCCCCGGCCCGCTGGCCCGCGAGGGTGGAGGAGACCTTGGCACCCGAATCGCGGGCTGCCCGGAACCTTGCGTCGACAGAGGTCGCGGAGAACGGCGGTCCGTCCCACGAAGGGACCCCCATGTCAAAGCTCTCCCGCCTGATCCGCCTCGCCACCGACGCCATCGACGCGAAGGGGGGAAGCCCCGGGGTGCGCGGCGGCGAGGGCGCGCGTGCCTCCACCGACTGGAGCGGGATGATCCGCGGCGCGGTCGACGCCGTGCGGGGCACCGATCCTCAGGGGCAGCGCCCGACCGCGACTCCTCCCGCGTCCCCGGCGCCCACCCCTCCCGCCGGACGAGCATCCGCCGCAGGGGCGTACGCCCCGCCGCCCGCTCCCGCGTCCGGTGGTGCGTCGGACGTCTCCGCGGCGGACCGCGCGGCCATCGCCCGGTACGACTACCTCCTGCAGACAGCGGATCCGCATCGGATCGAGCAGATCCATCGCGAGGCCTTCGCGCGCCTCACGCCGTCGCAGCGCGCGCACGTCGACGCCCGCATGCGGGCGGAGCTTCCCGGTGGAGGAGCGACCGCGCTCGTCGTCTGCGGACGACCTGGCCCGCGCGGCCGGACGGGCCGAGGCGATGCAGCCCGGCCGCCTGCGCGGACTCCTCTCCCGCGCCCGCGGCGGCGGGGCCGCGGTCGCGGCGGGCGGCGCGGCGGTCGGTCTCCTCGGCGTGGTGGCCGGCGGAGCCGTCGTGAGCACCGTGGCCGCACCGCTCCTGGAACAGGCGGCGGGGCTCGGGGTGGACTTCGACGCGCTGGCGCAGGGCATCGACCTGGATGCGCTCGCCTCCGGCGTCGACATCGACGCGCTGGCCGGCGGCGCCGACGAGATGCTCGGCTCGGCCGGCGAGGCCGTCTCGGGTCTCGGCGAGACGGCGACCGGCTGGGGGGAGCGGCTCGGCGATCTCGGTATCCCCGGGATCGGCGACATCCTCGGCCGCTGACGGTGCCCCCGCTGGGACTCGAACCCAGACTGAGGCGATTTTAAGTCGCCTGCCTCTGCCATTGGGCTACGGGGGCTGCGCCGCCAGCCTATCGTCGGCGGGGTCGTGACCCGGCGGGGCTCAGGCCGTAGGGTGGGGGAGTGCTCGACCTCACCGACGAACTGAGCCCCGTCCCGGGTGGCCCCGCGGTCGCCCCCGAATGGGAGGACCCGGGCCGCTACTGGCCGCGCCTGTCGGCCGCGACCGGGCACCTTCCGGCGCCCGTGGCGGTTATCGATCGCGAAGCGCTGCGCTACAACGCCATGGACCTGCTCGTCCGTGCCGGCGGTCTGCCGATCCGCGTGGCGTCGAAGTCGGTGCGGGTGCGTGCGGTCCTGGATGCCGTGCTGCGACTCCCGGGTTTCCGCGGGATCCTCGCGTTCACGCTGGAGGAGGCGCTCTGGCTCGCGGAGACCCACGACGACATCGTCCTCGGCTACCCGACCGTGGACCGCGCGGGCATCGAACGGCTGTGCGCCGACGAGCAGGCGGCGCAGCGCATCACGCTCATGATCGACGACCCCGTGCACCTGGACCTCGTCGACAGCGTGGTGGCCCCGTCCGCGCGCCCCGAGCTTCGCGTGGCCATCGACGTCGACGCGTCCTGGCGATCCGCGCTGCTCGGTCACATCGGCGTCCGCCGATCGGCCCTCTTCTCCGCCGGGGAGGTCGCCGCGTTCGCGCGGACGGTCGTCGCACGCCCCGGCTTCCGCCTCGTGGGGCTGCAGATGTACGACGCCCAGATCGCAGGACAGGGCGATGCCGGTCCCGATGGACCGCTGATCCGTCGCGTCCAGGCCCGCTCGCGCGAGGAGCTGCGGGAGCGAAGGGCGGCGATCGTCGCCGCGGTCGGCGCCGTGACGCCGCTCGAGTTCCTCAACGGCGGGGGCACCGGATCCCTGGAGTTCAGCGGCAGCGACGAGTCGCTCACCGAGGCCAGCGCGGGCAGCGGTCTGCTCGGCGGACACCTGTTCGACGGGTACCGGTCCTTCCACCCGGCGCCGGCCGCGGCCTTCGCCTTCGACGTCGTGCGCCGTCCCGCTGCCGACATCGCCACGGTGCTGGGCGGCGGCTGGATCGCCTCGGGTCCGGCGCTGGCCTCGCGACAGCCGCGCCCGGTGTGGCCGGCGAACCTCCGCACGCTTCCGCGAGAGGCTGCCGGCGAGGTGCAGACGCCGCTGCAGGGGCCGACAGCGGCGACGCTCGGCGTCGGCGATCGTGTCTGGTTCCGTCACGCCAAGAGCGGCGAGCCGGCCGAGCGCATCGCCGCGTACCAGCTCGTGTCCGGCGACGAGGTCGTGGACGAGCTGCCGACGTACCGCGGCGAGGGGAAGGCGTTCCTGTGACGAGAATCGGCGGCACCTGGCAGAACTGGGGCCGGTCGGCGTCCGTGCGCCCCGTGCGGGTCGAGCGCCCGCGCAGCCCCGAGGGCGTGCAGCGTGCGGTGCGGGCAGCGGTGCGACAGGGGCTCACGGTCAAAGCCGTCGGCGCCGGTCACAGCTTCACCGGGATCGCCATCGCCCCCGGTGTGCTCCTGGAACTGGACGACCTGCAGGGGCTCGTGTCCGCGGACGTCGCGAGCGGACGGGTCACGCTCCTCGCCGGTACCCGGCTGCACCGCATCCCCGGGCTGCTCGCCCGCTACGGCCTCGCGATGGAGAACCTCGGCGACATCGACCGCCAGTCCATCGCCGGTGCGATCTCCACGGGCACGCACGGCACCGGCGCCGGTTTCGGCGGACTCGCCACCCAGGTCGTCGGGGTGACCCTCATCACCGCCGACGGGGAGTTCCTCCGCATCGACGAGGCGCACAGTCCGGAGCTCCTGCCCGCGGTCGCTCTGGGGCTGGGCGCGCTCGGCATCATCGTCGAGGTCACCCTGCAGTGCGTGCCCACGTTCGTGATGCATGCGGTCGACGAGCCGCTGCCGCTGGACGAGGTGCTCGGCACGATCGACGAACGCGTCCCCGCCGCCGACCATTTCGAGTTCTACTGGTTCCCGCATACCGACGTCGCGCTCACCAAGCGGCAGTCGCGTCTGCCGGAATCGACGCGACGGAGGCCGCTCCCGGTCGTGGGCCGGTGGGTGGATGAGACCCTGCTCGCGAACGGCGTCTATCGCGTCGTCTGCGCGGCGGGACAGGCGGTGCCGGCGATCACGCCGCCGTTCAACCGGCTCGCGGTGCGGCTCACCGGCGACCGTGAGTACACCGACCTCTCGAATCGCGTGCTCACCCAGAGCCGGACCGTGCGCTTCCGCGAGATGGAGTACGCGCTGCCGGCGGCCGAGGTGGTGCCCGCGTTCCGCGCCCTCCAGGAGCTCATCGCCGAGCGCGGCTGGCGGATCGAGTTCCCCGTGGAGGTGCGCTTCGCTGCCGCCGACGACCGCTGGCTCTCCACCGCGTACGGCCGCCCCAGCGCCTACATCGCGGTGCACCGGTACTGGCGCGCGGACCCGACGGCGTACTTCGGCGCGGTCGAGGAGATCATGCGGGCCCACGGCGGCCGCCCGCACTGGGGCAAGCTGCACACCATGACCAGGGAGACGCTGCGGGAGAGCTACCCCCGCTTCGACGACTTCGTGGCGCTGCGCGACCGCCTCGATCCGGATCGCCGCTTCACGAACCGCTATCTGGAGCGGGTGCTGGGACGCTGATCGGGGGCGCTGGTCCGTCGCATCCCCAGTCCACGTGCAGGCACCGCGTCTAGGATGAGAGAAATACGGGAAAGGGTGGGGCACTGATGGAATGGCTCGTGCCGGTACTGATCGTCGTCGGGGTGATCCTGCTCGTCGGCGTCTATCTCTGGGCGACGTACAACTCGCTGGTGCAGCTGAACGTCCGCGTGGACGAAGCCTGGAGCGGCATCACCGTCCAGCTCAAGCGCCGAGCCGACCTCATCCCGAATCTCATCGAGACGGTCAAGGGCTACGCCTCGCACGAGAAGGCGGTGTTCGAGAACGTCACCCGCGCCCGCGCCGAGACCCTCTCCGCCGGCAGCCCCGGCGAGGCGGGGATCGCCGAGGGGCACCTGCAGCAGGCCCTGCGCAGCCTCTTCGCGGTGGCCGAGGCCTACCCGCAGCTGCAGGCCAGCCAGAACTTCCTCCAGCTGCAGCAGGCCCTCGTCGACACCGAGGACAAGATCCAGGCCGCGCGGCGCTTCTACAACGGCGGCGTCCGCGAGCTCAACACCAAGATCAAGGTGTTCCCCAACAACCTCTTCGCCAAGGGACTCGGCTTCACCGAGCGCGAGTTCTTCGAGGTCGCCGACAGCGGCGCCATTTCCGAGCCGCCGCGCGTGCAGTTCTGATCCTCGCCCTCACCACACGGTGAGGGCGAGTTCGTCTGCGGTGATATCCACGCCACCGCGCACGCTCCACGCGGTGCTGCGGTAGGTGACGGTGCGCGCGGCGCCGTCCTGGCCGGTGCCGGTAACGGTCGCCTCGAGGATGCCGTCGTCCGCGGTGAACCCGCCGGCGGAGAGCGTCACCGCAGGGAACCGCTCGACGCGGAACGCCACGTGGGAGACGTCCCGGAACTCCGTGCCCCACGGGATCCGGATGCCGCAGTTGTCGGGAATCGCGTGGCCCTCGGCGGTGCAGGTCTCCAGGTAGCCGTCGAGCTGCGTCTGCGCGGCCTCCGTCGCCTCCGGGCGGAGTTCGGCGGTCACGCGTGCGGTGGCGTCGTCGCCGGGGAGGACGACGGCCTCGGTCGTGCCGGCCAGCAGCGCCCGCGGCGCGGCCGCGACCGGGTACACGCCAGGGAGCAGAGCGGTGTCTTCGGTCACCGGGAGGACCGCATCGCCGACCTGGACCGCCGTCCCGATCGTCGTCGTGGCGCGGAGGGCACCGAGTCCGGAGGCGTCGACGGTCCAGCGGCCGCTCTCCGGCGTCAGCCGGACGCGCGCCTGGTGCTCGTCCCCGTCGAGTCGGAAGCGCACCGTCGCGGACGCGTCACCGTCTCCCTCACGCACAGCGGTGACCTCGGCGTCCGCGATGGTCGACGAGGCTCCGGCGAACGCGGTGAGGGCGGCGTCGGACACCGCGGTCCCCGTCGCCGCGACCGCCTCGGGATCGCCCGACTCCAGCGCCCGGAGATAGGCCAGCGCTGCGTCCTCCGCGGTCGACGAGCGGAGCGCGGACAGCCCCCACCACACCGCCCCCGCGACAGCGACGGCCACGACGACACCGCCCAGGAGCCACCAGCGACGACGGCTCACGCGACGGCCTCCCGGACGTGGACGTGACGACGCACCGTGTCCGGGGCGGTGGAGGCGAGCGCGGTGTGCACGGCAGCGGTCGCATCGCCCCATCCGGAGACCGACACCTGTTCGAGACCCTGCCACCGCGCGGCGCGGAGGAGCTCCGCCGCGATCGCCTCGGCGTCGCCGGGACGCGCCTGCGGCTCCCACCACGCCGACTGCACCTGCAGCGTGGACGTGCCGCGGTCGGCCTTGAGGTCGACCCGCGCCACGATCCGGTCGCCGACGAGCACGGGCAGCGAGTAGTAGCCGTAGCGGCGCTTCGCCGCCGGCACGTAGATCTCGATGCGGTAGTCGAGCTCGAAAGTGCGCAGCGCCCGTTCCCGGAACCACACCACCGGATCGAACGGGGTCAGCAGGGCGGCGGTCTCGACCCGGCGCGGAAGAACCGCGTCGCGATGCCGCCAGGCGGGGAGGGGCCGGCCGCCCCGCTCCCAGCCGCGGACGGTCACGGGCTGCACTTCGCCGGCGTCGACGAGATCGGCGATCGCCCCGGTCACCGCGGCACGGTCGCGGAGGCGGTAGTAGTCGGCCAGGTCGGCCGCCGTCCCGACGCCGCTGGACCGCGCGGCGCGTCGGACGAGCTCGCGGATGGCGTCCTCGCGCGGGATCTCGCGGGACCGGATGCGCTCGGGGATGACCTGCTCGGCGAGGGCGTAGGTGCGCTCGAACCCCCGGCGCCCGCTCACAGCGACGTCGCCCGTGCGCCACAGATGCTCGAGGGCGAGCTTGACCTCGTCCCAGTCCCACCAGGTGCCGCGCTCGCGCGGGGCGTCGGCACGGAGGTCGACCGGGCGGAGCGGTCCGCGCGCACGGAGCTCGTCCTGCACCCACTGCACCGTCCGGGCGTTCGTACGGAGCCAGGAGTCCTCCGCGGACCAGCGCCGCCGGAAGTCGTCCATGCGGAACCGCCACAGGGGCCAGTCCTCGACGGGGATGAAGGTCGCCTCGTGGGCGAGGTACTCCACATAGTGCGTCGTGCGCGACAGGAAGAGGCGGTCGAGGAGTGCGGGATCGTAGGCGCCGAGCCGGGAGAACAGCGGGACGTAGTGTGACCGGGCGAACACGTTGACCGAGTCGATCTGCAGCACGCCGAGCCGGTCCATCACCCGGTGCAGATGGCGACCGGAGACGGTGGCCGGGCGTGCGCGGGTGAAGCCCTGAGCGGCGAGGGCGATCCGTCGTGCCTGGGCAGGACTGAGGGTGTCGGTCACGCCGCCAGCGTATCCCCGCTCTCCGACATCGTCCTGGCGTGCAGGATGCGTCGAACGGCATACGGCATGACCGTAGACTGAGGCGATGAGCGAGGACCAGCGACCCCGGCTGCGCGATCTGTTCCGTCCGCGCCCCGTGGTGACCGATCGGACCGTGACCACCGAAGCCGACGAGGCGGTGCCGCTGCCCCTGCGCATCACGGCGAGCTACGCCTGGCGCCTGCTGCTCATCGCAGCGGCGGCCGGCGTCTTCATCTGGTTGGTGATGCTGCTCAAGCTCCTCGTCATCCCGCTGATGGTGGGCATCCTCATCACCGCCCTGCTGTGGCCGGCGTTCTCCTGGATGCTGCGTCACGGATTCCCGCGCTGGCTCGCGATCGCTGTCTCCCTCATCGGCACGATCGCCATCGTCACCGGGCTGATGTGGCTCGTGGTCTGGCAGGTGCGCGCCCAGCTCCCGGACGTGCAGCAGCGCACGACCGAGGCCTTCGACCAGTTCCAGGTGTGGCTGCACGACGGTCCGCTGAACCTGTCGGACACGCAGATCGCGAACTACCTGCAGCAGGGCCTCGACTTCATCAGCGAGCAGGCGCAGGTCCTCTGGACGGGTGCCCTCGCGATCGGCACGACCGTCGGGCACGTCGCCACCGGCGCGTTGCTGTCGCTGTTCATCCTCATCTGCCTCCTCGCCGACGGCGCCGGCATCTGGCGCTGGACGCTGCGCATCTTCCCCCGGAAGGCCCGCCCCGCCGTCGACGGCGCCGCGCGCAACGGCTGGACGACGATCGTCAACTACGCCAGGACGCAGCTCTTCGTGGCGACGATCGACGCGATCGGCATCGGCCTCGGCGCCTTCCTGCTCCAGGTCCCGCTCGCGCTGCCCGTCGCCGTTCTCGTGTTCCTCGGCTCGTTCATCCCCATCGTCGGTGCGGTGGTGACCGGTGCCGTGGCCGTCTTCCTCGCGCTCGTCTACAACGGGCCGTGGATCGCCCTCTGGATGCTCGTCGTCGTCCTCGCCGTCCAGCAGATCGAGGGCCACATCCTGCAGCCGATCATGATGGGCTCCGCCGTCAAGGTGCACCCCCTCGCCGTCGTCCTCGTGGTCGCGGGCGGCGCGATGATCGCGGGCATCCCGGGTGCCCTGTTCGCCGTCCCGCTGGCCGCGTTCGTGAACGTGGCGGCGGTGACCATCAGCTCGGGATCCTGGCGCACCGGCGTCGGGCCGAGTGGAGATCTGATCTGGAGCACAGTTCCGCGTGAGCGGAGACGGAGGAATCGATGAGCGCAGTCCCCAGCCTGACCGAGTTCCAGGACGCGGCTCGAAGTCTGGCTGAGGTGATCTCGCACACCCCGACGCTGCCCTCCCGGGCGCTGTCCGACGCGCTCGGTGCCCCCGTGCTGCTGAAGATGGAGAACCTGCAGCGCACGGGGTCCTTCAAGATCCGCGGCGCGGCGTACCGGCTCTCCCGCCTCAGCGCGGAGGAGCGCTCCCGTGGCGTCGTGGCGGCCTCGGCCGGGAACCACGCGCAGGGCGTCGCTCTGGCCGCCCAGGCGCTCGGCATCCCCGCGACGATCTTCATGCCGCTCGGGGTCCCCGTGCCGAAGCTCCTCGCCACCCGCGGCTACGGGGCCGAGGTGGTGCTCGAGGGGGAGACCGTCGCCACGTCGCTGCGCCTGGCCGCCGAGTTCGCGGAACGCACCGGCGCCGTCCTCATCCACCCGTTCGACCACCGGGACATCGTGATCGGGCAGGGCACCCTCGGTCTGGAGCTGCTGGAGGATGCGCCCGAGATCGACACCGTCGTCCTCGGCATCGGCGGAGGAGGGCTGATCGCCGGCGTCGCCGCCGCGGTCAAGGCCAAGGCCGCCGAGCTCGGACGGACGATCCGCGTGATCGGCGTGCAGGCGGAGAACGCGGCCGCGGTGCCGCCGTCGCTCGCGGCCGGGGAGCCGGTCGACATCGTCACGCGCCCGACCATCGCCGACGGCATCCTCGTCGCGCGCCCGGGAGCTGTGCCGTTCGAGATCATCAAGGACCTCGTCGACGAGGTGGTGACCGTCTCGGACGACGACCTCGCGCGCGCCATGCTCGTCCTCCTGGAGCAGGCCAAGGTCGTCGTGGAGCCCGCCGGTGCGGCGGGCGTCGCCGCGATCCTCTCCGGACGTGTGTCGGCGACCGGCACGACGATGGCCGTGCTGTCGGGCGGCAACATCGACCCTCTCCTGCTGCAGCGCGTGGTGTCGCACGGCCTCGCCGCCTCGGGCCGGTACCTGACGATCCGCATCCCGCTGCCGGACCGTCCCGGCCAGCTGGCCCGCGTGTCCGAGCTCATCGCGGAGGCAGGAGCGAACGTCATCGAGGCGATGCACACGCGTCACGGCCACGGACTGCAGATCAGCGAGGTCATCCTCGAGCTCAGCGTCGAGACCCGCGGGGCGGACCACTCGGCCCACACGCTCGACACCCTCCGTCGCGCCGGCTTCGCCCCCATCGTCGTCCAGGACTGACCCCCGAACGCGCGACACCCCCTCGACCGTGGCGGTCGAGGGGGTGTCTCGTGAGGGCGCGTCAGCCCGTGTAGGTCTCCACCTTCACGATCTCGACGCTGATCGAGCGGCCGTTCGGTGCCTCGTACGACGAGGACTCGCCGACCTTGAGGCCGAGGATCGCCTGGCCCAGCGGGCTGGCCTCGCTGTAGACGTCGAGGTCGCTGCCGGCGGCGGCGATCTCGCGGCTGCCGAGGAGGAAGACCTCCTCGCCGCCCGCGACGATCGCGGTCACGACGGTGCCCGGCTCGACGATGCCCCGGCTGGCAGGGGCCTCGCCGACCTTGGCGGTCTTCAACAGCGCCTCCAGGGTGCGGATGCGGGCCTCCTGCTTGCCCTGCTCGTCCTTCGCCGCGTGGTAGCCGCCGTTCTCCTTGAGGTCGCCCTCCTCGCGGGCCGCCTCGATGCGCTTGGCGATCTCGTCGCGACCGACGGTGGAGAGGTGTTCCAGCTCGGCGACGAGCCGGTCGTAGGCTTCCTGCGTGAGGAAGGGGACCTGAGCATCGGTGGACATGACGAAGCTCCTTCTATCGGGATCCCGCCGAGATGCCGCGGGGGATATGCCAAGACGCCCCGGCACGGTGCCGGGGCGTCGTCTGTCTGGCATCAGTCTAGGCGACCCAGCAGGTGTTCACCAAACCTGTCGTGGCCTCCGCGACGGTCGGGATGCGCTCCGCACGGGTGAGCGCATGGGCGTCTCCCGCCGGGATCTCCACGATCTTCCAGCCCACGACGCCGAACTCCTCGTCGAGGGCCCCGAGCACGCACACGACGTCCTTGCCCTGGACGCCGGTCACCTGGAAGCGCACGTCGACGGCGTGCTCGTCCACGAGCTCGAAGCCCAGATCATCGGCGTCGACCGAGCTCAGCGACTGGCCGACGATGGACCACGCGAGGGCGGCGAGGAGGAGGAGCGCGACGGCCCCGGCGAGGAACCACGGCCACCGGCGGCGGCGGGTGCGGCCATAGCGTTCGTCGAGCTGGAGGGCGGTCGTCACAGGTGGGGTCTTCCGGTCGTTAGGCTGGTGATACCAGGTTATGCGACCTGCGTACGAAAGGCCGATTCATGCGCTTCCTCTCCGAGACCCCGATGCCGACACCGTCGATGACGGTGGCCCCGGAGTCGGTCACGCCGGGCTTCGCGGGCTTCGCGGTGATCGTCATCGTGCTCGTCGCCGTGATCCTGCTGATCTGGGACATGAACCGCCGGATCCGCCGGGTGCGGTACCGCGAAGAGGTGCGCGAGGAGCTCGACGCGGAAGAGGCCGCTCGCGCCGCCGAGAACGCCGCGGACGACGACCGCACCGCACCGGACGCACCGGCCGCGCCCGACGAGGAGCCGCGCGAGCGCTGACCCCCGCTCAGGGCGCGCCGAGCGACGGCGAGAGCGGGTGCAGGGCGATCAGCAGGCATGCGGTCCAGTGGCAGAGGAAGGCCAGGACCGTGCACACGTGGAAGATCTCGTGGAAGCCGAAGTGGCCAGGCCACGGATTCGGCCTCTTCAGCGCGTAGACGATGGCGCCGCCCGTGTAGAGCAGACCGCCGACGATCACGAGCACCATCATGGCGACGTTGGCCTGGAGCAGGTCGACGATGTACATCACCGCGGCCCAGCCGAGCAGCAGATACAGCGCGACGTAGAGCCAGCGCGGCGCATGGATCCAGAACACGCGGAAGAGGATGCCGAGCAGGGCCCCGCCCCAGACCAGGGTCAGCAGCAGGACGCCCTTGGCCGGCGGCAGCGCCAGGGTCGCGAGCGGGGTGTACGTGCCGGCGATGAGCAGCAGGATGTTGGCGTGGTCGATCCGCTTGAGGATGCCCTTCACCCGGGGCCGCCAGTTGAAACGGTGGTACAGGGCGGAGTTCCCGAACAGCAGCAGCGAGGTGGCCATGAAGACCACCGCCGCCCACTTGGCCGCCGCTCCTTGGGACAGGGTGACGAGGACGATGCCTGCGGCGATCGCGACGGGGAACGTGCCGGCGTGGATCCACCCGCGCCAGGTCGGTTTGATCTCGGTCGCCGCGTCGGCGGCGGCCGCTTCGAGCAGCGGCAGCTTCGGGAGGTCGGCGCCGGTCTGGTCGGAAGTGCTCACGTGCTCACTCTAGGCGGGAGCGCATGCCCGTCTCCGTACATGTCCCCAGGTTCTGCACCGGCGCGGACGGGCGGGGCAGGGTAGCGTAGGTGGGTGATGTCACGCGAGAGCCCGGGACGGGGACCGCTGTACCGGCTGTACACCAGCCGGCTGCGTCGCCACCTCGATCCGGCCTCGGTTCCGCACCACGTCGCCATGATGATCGACGGCAACCGCCGGTGGGCGCGCCAGCTCGGATTCGATACCCCGGCCGAAGGGCACCGTGCAGGCGCCGCCAAGATGCAGGAGTTCCTCGGCTGGTGCGACGAACTCGGTGTGCGTGTGGTCTCGCTCTACCTCCTCTCCAGCGACAACCTCCGCAAACGGGACTCGGCCGAGCTCGCCGACCTCATCGAGATCATCGCGGAGCTCGCCGAGGCGCTGTCCCAGAAGGGCAACTGGCGGGTCAAGCACGTCGGCCGCTCCGACATCCTCCCCGCGGAGCTGGCGCGCGTGCTCGCCGATGCGGAGGAGCGCACGAAGGACCACACCGGCCTGCACGTGAACCTCGCGGTCGGGTACGGCGGCCGGAACGAGATCGTCGACGCGGTGCGCAGCATCATCACCACACACGAGGCGTCGGGCGGGACGCTGGAGGACCTCGCGGCGCAGCTCACTCCGGAGATGATCGGGGAGCACCTCTACACGGGCGGCCAGCCCGATCCGGACCTCGTGATCCGCACGAGCGGCGAGCAGCGGCTGAGCGACTTCCTGCTGTGGCAGAGCGCGCACAGCGAGTTCTACTTCGTCGAGGCGCTCGGGCCCGATCTGCGACAGGTCGACTTCCTCCGCGCGATCCGCGACTACGCCGACCGCGACCGCCGCTTCGGTCGCTGATCCGGGAGCCGCGGGGCGTGGCACAATGACGCAGTGAGCGCTTTCGACGACTACCTGAGCACGTTCGACGCGGAGCCCGGCTATCTGAACTGGGCAGCATTCGGCCCCGTGTCGCCCTCCGTCCGTGCCGAGGTCTTCGCCGACGCGGACCTCCTCGGGAACGGCCGGCCGTCGTCGCTGGCGCTCGTGGGGGAGCGGATCGGACAGGCGCAGGAGGTCGTCGCCGAGCTCCTCGGGGCCGAGGCCGCGGAGGTCACGCTGCAGCCGTCGTCGACGCACGGCCTCATGCACGCGCTCTACGGGGTCTCCGGCGCGGTCGTCGCGAGCACGGCGGAGTTCCCGAGCGTGAGCCTCACCCTGGAGCGCGCGGCGGCCGCGTCACAGCACGCGGTCACGCCCCGCTGGATCTCGCCCGACGACGGACGCGTCACCCCCGACGACATCGCCGCCGTCCTCGACGACGATGTCGTGGCCCTGGCCGTCAGCCACGTCGACTTCCGCACCGGGTACCGGGTCGACCTCGCCGCGCTGCGGGACGTCCTCGGCCCGGACCGCCTCCTCATCGTCGACGCCGTGCAGTCCTTCGGCGTGATCGACGCCGACTACAGTGTCGCGGACGTCGTCGTCGGGCACGGCTACAAGTGGCTGCGCGCGGGCCGGGGCACCGGGTTCGCCTGGTTCTCGCCGCGGGCGCGTGAACGGATCGTGCCCGTGCTCTCCGGCATCACGGGGACGGCGGCGACCGGGCTGGTCGTCGACGAGCGCCCGGCCCCGGCACCGGACGCGCGGGCCTACACGATCAGCATGCCGGACACGCTCGCCGCCGGCCGGCTCGCGATCGGCGCTCGGGACGTCAGGGACGCCGGGGTCGCGGCGATCGAGGAGCGGCTGTCCGCGCAGGTGGACGCGGTCATCGCCACGGCCGACCACCACGGGATCGCCGTCGTCTCCCCACGCGAGCGCACCGAACGCGCCGGGATCGTCGCACTCGCACCGGAGGAACCGGCGCGGCTCGCCGCCGCTCTCGCCAACGCCGGTCTCGTCGTCACCGCTCGGGGCGGATCCATCCGCATCGCGCCGCACGCCGGAACCGACGCCGAGACCCTCGGCCTGCTCGACGAAGCGCTCGGGGCCTTCGGCAGGGAATCGTTCATCGTCCCGTAACGAATCGCTGGCGTGTCGAGGCCGGGAAAGACCCTCGGGCGGCCGTACCTTCAAGGCATCGGGCAAGGCGCCCGGTCGGGTCGGCCTCAGGTTCGCGACTCGTGACCCCCTGGTCGACTCGTTCGAATAGCCGGGAATCCCCGGGTCGGGAGTGGGTCGTGACCACACGTACAGCGCAGCAGTCCACCAGCACCGCGCAGCAGTCCACCCGTCAGACGCCGAGTCAGGCCGCGGCCGCAGAACCCGCTCAGGATCTGCGCACCTACGTCCTCGACACCTCGGTCCTGCTGAGCGATCCGCAGGCGCTCTTCCGGTTCGCGGAGCATTCCGTGGTGCTCCCGGTCGTCGTCATCACCGAGCTCGAGGGCAAGCGGCACGACCCGGAGATCGGGTACTTCGCCCGCCAGGCGCTGCGGCACCTCGACGATCTCCGCGTCGAGCACGGCCGCCTCGACTTCCCGGTGGAGGTCGGCGAGGGGGGCACGCTCCGCGTCGAGCTGGGCAACGCCGACCTCTCGGTCCTCCCGGCCGGCATCCGCCTCAGCGACAACGACAGCCGCATCCTCTCCGTCGCGATGCACCTCGCGCAGGACGGCCAGGACGTGACCATCGTCTCGAAGGACCTGCCGATGCGGGTGAAGGCCGCGTCCCTCGGGCTGCGTGCCGAGGAGTACCTCGCGGAGCAGGCCGTGGACTCGGGCTGGACCGGCATCGCCGCCCTCGATCTCTCCGGCGACGACATCAGCGACCTCTACGAGAGCGAGGTCGGGCTCAGCGAGGACGTGCACGGGCTTCCCGTCAACACGGGCCTCATCATCCACTCCGAGCGCGGGTCCGCCCTGGGTCGGGTCACCGGTGACGGCGAGTTCCGGCTCGTCCGCGGTGACCGGGACATCTTCGGCATGCACGGGCGCTCCGCCGAGCAGCGCATCGCGATCGACCTGCTCCTCGACCCCGAGGTGGGCATCGTGTCCCTGGGCGGGCGCGCGGGTACCGGCAAGTCGGCGCTCGCACTGTGCGCGGGGCTGGAGGCCGTGCTGGAGCGCCAGCAGCAGAAGAAGATCATCGTCTTCCGCCCGCTGTTCGCCGTGGGCGGCCAGGAGCTCGGGTACCTGCCGGGCGACCAGGGCGAGAAGATGAACCCCTGGGGTCAGGCGGTGTACGACACCCTCGGCTCCGTGGTCTCGGGGAACGTCATCGACGAGGTGGTCGAGCGCGGGCTCCTGGAGGTGATGCCCCTCACCCACATCCGGGGACGGTCCCTGCACGACGCGTTCGTGATCGTGGACGAGGCGCAGTCCCTGGAGCGGAACGTGCTGCTCACGGTGCTCAGCCGCATGGGCCAGAACTCGCGCGTGATCCTCACCCACGACGTCGGGCAGCGCGACAACCTCCGCGTCGGCCGGCACGACGGTATCGCGAGCGTCATCGAGACCCTCAAGGGACACGGTCTCTTCGGCCACGTCACCCTGACCCGCTCGGAGCGCTCCGCCATCGCCGCCCTCGTCACCGACCTCCTGGAGGGCGGCGAACTCAGCTGACCCGTCACCTGCACGGGACGGGGCCGGAGACGACGGATGCCGCGAGGACCGAGGTCCTCGCGGCATCCGTGTCGGGTGGGGATCAGCCCGGGTGGGTCATCGACAGGAGGTCGAGCTTCTCGTCCAGCTGCTCCAGCGTGAGCTCACCGCGCTCGACGTAGCCGAGGTCGATCACGGCGTCGCGCACCGTGATGCCCTTGGCGACGGAGTGCTTGGCGATCTTCGCGGCGGCCTCGTAGCCGATCAGCTTGTTCAGCGGCGTCACGATCGACGGGCTCATGCCCGCGAAGGCGGCGGCGCGGTCGAGGTTCGCCTGCAGGCCGTCGATGGTCTTGTCGGCGAGCACCCGGGAGGCGTTCGACAGCAGACGGATCGACTCGAGCAGCGCGGTGCCCATGACCGGGATGGCGACGTTCAGCTCGAACGAACCGGAGGCGCCGGCCCAGGCGACCGTGGCGTCGTTGCCGATGACGCGCGCGCACACCATGAGCACGGCCTCGGGAACGACGGGGTTCACCTTGCCCGGCATGATCGAGGATCCCGGCTGCAGGTCGGGGATGTGCAGCTCGCCGAGACCGGTGTTCGGGCCGGAACCCATCCAGCGCAGGTCGTTGTTGATCTTCGTGAGCGACACGGCGATGGTGCGGAGCGCACCGGAGGCCTCGACGAGACCGTCGCGGTTCGCCTGCGCCTCGAAGTGGTCCTTCGCCTCGGTGATCGGCAGCTCGGTCTCGGCCGCGAGCAGCTCGATGACCTTCTGCGGGAAGCCGAGCGGCGTGTTGATGCCCGTGCCGACGGCCGTGCCGCCCAGAGGCACCTCGGCCACGCGGGGGAGCGCCGACTGCACGCGCTCGATGCCCAGGCGGATCTGGCGGGCGTAGCCGCCGAACTCCTGGCCGAGCGTGACGGGCGTCGCGTCCATGAGGTGCGTGCGGCCGGACTTGACCGCGTCCTTCCAGAGCTCCGCCTTGGCCTCGAGCGCGACGGCGAGGTGGTCGAG
Organism: Microbacterium sp. ER1; assembly: GCF_023383675.1. Classification (NCBI taxonomy): domain Bacteria; kingdom Bacillati; phylum Actinomycetota; class Actinomycetes; order Micrococcales; family Microbacteriaceae; genus Microbacterium; species Microbacterium sp. ER1. Next base: position 25,142 of record NZ_QCXO01000135.1, read on the forward strand.
CGCCGGGATCAGGGTGTCGATGAGTGCCTGGGTGACCGCGATGTGCACCGAGGTGGGGAACACGTCGTTCGACGACTGCGAGGCGTTCACGTGGTCGTTGGGGTGCACGGTCGAGCCGAGGATGCGGCTCGCGAGCGTCGCCAGGACCTCGTTCATGTTCATGTTCGACGAGGTGCCGGAGCCGGTCTGGTACGTGTCGACCGGGAACTCGCCGTCGTGGCTGCCCGCGGCGACCTGGTCGGCGGCCTGGGCGATCGCGTCGGCGATGGCGCCGTCGAGCGTGCCGAGCTCCTTGTTCGCCAGCGCGGCCGCCTTCTTGATGCGCGCGAGTGCGGCGATCTGCGTCGACTCCAGGCCCTTGCCGGAGATCGGGAAGTTCTCCACGGCGCGCTGCGTCTGCGCCCCGTAGAGCGCGTTCACGGGCACTCGCACCTCACCCATGGTGTCGTGTTCGATGCGGTACTCGGTGTCGGTCATTCCGAACCCTCCTTGGTTGCGGGGTCGATCCCCTCGGCTTCGATGCCGACCGTGATGACAGGCGCTGCCTCACCCTCGGCCAGACGATAGTTGGCGCCGACGATGCCGAGACGGCCTTCGGCGACGGCGTTGCTGATGATCTCGGACGACTGCAGCAGGTCGTTGACGGTGTTGCGCAGGTGCTCGCGTCCGACGAGCTCCGCATCGATGTCGGCCACCGTGCCGCCGCCGCTCTCCGCGAGGACCTTGCGCGCGGCAGGGACGATCGGCGCGATGAGCTTCCAGATGTGCGGGGGGAGCGGGTCGGCATCGATGGCGGTCCCGTCGATGGCGGCGCGCACCGCACCGCAGGAGTCGTGTGCGAGGACCACGATGAGCGGCACCTCGAGGACGGCGACCGCGTACTCCAGGCTCGCCACGATCGACTCGCCGATCACCTGCCCGGCGTTGCGCACGACGAAGAGGTCGCCGAGGCCGAGGTCGAAGATGATCTCGGCGGCCAGGCGGGAGTCCGAGCAGCCGAACAGCGTCGCGACGGGGTGCTGGGCCGCGGTGAGGTCCTTGCGGCGGTCGACGTTCTGGTTCGGGTGCTGGGGCTCGTCGCGGACGAAGCGACGGTTGCCGTCCTGCATCTGCTTCCAGGCGGCGGCGGGGGTCAGCGGGTGGGTCATCGGGCCTCCGAGACGGTGCGGATCTGGGGGATGAGCGACTCCGCGAGCTCGGCGGTGGAGTCGGCCGAGCGGGAGCCGTAGAGAAGCACGTAGTCGTCGCCGGCCTGGGTGCCGAGGGCATAGGTGACGTTCGCCTCCGCGCCGGCGGACCCGGGCCGATAGACGTCCCACTCCCGGCCGCCGATGCGGATGGTGTCGGTCGGGGCGACGCCGTTCAGGCGCTGCGGGGCCCACGAGGCGTCGGCGTCGAAGGCCTGGGCGAGCTTGATGAACCCGCGCTCGTCCTGGGCCGCGGGGGCGAGGGTGACCTCCCAGACGACGGGGGCTCCGCTCTGGAGCTCAGCGGCGTTCACCCGCCAGAAGTCGTCCGTCTCGGGGACGATCGCCGGGCTGCCCATGGACGACTCGACGTCCGCGGCGATGGCGGCGACGTCGATCGGCTTCGCCGCGACCGGCTCGCCCCGGGGGACGAGCGCGATGATGACGACGACGACCGCGAGGGTCACCACGAGCGCGGCGACGAGGTTGCGGACGGTCTGGCTCGACCGGTAGGCCTTGCTCGACGCGGCCTTGCGTGCGGCGGTCTCGTCGGGCGTCTCCGGTCGACCGAGGTCGGCGTTGATCGCGGGGCCCTTGCTCATGACGCGTCGCTCTCGTCGGTGGTGGCGGTGCGCGCGGCTTCGAGGCGACGCTTCGCGCCGAGCAGCCACTCCTCGCAGCGGGCGGCCAGGGCCTCGCCGCGCTCCCAGAGCGCGAGTGAGTGCTCGAGGGTGGGCGCCCCCTGTTCGAGCTCGGCGACGACCCGGACGAGCTCGTCACGGGCCGCCTCGAACGACAGCGTGTCCACAGGGGTGTCGTTCACGGCGCTCACTCCTCCATCCTACGTCGTGCCCCGGACGCCGCCCGCTCAGGCGCCTTCCGCGATCTCGCCCTCCGAGCGCACCGCGAGCGACCCTCGGTCCACCGTGAGGGTGAGCGCGCTGCCCGCAGGCGCATCGGCCGCATCGCGGAGGATGACGCCGCCCTCCAGATGCGCGATCGCGTAACCGCGGGCCAGAGTGGCGGCGGGGGAGAGGGCGCGCAGCGAGGCGCGCAGTTCACTGGTCCGCCGGCCGGCGTCGTCGAGCTGCCGGGTGACCGCGTCGCGACCGCGAGCGAGAAGCAGGAAGGTCTCCTGTGCGCGGCTGTCGATGATCGGATCGGGCGAGCGCAGCACCGGCCGGGACCGCAGCTGCTCGAGCTGGGCGATGTCGTGCGTGAGGCGCTGCGTGAGGCGGGTGGTGGCCCGGGACCGCAGCTGCGCGATGAGTGCGCGTTGCTCCCCGACGTCGGGGACGACGCGCTTGGCGGCATCGGTCGGCGTCGAGGCGCGGAGATCGGCGACGTCGTCGAGGAGGGGGTGGTCGTTCTCATGGCCGATGGCGCTGACCACCGGTGTGGAGGCGGCGGCCACGGCTCGGACGAGGCGTTCGTCGCTGAAGCCGAGGAGGGTCTGCGGGTCGCCGCCGCCGCGAGCGATGATGATGACGTCGACCTCGGGGTCGGCGTCCAGACGGGCGAGAGCCGCCAGCGTGTCCGGCACGCACCGATCGCCCTGCACCGCGGCGTACGCGGTCTTGAACCGCACCTGCGGCCAGCGCAGCTCGGCGTTGCGGTGCACGTCCTTCTCGGCGTCGGAGCGCTCGCCGGTGATGAGTCCGATGACATGCGGGAGGAACGGCAGGCGCTTCTTGCGGGCGGGATCGAAGAGGCCCTCCTGGCGGAGCTGCACCCGCAGCCGCTCCAGGCGCTCGAGCTGGTCGCCGAGCCCGACGTGCTTCATGGCCGAGACCGCGAAGCTGAAGTCCCCGGAGCGGACGAAGTAGTCGGCCTTCACGGCGGCGACCACGTGGTCGCCCACGCCCAGGTCGGCGGGGATGCGGCCGCGCACGCTCGACCAGACACGGATGGAGATCTGCGCGTCGGACCGGGTGTCCTTGAGGCGGGCGAAGACGTTTCCGGCGCGCACGTTCCAGGACGTGATCTCGCCCTCGACCCACACCGTGTTCCATCGCGCCACGAAGTCGCGGATGGTGGCGTTCAGTCGGGCGACCGACGTCGGTGCCTGGGCCGTGGAGTCGCGCGGGGCGACGGCATCCGCCGGCGGGGTCTCGCCCGGTCCCGTCGTCGCTTCGAAGACTGTCATCTGCTCCCGTTCCTGCCCGCGCACTCACCGGCCCCGCCCAGCCGCACGACGGTAGAATCGAGGGGTGACTTCGACTGCCGTTCATCTTCCCGCTCCTCGCATCCCACGAGTGCGCGCCGCGGCCGGGCGGCTTCAGGATAACCCGGTGCCCGGACACAAGCGCGTCCTGCTCGCCGCCCCCCGCGGCTACTGTGCAGGCGTGGACCGCGCCGTGGTCGCTGTGGAGAAGGCGCTCGAGCGCTACGGCGCCCCCGTCTACGTCCGCAAGCAGATCGTGCACAACATCCACGTCGTGACGGAGCTCGAGGCCAAGGGGGCCATCTTCGTCGAGGAGGTCGACGAGGTGCCCGAGGGCGCGCACGTCGTCTTCAGCGCGCACGGCGTCTCCCCGGCTGTCGTCAACGCCGCGTCCGACCGTGGCCTGCACGCGATCGACGCCACCTGCCCGCTCGTCACCAAGGTCCATCGCGAGGCCGTGCGCTTCGCGCGGGACGACTTCGAGATCCTGCTCATCGGCCACGACGGGCACGAGGAGGTCGAGGGAACGGCCGGAGAGGCACCGGATCACGTCACCGTCGTGAACTCCCCGGAGGAGGCCGACACCGTGCAGGTGAAGGATCCCTCGAAGGTGGTGTGGCTGTCGCAGACGACGCTCTCCGTGGACGAGACCATGGAGACGGTGAACCGGCTCCGCACCCGGTTCCCCGAGCTGCACAACCCGCCGTCCGACGACATCTGCTACGCCACGCAGAACCGGCAGGTCGCCATCAAGAAGGTCGCCCAGGGGGCTGATCTGGTGATCGTCGTGGGGTCCGCCAACTCCTCCAACAGCGTGCGACTCGTCGAGGTCGCGCTGGAGTACGGAGCCAAGGCCGCCTACCGCGTGGACTACGCCGAGGAGATCCGCCAGGAGTGGCTCGACGGCGTGGAGACGGTGGGCGTCACCAGCGGCGCGTCGGTCCCCGAGGTGCTCGTGCGCGAGGTGCTCGACGCGATCGGCGATGCCGGGTATCGCGACGTGGAAGAGGTCAAGACGGCGGAGGAGGACCTCATGTTCTCGCTGCCGAAGGAGCTCCGTCAGGACGCCACGGGCCAGCGCGACGCGCGCGCCCTCGGCGGCCGCGCCTCCGCAGGAGGGGGTGCGTAGCGGTGAACGCCGCGGAGGCGGAGCCGACCCTCATCGGGTCCGTGCAACGCGCTCTCCGCCTGGTCGACATCGTCGCGAACTCGCCGCGCCCGCTGCCGGCGAAGATGCTCTCGTCGATCACGGGCTTGACACCGGGTACCACCTACAACCTCGTGCGCACGCTCGTGCACGAGGGGTACCTGAGTGCGGAGCCCGACGGCCTCGTGCTGGGGAACCGGTTCCCGTCCTTCCAGCAGCAGATCGGCTCCCGAGGCGTGTTCCTCGCCCGCGTGCGCGCCGCCTTGCGCGCGGTGACCGAGGACGTCGGCGCCACGGCCTACCTGTCGCGGTACGCGGATGGGGAGATCCACCTCGTCGACATCGTGGACGCCGTGCGGAATCCTCGGATCGAACTGTGGGTCGGGCTGCACGCCAGCGCGCACGCGACCGCCCTCGGGAAGCAGATCCTCGCCGCCCTCTCGGAAGAGGATCGGCTGGACTACCTCGCCCGCCATCGGCTCGAGGAGCTCACGCCGCGGACGATCAGCGACCGGACAGCGCTCCTCACCCAGCTCGAGCAGACCCCGGGGTGGGCGATCGATCGCGAGGAGTACGCGATCGGCGCGACCTGTGTCGCGGTCCCGGTCATCGCCCCGGGCGTGACGGCATCGCTGGCCGTCTCCCTCCCGGCCGACCAGGCGGTGGTCAACCGGCGGCTCGTCTCGAACCTGCAACGCGCCGCCCGTCGGCTGTCGGTGCAGCTCGGGGCCGATGCGCTCGACACCGACGGGCCGGACGCCGAGTTCACCATCTGAATTCGTGACCCTGGTGCCCGCCACGTCGCTTATCTATGATCGAAGGCGTAGTGGCTGACAACGCCCTACTGATCGCCCATGGCGTCCCCAGCGCCGGCGACCGAACGGGATGAGGAGCGTCCCCAGCGCTCTCCGTCCGCGGCCCCGAGAAGTCCCCACTTCTCCGGGGCCGCTATCGGTTGGGCCCCCTTTTCCTGAACGGGCGGCTGAGCGCCGGCCGATACCATGGCGGCATGACCGACCAGCGCCCCCGCTACGGGGAACTCGCCACGCCCGAGGAGCAGCGGAGGGCCGCGGGGCTGCCGCCCGTGGCTGAGGTGGTCGCCCCGTCAGCTCCCGTCTCGGACCCCGCGCCCGCGGCTCCTGCTCCGGCGCGCCCCTCCTCGGTGGACCGCTTCGCGACGATCGCGCTGCTCGCCTACGGCCTCGTGAACGTCGTCGTCACCGGCCTGTCCTACCTCGACATCGTCCCGGTGATGAATCAGACCATGGGGATGCTGGGCATCGAGGGGGAGTTCACCAACTACGCCGCGGGCCGCACGTGGGGAACGATCGCGGCCGTCGTGCTGGCGGTCGGCTGGTGCGTCACGGCGGCCCTGTCGATCCGTCGCCTGCGTCGTGGCCGCCTCACCTGGTGGGTCCCGCTCGTCGGAGCCGTCATCACGCTGGGCATCGCCTCGTTCTGCCTCGTCGTGCCGATGATGGGCGACCCGGCCTTCATCGCCTACCTCGACCAGGCGGCCGGGGTGCGTTGACCCCGAGCACGCAGACGAAAGGGGCCCGGCATGATGCCGGGCCCCTTTCGTGTGTCTGGTGGTGTCAGCTCTTCGACTGGCCGTACGAGCCCAGCTGGCGGGTGGACTCGACCACGCGGGCGGCCATGGCCGACTCGGCGATCTTGCCCCAGGCGCGCGGGTCGTACTGCTTCTTGTTGCCGACCTCGCCGTCGACCTTCAGCACGCCGTCGTAGTTCTTGAACATGTAGTCGGCGATCGCACGGGTGTACGCGTACTGCGTGTCCGTGTCGATGTTCATCTTGATGACGCCGTTGGCGACCGCGAGGGCGATCTCCTCATCGGTCGAGCCGGAGCCGCCGTGGAAGACGAGGTCGAGCGGCTTCTCACCGGTGTTGTACCTCGCGGCGACCTCGGCCTGGATCTCGCCGAGCAGCTCCGGACGCAGCTTCACGCCGCCCGGCTTGTACACGCCGTGGACGTTGCCGAAGGTGAGCGCGGCGATGTAGCGGCCCTGCTCGCCGAGGCCCAGCGCCTGCACGGCCTGGTCCACGTCGGCGAACGTCGTGTAGAGCGCCTCGTTCGAGCCCTCGTGCTGCACGCCGTCCTCCTCGCCGCCGACGACGCCGATCTCGACCTCGAGGATGGCGTTGATGGCCTTCATGCGGGGGAGTAGCTCCTTGGCGATCTCGATGTTCTCCGCGAGCGGCACGGCCGAGCCGTCCCACATGTGGGACTGGAAGATCGGGTTGCGGCCGGCCTTGACCTCTTCCTCCGAGGCGGCGATGAGCGGCTCGACGAAGCCCGCGAGAGCGTCCTTCGGGCAGTGGTCCGTGTGCAGGGCGACGGTGACCGGGTAGTTCTTGGCGACCTCGGTGGCGTAGCGCGCGAAGGCGAGGGCGCCGGTCGCGCGGGCCTTGACCGTGTGGCCGGCGAAGTAGTCGGCGCCACCGGTGGTGACCTGGATGATGCCGTCGGAGCCGGCCTCGGTCAGGCCCTGGAGGACGGCGTTGATCGTCTGCGAGCTGGAGACGTTGAACGCGGGGTACGCGAAGCCGCCTGCCTTCGCGCGGTCGAGCATGTCGGCGTACTGATCCGGGGTGGCGACGGGCATGAGAACTCCTGCGGTAGGTGAAGCCGGGACAGCTGCCACTCTATCGGGGCGGGTGTCCGGCTCCGGCAGGAGGAGGCGCGCGTCGGTGGGCGCCGTCCTTCGGTGGTGTTAAGAACCGCGATTTCTTCCTGGCTTACGGGCGGAAAACGAGCCGATCGATCCCCTGCTCGCGGATAGGCTGGGGATCATGGTGAGTCTGACTGCCGACCTGAGCCCGCTGCGTCCCGACCGTAACCTCGCGATGGAGTTGGTGCGCGCGACCGAGGCGGCGGCGATCCGTGCCGTTCCGTTCATCGGTCGCGGTGCGAAGGAGGCTGCCGACGGCGCCGCCGTCGACGCCATGCGGGCGTTCCTCGGGACGGTCGACTTCCAGGGCCGCGTGGTGATCGGCGAGGGCGAGAAGGACAACGCCCCGATGCTGTTCAACGGCGAGGTCGTCGGCACAGGGCGCGGCCCGCTGTGCGACATCGCGGTCGACCCGATCGACGGTACGTCGCTGACCGCGGCCGGCCGGCAGAACGCGCTCTCCGTGATCGCCGTGTCCGACCGCGACACGATGCTCGACGCCTCCAGCGTCTTCTACATGGACAAGCTCGTGACCGGGCCCGCCGGTGTCGGCGTCGTCGACATCCGCCTGCCCATCGGCGAGAACATCCGCAAGCTCGCCGGCGCGCTGGACAAGCCGGTCGACGAGATCGTCGTCTCGGTGCTCAACCGCCCGCGGCACGAGCAGCTCATCCAGGAGATCCGCGACGCCGGTGCCGGTACGCGTCTCATGAGCGACGGCGACGTCGCCGGTGGCATCAACGCCGCCCGCCACGACGCTCGCACCGACATGTGCGTCGGCATCGGCGGCAGCCCCGAGGGCATCGTCACCGCGTGTGCGATCAAGGCCCTCGGCGGCCACATCCAGGGACGGCTCTGGCCGCGCGATGACGACGAGCGCCAGCGCGGTATCGACGCGGGGCTCGACATGGACAAGGTCTACGAGGCGGACGACCTCGTGCAGGGGAACAACACGATCTTCGTCGCGACCGGCGTCACGGACGGCCAGCTCGTGGCCGGCGTGCGACGCGAGCGTGGCTACGTGTACACCGAGAGCGTGGTGCTGCGCGGAGCCTCCGGAACGCTGCGCCGCATCGCGTCGGAGCACCTCGTCTCGAAGTGGCTGTGACGGCTCTCCCGCCGGCATGATCGCGGGGAGGACTCTCGCCATCGTTACCGACCCGGTATCGCCTCCTGCACGGGTCGGGCCCGGTTCGGCGAGCCGCCGTGTCACAATTGTCACTGGGTTTGTCGCCGTCGACGGAGCCGCCAGGCACCGCAGGCACAGGAGGGCGAACGCATGACAACGCAGCACACGACCGGCTCGAAGAGCGCCGCGCCGACGAAGATCATCACCACGAACACCGGACGCATCCTCCGGGTGAGTGCCGATGCCGAAGCGGCCGCCGTGGCCCCGCCGGCACCCGTCGCTCAGCCGGCCGTCGATCCGGCTCGCCGCGCCGACGTGCTGTTCCGCGTCCGTCGCGCCGAGGGGCACGAGGTCAGCGCCTGGTGGATGATCGGTGCCTTCCTCGCGACGAGCGGCCTCGTCATCCTGCTGCTCAGCGGCGTGCCCGGCGTCGCCTGACGCTCCCGCGGTCGGAGGATCCGGTCGCTCCCGTCGTCACTGCTCCCGGTCGTGGAGCGCGGCGGCGTGGTCGAGACGCGTGCGCACCTCGCCGACGTCGGCCAGCATCGCATCGGCGGCCTCTTCGGCCTCGGTCGGGGCCAGGAGCTCCGGAGCGGTGAAGCGCCGCCCGTCCGCGGTGATCGGCGACGCCGGCGCCAGGGCCTCCGCATCGACGCCGGGGAACTGCCGGGCGGTCACGAGCACCCGGGACTCCAGGGATCCCGCGAAGCGGTTGTAGCTGTCGACCGTGCGCTCGATCGCCCGGCGCAGGTCGTCGGCGTGACCCGCGAGCGTGCCGAGGCGCTCGTACAGCTGCGTGCCGAGCGCCAGCAGACTCCGGGCCTCGGTGGACACCTCCTGCTGGGTCCATGTGTAGGCGACCGTCTTGAGGACCGCCCAGAGGTTGACGGGGGAGGCGAGGGCCACACGGCGGCTGAATGCGTAGTCGAGCAGCGTCGGATCCTCGTCGATGGCCGCCGCCAGCAGCGACTCGCTCGGCAGGAAGCAGATGACGAACTCGGGGCTCGCGTCGAGGCCCGACCAGTAGGCCTTCTTGGCGAGGGCGTCGACGTGGGCGCGGACGGCGCGGACGTGCTTCTGCATGTGGGCGCGACGCTGGGGTTCGTGGGCATCGCCGAGGGGGAGCGCCGAGGCCTCGAGGTAGGCGTCGAGGGGAACCTTCGCGTCGACGGCGATCGACGTGCCCCCCGGGAGGCGGACGACCATGTCGGGGCGCCCCTGGCCGCGGTCGGAGGTGATCGTCGCCTGGAGGTCGAAGTCGACGTGTCTGGTCAGCCCCGCCGCCTCGACGACGCGCCGCAGCTGGGTCTCGCCCCAGACGCCGCGCGTGGACGTGGAGCGCAGCGCACCCGCCAGTGACTCGGTCGTCGCGCGGAGTGCCTCATCCGACTCCTGGGCACGCCGGAGCTGCTCGGCGAGCGTGCCGAACTGTGCCTGCCGCTCGCTCTCGATCGCGGCGACCTTGGACTGCATCTGCTGGAGACTCTCGCGGACCGGCGCCAGAGCCTGTAGCACGGCGTTCTGCTGCTGGACGCGCTGAGCCTCCGCCCGCTGCTCGGAGCGGGCGTGCTCGACCGCGTCCCGATAGAGGTCGTACTGGCGATCGCGGTCGTCTCGTGCGGCCGCGAGCTCCGCCTGCGTGCGTGCGATGTCGGCGGCGCTGCGACCGGCTCGCAGGAACCACCCGAGAGCGACGCCCGCGGCGAGGGCCACGAGCAGGAGAACGATCGACAGGGCATCCATGGCTCCATGATGCCGGGGGCGTCCGACATCGCGGGGAGGACGCGAGGTGCGTCAGGCGACGGCGCGCTCCAGTGCCGGCACGGCGGGCTCGGTCACGCGGAGGCCGAGGACATCGGCGAGCGCGAAGACATCCGCGGCTCCGGCCCGCGCGGCCGCGTCCACGATGATCTGAGCGCAGGCGAGGGCATCCGCCAGCGCGTCGTGATGCGAGAACTCCGCGTATCCGGCCGCCGCGGCGGCGAGAGGCAGACGGTAGGAGTCGAGCTGGTAGGTCTTCCGCGCCACCTGGAGGCTGCACAGCGACCGGTACGGCGGACAGATCTGACCGGTGACCTCGGTCGCCCGTCGCAGGACGTTCAGGTCGAAGCCGGCGTTGTGGGCCACGAGCACGTCGGCACCCGCGAAGCCGCACAGACGGTCGAACTGATCGACCCACGTCGCCGCCGACAGCACGTGCTCGGGGCGGATGCCGTGGATGCGGACGTTCCACTCCTGGAACTCGTCATGGCCGGGCGGGGGCTGGATCAGCCAGTTCGCGGTGGCGACGACCTCCCCGTCCCGCACCCGCACGAGTCCCACGGAACACGCGGAGGCCGGGCTGGAGTTCGCGGTCTCGAAGTCGATCGCAGTGAAGTCCAGTGGCACGTCCTCACTCTCTCCCGGGCCTCCGACGTCGCTGTGCAGGCTCGCCGTATGCTGGCCACATGGCGGACGAACTCGCGAGATCCTTCGGCGCGGCGGCCGGAAGCTACGAGGCCGGACGGCCCGAGTACCCCTTCGAGGCCGTCGCCTGGATGCTGGAGCCGATGGCGGACGGTGCTCGGCGGGTCGCCGATGTCGGCGCCGGTACCGGCAAGCTCACGCGGGCGCTCGTCGCGGCTGCCGACGCCGAGGTGGTGGCGATCGATCCGGACCCCGCGATGCTCGTGGCCCTTCGCGACGCCGTCCCCGGGGTGCCCACGTTCGTCGGGACCGCCGAGGGGCTGCCGCTTCCGGACGCGAGCGTGGACGCCGTCGTCCTGGGTCAGGCGTGGCACTGGGTCGAGCCGGTCGCCGCCTCGGCGGAGATCGGTCGCGCGATGCGCCCGGGCGGTGTGCTCGGGCTCGTCTGGAACCTCCGCGACGAGCGCGTGGACTGGGTGCGCCGGCTCACCGACATCATGCACGGCAGCAACGCCGAGATCATGCTCGCTGCGGGCGACCCCGTGGTGGCGGAGCCCTTCGGCGCCCTGGCGCAGGAGCGCTGGGAGTGGTCGCGCCCCATGACGCGGAAGCTCCTGCACCGCATGGCCGCCTCCCGCAGCGCCGTGATCACCGCCGACGAGGCCGAGAAGGCACGGATCCGCCGCGAGATGGACGCCCTGTTCGACGGGCTCGGTCTGCACGGGGACGACGCGATCGAGGTGCCCTACGTGACGAGGGCGTTCCGCGCGGTCCGCGACTGAACAGGCGTCCGCGCCGCATCAGGCACTTTTCCCACCCTGCCGCCTGACTCCGCGTGGGCGCCTGCCCTCGCGAGGGTGAGGTGGGGGAGAGCGGCGCAGGTAGACTCATACCCCGTGGCTCTCACTATCGGAATCGTCGGCCTGCCCAACGTCGGCAAGTCCACCCTCTTCAACGCTCTCACCAAGAACGACGTGCTCGCGGCGAACTACCCGTTCGCGACGATCGAGCCGAACGTCGGCGTGGTGAACCTTCCCGACCCGCGGCTCCAGAAGCTCGCGGAGATCTTCGGGAGCGAGCGCATCCTGCCCGCCGCCGTGTCGTTCGTTGACATCGCCGGCATCGTGCGCGGGGCGAGCGAGGGGGAGGGGCTGGGCAACCAGTTCCTCGCGAACATCCGCGAGGCCGACGCGATCGCCCAGGTGGTGCGCGGGTTCTCCGACGACGACGTGGTGCACGTGGACGGTGCCGTGAACCCGGCGTCGGACATGGAGACCATCAACGCCGAGCTCATGCTCGCCGACCTGCAGACCGTCGAGAAGGCGATCACGCGGTACGAGAAGGAGGTGCGGGGCAAGAAGATCGACCCGTCGGTCCTCGAAGCCGCGAAGGCCGCCAAGGACGCCCTGGAGCGCGGGATCCTGCTCTCCACGAGCGGCCTCGACCTCGAGCCGATCCGCGAACTCGGGCTCCTGACCGTCAAGCCCGTCATCTTCGTCTTCAACGTCGACGAGTCCGTGCTGACCGACGACGCCCGCAAGGCCGAGCTCGCCGCCCTCGTCGCGCCGGCGCAGGCGATCTTCCTCGACGCGAAGATCGAGTCCGAGCTCAAGGACCTCGACCCCGAGGACGCCGCCGAGCTCCTCGCCTCGACGGGACAGGACGAGTCGGGCCTCGACCAGCTCGCCCGCATCGGCTTCGACACGCTCGGTCTGCAGACCTACCTCACCGCCGGCCCCAAGGAGGCCCGCGCCTGGACCATCCCCAAGGGATCGAAGGCCCCGCAGGCCGCCGGCGTGATCCACACCGATTTCGAGAAGGGCTTCATCAAGGCCGAGATCGTGTCGTTCGACGACCTCGTGGAGACCGGTTCCGTGCAGGAAGCCCGTGCGAAGGGCAAGGCGCGCCTGGAGGGCAAGGACTACGTCATGCAGGACGGCGACGTCGTGGAGTTCCGCTTCAACAACTAGGTATTCGGAGAGCGATGATCGATCACGACAGAGCAACGCTGGCGATTTACAGCGAGTCGCGCACTGTCGCGGAGATCACCGCCTCGCTCCAGCTCGAACCCACCGACGCTGCGAACATCGGCGAACAGACCCGGTCCGGCCGAGCAGGACGAGCGTACAAGCCCGAGTATCTGACCTATCAGCGGACGACGTGGCTTCTTGACGTGACCGCACGTTCAACGGGCGACGACGAAGGTGTCAATGCGAGCCTGATCACGGACCTCGCCGCCATCGGATGTGAGGTTCGTGGGACCGTCTTCCTCGATGATCACGATGCAGGACGTGACGGAGTGGAGTTCCGCTTCGACGACTGATAGGTTCCGGCTTATCGGAAGGCGGGCTATGTCTCGATCGACAGCACGAACGGCAGCGCTCGCGTCCGTGGGGGTGGTGGCCCTGCTCTTGGTCGGGTGCGGCGCAGAAGGAGCCGGGGACACGTCGAGTGCTCCATCCCCGCCCGCGACCCGCGGGCCCGAGCCCGAGCCCGTGACGGCGGAGGCACCGGAGCCGACCACGACGGACCGCTGCGTCCGGATGTCCGAGGTCGTCAGCTACACCGACGACTGGCGGTGGGAGCGTCGGCAGCCGCTCGTGGACCTCGGCGCCAGGGAGTTCGCGCAGGGGGAGGTGACCCTCGATGACGACGGTCATGTCGTGACGTACACGGTCGCGCCCGGCGACGTCGAGGCGGTGATCGCCGAACGGCTCTGCGCCTACCCGTCCCTCGCTTCGCTGAATCACGTGCGCGATCTCTCCCCGGGGCAGGTGCTCTGGCTCACCCCGGATCCCGACTCGCCCTGGGTGCCGTACTTCAGCCCGCTGGACGCCGAGGCCGGATTCGCACAGATCCCCTACCAGAACGCCATGACCGCGGCGGGTCTCGCGGTCGACGCGGGGGACATCGACGGCGTGCGTGCGATCTGGAACGACACCCTGGCGGGCATGTTCACCGACCCCGCCACCATCGAGGCCATCCAGAAGGTGGTCGACGCCGGGGACCCCGACGCGCTGCGCCAGCTGTTCTCCTAAGTCCGCCGAACCCGCGGCCGGAGCGAGGTCTGGATCTCACTCGGTCCGCCTGGGAGAGTGGTGGGATGCAGCAGGCAGAGACGAGTCGACCGCGGCTCCTGAGGAGAGCCCTGCCGGCGGTCGTCGTCGTGCTCGTGACATGGCTGCTCCTCTGGCTGGCTCAGGGAGTGCCGACCGTGTGCGCCCTCGCGTTCCCCTGCCCCACGCCGGACGTCCGTGTCGCCCCGGCCCTGCTCTTCGGCGGGCTGTTGCTCGTGCCGACGGTCGTCCTGCTTCTCACGTCCGGATCGCGCCACGGGCGGAGCGGGGTCCGCGCTGTCGCGTGGGTGCTCCTGGTCGGCATGGCCGTCGTGGGCCTCGGCGCGGTGCTGTTCTCGGGCGGCTTCAGCATCGGTCTCGGTCGCTGACGTGCGACGGCTCAGCGCCGTACACCCGCGTCCGGCCCATGGCGATCCTCGAACGCACGGAGCGCGCGCCTCGCGCGGCGGGTCTCGACGATACCGACGACGACCCCGGCGGCGAACACGATGATGCTGAGAACGCGCCACAACCCGGCGGGCGCATCGAGGAGGAACGCGACCGTCCAGCCGACCGTCATCACCGAGGAGAACACGATCGCGTAGACGCCCCAGTTCCGCCGCCGTTCCAGCGCCATGCGCTGCTGGATGAGCGACGGCTCCGGTCCGCCCGCGGGCCCGCTCATACCCGGAGGGAGGAACCCTCGTCGCTCGCGGCCGGAATCGGGACCGCAGCGCCGGAGCGGGTGCGGAACCACAGGGTGAGCTCGAACAGGGCGCGCTCCATCGTGGAGGCGTCCGCACCCTCGACGAGGTCGTCGAAGGAATCGCGGAAGCCCGCGGGGGCGGCGGTGCTCCCCGTGCGGAACGACCGATAGCCCATCGACCAATCGGAGAAGAGCCGGGCGGTGATCGGCGTCTCCAGCAGGATGCGCATCGCGCGGTGACGCGGATCGTCGGCGATCGCGTCGACGAGTCGGCGCACGGCCTCGACCGGTCCTTCGAGGACCTGGAGGAAGCGCCCCTGGCGGAAGAGGAGGAGGCCCGTGATGTCGCGGGCCGCGTTCGACCGGCGGCACTGCTCGAGCAGCTGCTCCAGAGCGGTCTCCCGGAACGGCTGCGCCGCCGTGCTGGTGTAGACGAGGCGGAGCAGCCCGTCGGCCCTGGCCGCCGTCACCCCTGCACCAGCTCCGGAGCGCCGAGGGCGGCGTCGCCCTCCGAGGGGCCGGCGTGGGCGACGACCTCCGTGGTCGCGTCGCTCAACGTGGCGTGCAGACCGAGCGGCTGCGCGGACGCGGAGAACGCGGCGAAGCGGCCGTCGGGCTGACGGTCGACGTAGCCGAGGAAGTCTCCGCCGCGGCTTCCGACATGGAAGCCGTCCTCGACGCACGCCCAGAGGACATCCGATGCGGGGTGGGGGGAATCAGGCACGGCTCCACCCTACGGCGGGCGGCCGACATCGCCGCGGGCCTTGCGCTGACCCGCCTCGATATGGCACACGCACCGAACGCCGCCTCAGTCGCCGGCGCGCGGTCGTCCCGGCTCCCGCCAGCGTGGCGGCACCGGGGTCGGAGTGATCGGCTCGACGCGGTCCGGCGTCGGCAGTCCCGACGGAACGCCGGCGTGCAGGACGAGCTCCTCGCCCGCGTGCCGGATCGTCACCGGATCGCCAGCGCTCAGCCGGTAGGTCGTCTCCGCCGGCGTGATGTCGACGTGCAGGATGCAGCCGTGCAGCCGCACGCCGAACGCGAGACGGGTCACCCCATCCGGGAGCTGCGGCCGGAAGGACAGGCCGTCGTCTCCCTCCCGCATGCCCCCGTAGCCGGCCGTGACTCCCGTCCAGATGCCGGCGAGGGCCGCGATGTGGAGTCCCTCGTCCGTGTTGCCGTGGAGGTCGTCCAGGTCGAGGGCCGCGAGCTCCGCGAGGTACGCCGATGCGAGCTCGAGATGACCCACCTCGGCGGCGATCACGGCCTGCGCGGCCGCGGAGAGCGAGGAGTCACGCACGGTGAGGGCGTCGTAGTAGGCGAACGCCCTGGCCTTCTCCTCCCACGTGAACTCCTCGTGCGCGGTGTAGAGCGCCAGCACGAGGTCGGCCTGTTTCAGCACCTGCTTGCGATAGAGGTCGAAGTAGGGGAAGTGACTGTGCAGCGGATAGTCGTCGGGGCCGGTGGCGTCGAAATCCCACCGGGCGTGCGCGGTGAACCCCGCCGACTGCGGGTGCACCTTCCGCTCCTCGTCGTAGAGCACGGTCATGCCGTCGGCGGCGGCCTCCCACGCGGAGATCTCGTCGTCATCCACGCCGAGCCGGGCGGCGACGTCCGGATGCCGCCGGACGGCTGCCGCGGCTCCGCGGAGGTTCCGGCGGGCGGAGAGGTTGGTGTAGACGTTGTCGTCGACCACGGCGGTGTACTCGTCGGGCCCGGTGACCCCGTCGATGTGGAAGCCGCCGTCGTCCTCCCGGCGCCCGAGGGACAGCCAGAGGCGCGCGGTCTCGACGAGGATCTCCGTGCCCGCCTCCCGCTCGAAGTCCTGGTCGCCCGTCGTACGGACGTAGTGCATCACGGCGCCCGCGACGGCGGCGTTGATGTGGAAGGCCGCCGTGCTCGCGGGCCAGTACCCGGAGCTCTCGCGTCCGTCGATCGTGCGCCAGGCGAAGGACGCGCCGCGCAGGCCGAGCGTGCGCGCCCGCTCCCTGGCGTGATCCAGCGTCGCATGCCGCCAGCGCAGTGCCTGGAGCGCGGCATCCGGAGCGGTCGAGGTGAGCACGGGGAGCACGAACGCCTCGAAGTCCCAGAACGTGTGGCCCTCGTAGCCCGAGCCGGTGAGACCCTTGCCCGGCACGGATCGAGCCTCGGCTCTCGCCGATGCCTGGAACACCTGGAACAGCGCGAAGCGCACGGCCTGCTGCAGCCGGGCATCGCCGTCGATACGGACGTCGCCGCACTCCCAGTACCGATCGAGGACGGCACGCTGTCCCGCCACGAGCGCGTCCCACCCCAGGCGAGCCGCTTCCTCCACGGCCTCCTCCGCGCGGTCACGCAGCGTCTGCGGTGCGAGGGACGCCGACCACTCGTGTCCGACGAGCTTGACGACCTCGAGCTCCTCGCCGGGGGAGAGATCGACGCGGATGCGCGTGCGCGCCAGATCGTCGTCCACCTCGGTCGTCACCTCCGGCGTCCCGTCTCCCGAGACCTGGACGAGATGGTCCGCGCTCACCGCCACACGCAGACCGCTGCGGCGGGTGCGGTGCAGCAGCGTGCTCCGCGCGCCGCGCTCCGATGCCGCGACGGCCTCCAGCGGACGGGCGAGGAGCTCCTGCACCCGCGGATCGTCATGGGTCACGGGAAGCGGCTCGTTCGCGAGCACCTCGGACAGCACGGTCACCGCGAGCGGAGCGTCGAGCGCCTGCACGCGGTAGCGCACGGCGGCCAGCGACCGGTGCTCCAGGGAGACCAGACGGGTCGAGTTGATGTGCACCCGACGTCCCTCCGCTGACTCCCAGTCCACCTCCCGATGCAGGGTGCCTTCGCGCAGGTCGAGGCGGCGGGTGTGCGCATGGACGGTCCCGTGCTCGACGTCGAACGGCTCGTCGCCGACCAGCAGGCGGATGAGCTGCCCGTTCGGCACGTTGATCACCGTCTGCCCCGTCTCGGGGTAGCCGTATCCGTCCTCCGCATACGGCATCGGATGCTCTTCGAACACGCCGTTCAGGTAACTGCCCGCCACACCCCGCGGATCGCCTTCGTCGAGATTGCCCCGCCAGCCGATGTGGCCGTTGGAGAGACCGAAGACGGACTCCTCCTGCGCGAGATGGGCCGGGTCGACGCTCTCGATGCCGACGGCCCACGGCTCGACCGTGAAGCGCGCCGTCATCGGCGCGCCCCGGCCCCGAGGCTTCTGTCCGCGGAGGAGCTGAGGATGCCGAGGAGCATGGAGTTCCCTTCTGCCGGAGACCGTGTGCCTCGACGGTATCCGCGCCGATGCACCGGCACGAGGGAGTTGCGCCGCGTCGACCCGGTCAGGTAGGCGGTCGGCGACGCGAGCGGCGCCAGGGCGAGAGCACCGCGCCGAGGAGGGCGACGACCGCTGCGGTCCGCCACCCCGGGTGCACCCGTGCCCAGGTGCTGACGCTGCCGCGTCCGCGGTGCGGCAGCCCGGCGCGCTGGTCGGTGTCGCGGAGCGGAGCGACGAGGTTCCCGAACTGCGCCGGAGCGGCGTCGGCCGTGCGCATCATCCGCGGACCGAACCGGCCGAGGGCGGCATCGAGCACGCCCGGCGTGACGCGCTGGACCCCGGTGAGCAGGAGAGCGCCGCCACCGACGTGGATGGTGCGTGCGGGGTGCACGGCGGCATGGAGGATCGCTCGTGCCACGGACCGCGGACGGTAATGCGGATGCGGCCCGCTCGGCCGAAACGCCATCCGGCTGCGGGCATGACGGTAGATCGGTGTGTCGATGACGGCGGGTCGGACCACCGTGATCGTGACTGGCGCGCGCTCGGCACGCAGTTCACGGCGCAGCGCGTCGATCGCTCCTTCCAGCGCGTGCTTGGAGGCGGCATACGCGCCATGCCACGGCATCGCCACCACGGCCTCGGCCGAGCTCACGACGATGATCGTCCCTCCCGAACGCCGGAGCGCCGGCAGTGCCGCCTGGACGCCGTTGAGCTGTCCGATGACGTTGATGTCGAGGACGCGACGGAACTCCTCGGGCGAGGTGTCGGCGACCGGGGCATAGAGGAGCACGCCCGCGTTGCCGACCCAGGTGTCGATCCGCCCGAACGCGTGCGTGATCTGGTCGACCGCGTCCTGCACGGCCCGGCGGTCGGAGACGTCGCACACGATCCCGCGGACGTCCCCGCCTTCCGCGGCGATCTCCTCGACCGTCTCGGTCAGCGCCTGCTCACCGCGGGCGAGCAGGACGACGGATGCCCCCGCTCGCGCGAAGCCGAGGGCCGCCTCCCGGCCGATGCCGCGGGAGCCGCCGGTGACGACGACCACCTGGGCGCCGAGGGGCGGCCGCCGTGCGCGTGTGCGCGGCGACCGCCCCTTCCGCGAGACCGATGGCGGCATCTCACTCCTTGTGGAGCGCGTCCTGCGCGGCGCCGGCCACCTTCTCCACGACGTTCGGCAGCTCGGTCGTGCCGTAGAAACGCGCGTCGGGGTGGGTGGGCGGAGGCATCTCGGCCGTGGTCGTCGGGCCCTCGTGGTAGCTGAACTCGCCATGTCCGTCCGGCGTCGGTCCGGAGGCCCACGTGCCTTCCGCGGCGGCAGGACCGTCGCTGAAGTTGAGGTACTGGTACGACACGTCGCGGTGCTCCTTCGACAGCGGGAAGTTGCTGGGCACGGGCAGCTTCTCGGCGCCCTCGGCCTTCAGCTCCTCCGCGGCGGCGAGCCACTGGTTCTGGTGCATGGTGTCGCGCGCCAGCAGGAAGCTCAGCAGATCGCGCACGCCGTGGTCGTCGGTCATGTGGTAGAGCCGGGCGACCTGCACCCTGCCCTGCATCTCGGCGTTCGCATTGGCCATGAAGTCGGCGAGGAGGTTGCCGCTCGCGGTGATGTACGAGCCCTGCCACGGGTTGCCGTTGCTGTCCACCGGGCGGGCGCCGGCACCGGCGACGATGCCCTGCTGCACGTCCGTGCCGCCGACGATCGCGGCGACCGTCGGGTCGTCCTGCACGGCGTCCTCCGTGATGCCGAGCGGAGACTTCTCGAGGAGTTGCGCGATCATGACCGCGAGCATCTCGACGTGGCCCATCTCCTCGGCCCCGATGCCGAAGACGAGGTCGCGGTACTTGCCGGGGATGTGCATGTTCCACGCCTGGAACTGGTACTGCAGGGCGACGGTGATCTCGCCGTACTGCCCGCCGAGGACCTCCTGCAGCTTGCGGGCGTACACGGCGTCCGGGGCCTCGGGCGTCGCGGAGAATTGGAGCTCCTGTCGATGGAAGAACATATCGAGCCTTTCTCTTCTGGGGATGGGCTGGCCATGCAACGCCCGGTCGGCCGATCCACTCAGGGCCTTTCCGAACCCGGAGTCGCCTGGGACAATCACTCTCGGCCCGCTGCGCCGCGACGACCGTTAGCGGGTGCGCCGCGACGGCGTCAAGCCCCGTCCGGAGAACCGGTCCTCCGGGCAGGCTGTCCTCCATGACGGAGGAGACGGCGGCAGCGCAGGATGCGATCGGCGCCTTCCTCGGGTCCCACGTCGACGAGATGGTCGAGCGTCTGTCGGCCTGGGTCGGGATCCCCTCCGTGTCCGCGGACGCCGAGCGTCGCATGGACGGTGTGCGGTCTGCGCACTGGATCGCCGGAGAGCTACGCGATGCCGGCTTCACGACGACGCTGCTGTCGGCGGGTGACGCGATCACCGTGTTCGCCGAGCGGTCGGGCGCGCCGGGAGCGCCGACGGTCCTCGTCTACACACACCACGACGTCCGCCACGCCAAGCCGGAGGAGTGGAGCGAGACGGCGCCTTTCACTCCGGTGCTCCGCGACGGGCGGCTCTACGGTCGCGGTGCGTCGGACGCGAAAGGCCAGGCGCTCGCGCACGTCTGGGCCCAGCGCGCGCTCGCCGCCGCGGACGGACCTGATGCGGGGGTGCACCTCAAGCTGCTCATCGACGGCGAAGAGGAGATCGGCTCGCCTCACCTCCAGGGGCTGCTGGAGGGAGACCCCGCACGGTTCGCGTGCGACCTCGTGGTGTTCTCGGACACCCTCCAGTGGGAGGTCGATTCCCCGGCCCCGGTCACCACCATGCGCGGGACGCTCACGGCGACCCTCACGGTGCAGGGCGCCGACCGGGACGTGCACAGCGGTGCCGCGTCGGGCGTGACGGTGAACCCCGCGCTGGTGTTGTCCCGCGTGCTCGCGCAGCTGCACGCCGAGGACGGAGGCATCGCGATCCCCGGCTTCCACAACGGCGTGGCTCCGCTCAGCGACGAGCGGGCCGCGGAGCTCGACGCGCTGCCGTTCGATCCCGACGAGTGGACGCGGCGCACCGAGACCAGGGTCATCGTGGGGGAGAAGGGGTTCACCCCGAAGGAGCGCCTGTGGGTGCGCCCGGCCATAGAGGTGATCTCGCTGCTCGCCGGTGACCCGGAGGGCATCGAGCGCTCCGTCATTCCGCGGGAGGCCATGGCCTCGCTGAGCATCCGGACCGTCGCCGACCAGCGCAACCATGACGTCGCCGACGCGCTCCGCGCCTTCATCGCCGACGGCATGCCCCCGGAGGCGACGTACCGTCTCGAGGTCGACGAGGACATCGCGCAGGAGCCGTATGTCTCTCCTCCGGGGCCGTACCGGGATGCGCTGGAGCGCGCTCTCGCGCTCGGGTACGGCCGACCGATCCAGGGGAGGATGGGCAATGCCGGGGGAGGGCCGGCCGAGCTGCTGTCCCGGGAACTCGATGCCCCGGTCGTCTTCCTCGGAACGGCTCTGCCCGAAGACCACTGGCATGCGAGCGACGAGAGCATCGATCTGCGCATGCTCGTCCGCGGCGCCGCGACGCTCGCGCATCTGTGGCGCGAGCTCGCCGCCGCCTCATGACTCCGCCGGGGGATGCGAGGAGGAGGCTCGTCCCCCGGCGGGCTACGCTGGACGCAGGCGCCACCGCCCGGTGCCCGGTCGCAGGAGCCCGGCGCGGACGACGCCTGCGAACCTGACACCGACGGCTTGAGGAGAACGACGCCGATGACCGACACCCAGATCTTCGAGCCCGAGGGCCGCGCCATCCCCTTCGTCGACGAGGGTGACGGGCCGGTCAAGCTCGTGCTCATCCAGGAGCGCGGCCTGGCCGCCGACGTGCTCGGAGTGGTCGGTCACTACCTCGCCGAGGAGGCCGGATTCCACGTGGTGCGGATCGGTCATCGCGCGGATGACGCCGACATCTCGATCGACGACCGCGTCGCGGACGCGCTCGCCGTCATCGACCACCTCGGCCTCGGCGACACGTGGATCGGCGGACACGGCTTCGGCGGCACGATCGCACGGTCATTCGCGCTGGCTCATCCGGAGCGCGTGAACGGTCTCGCACTCCTCGGCGTGGAAGACGTGGAGACGCCCCTCGCCCCGGTGATCCCGGTGCTGCTGATCCAGGGGACGGCCGACAAGGTCACCCCGCCCGCGAACGCCGAGAGCCTGCGCGCCACGGCTCCGGAGCGCGCCAGCATCAAGGTTGTCGAGGGCGGGGATCACCTCTTCCCGATGACGCACCCCATCGAGACGGCCGTCGTGCTCGAGGAGTACCTGGACTGGGACTGAGGGTGACGCCGCGGGTCAGAGGTCGCTGAAGTCGTTCGCGGGGACCATGATCTGCGTGACGGTGTCGCCGTCGAGCACGAACATCGTGTAGATGATCCCGGTGGAGCCCGGGCGGGTCAGGGACTCGGTGTCCGGCACCTCGCGGCCGCCGAGCCCGAGTTCGCTCGCCGTCTCCGGGTCCTCCGCATCCGTCAGCGCCCAGGCATCGGCGGCGCGGAGCTCGGCGCGGGTGCTGCCGACGCGGAATCCGTCCTCGGTGACGACGGGGAGGCCCGCCACCTCGGCCGCGGTGACGGAGACGCTCGCCGGGGCCTCGCCGGTGCTGTCGGCCAGGACGCGCAGGCCCTCCCAGTCGTACGCCTCCAGCGTGGAGGCTTCGCCGGGGAAGATCTCCACGCTCTCCGGCTCGGGAAGCTGGCCGGTGACCTCCTGGAGGAGCTCGAGAAGGGCGGCGGCGTCCGTGTAATCGGCGCTCCGGTCTTCCGCGCCGGTGACCGTCAGACCGTCCAGCGTCACCACGATCTGCGCGGACGTGGTCTCCGTCGGCGTCGGCGATGCGCTGGTGGTCTCCGAGGGACGAGGAGACGCGGACGGCTCGGCCGAGTTCGCGGGAGCACAGGCCGTCACCGCGAGCGCGGTGGCGGCAAGGGCGAGAAGAAGAGAAGCAGGTCGTCGCATGCTCCGATGCTAGAGCGTTTGCGGCCGGGTGCCCCGAAGGCGCGGACCTCGTTATCAGAGCGTGCTCGGAGACGGACGGACGCCGCGGCCGGGGCGGCCGCGGCGTCCGAAGTCTGAGGTCTCAGGCGACCTGAGGGAGCACGGCGAAGGACACGGAGCCCTCGTCGTCCACGCCCGCGTCGAGGACCTTGTCGTCGAGCGCGGAGGCGGCGGCCTCGTCGAGGAACAGGCGCGTGCCCGACAGCTCGACGACCTGATCGGCGGGCTCCGGGTCGGCGGTCACGGCGACGGCGAGCCGGGCCGCGCCCGAATCGTCCTGCGCATCGGCGGTGTGGATGCGCAGCCCGGCGGCCGGCGCGTCGTTCTGTCGACTCACAAGGGTCGACACGATGGCGGTGGCGTTGTCGGTGAGGGTGAGCACGAGCTCTCCTTTCCGGTTGGGGCATGACGCGGTCGCGACATGTCCCGGCTACGATTCCCCATCGCCCCGGATCCCCTCGACCCCCTTGCGCCGACGGGGGCGCTGCCCTTAACCTCGCAGCCGCTTGCGGAGGAAGACCTGGGCGGTGCCGTCGCCCTGCGGCACCCGTTCGCGCTCCTCGTATCCGCAGGACTCGTACAGCCGGATGTTCGCCTCGCTGAGGCTTCCGGTGAAGAGCTCGGACTCGCGGGCGTCGGAGGCCTGCTCGGCCGCCTCGAGGAGCTTCCGGCCGATGCCCTCGCCCTGCATGTCGGGGGCGATCGCGATCCGTCCGATCAGGAGCAGGTCGTCGTCCTCGACGAATCGGATGGCTCCGACCAGGCGGCCGTCGATCCGGGCACCCAGGCCGCGCTCCGAGGTGAGCTCGGCCTCCATCTCGGCGAGCGTCTGGGTCAACGGCGGCATGTCGACGCTCCCGTAGATCGCCGCCTCCGACACGAAGGCCGCCCGCTGGATCGTGAGCACCTCGCCGGCATCCGCCGCGGTCAGAGGGGCGATGACCACCTCGGGTCGATCCTCCTGTGCTGCTGTTCCCACTGTTCCGCCTCTCGTGATGGCCGTGTCGCCTCCCTCACGTTCGGGGGTGCGCCCGGTGGGTGTCAACCCCCTCGAATCGGCCGCGTGGCGGGGTTACCGTGACGGCAGGAGGTCACACCATGGCAGACACGAAGTCCAAGAAGACCAGCAGCTCCCGCAGCAAGGACGGGGCGGCGAAGGCCGGCGTCAAGACCACGCGCCAGCAGAACGCGGAGAAGGGGTTCACGGCATCCCCGACCCTCGCGGCGAACCTGCAGGCCGTGCTCGTCGATCTGCTCGAGCTCTCGCTGCAGGGCAAGCAGGCGCATTGGAACGTCGTCGGACGGAACTTCCGCGACACCCACCGGCAGCTCGACGAGATCATCGAGGACGCCCGGACGTTCAGCGACACCATCGCGGAGCGCATGCGCGCGCTGCACGCCGTCCCCGACGGCCGCAGCGCCACGATCGCGAAGACGACCACGCTGCCGGAGTTCCCGACCGGCGAGGTGTCCACGACGGAGACCATCGACCTCGTGACCGCGCGCCTCGAGGCCGCGGTCGGGACGATGCGCGACGTGCACGACGCCGTCGACGAGGAGGACCCGACGTCCGCCGATCTGCTGCACGCCGTCATCGAGCGGCTGGAGCAGTTCGCCTGGATGGTGAGCGCGGAGAACCGCAGTCCCGCCGGTCGCTGATCGAACCGCTGTCCGACCGCCGCCCTCGTCGCGCTCACGCCGACGGGGGCGGCGGTCCGTCGTGTGATCGCGCCCGCGCTCGGGCGCGCCGCAGCAGGCCGGGCAGCGCCATCCACAGTCCGACCACGAGCACGAGGGACGCGACGAGCGCGATGATCCCGGCGGTCCGGCTGACCGTGAAGTCGATGATGAGGGTCGTGACGCCGATCGTGAGGGCGCCGATCACGAACAGGTCGATCTTCACCAGCCGCGCCGCCGTCCGGACGAGCTCGGGCTTCAGCCGGCTGCCGAACAGGGCCCGGTGGATGCCGACGGGGGCGAGGGCGAGGATCGTCGCGAGAGCGGCGAGGGCCACGAGGACGACGTACAAATCGCGCTGGAACTCGTCCATGTCGGTGAAGCGCGGCTGGAAGGCCACCGCCAGAAGGAATCCGGTGAGGATCTGGGTGCCGGTCTGCATGACCCGCAGCTCCTGCAGCAGCTCCTCCCAGTTGCGGTCCGCGCGCTCGTTCGGGGTCTCGTCGCGGCCGTCGTCGCGGTCGTCGCGCTCGTCCGCGGCGCCACGGGGTTCTGCTCTCATGGCGATAGTCTCGTGGGCACGATCCGCCGCTGTCCAGGACCTTGCGCGGCCCGGCGGAGACGCCTCAGGAAAGGACCCCGGATGACGCTGCCCCCGATCGACGAATGGTGGCCCGAGCTGTCCGACGAAGCGCGCCGAGCGGTCATCGGCAGCGGCTCGCGGCACCTCGATGAGGATGTCCGCGAGGAGATCAGGGAGATCACCGGAGCGGTGGTCGGGATGATCGAGTCGCTGTCCGACGACGACCTCGCCTACGCCCGAGACCACGCGCCCGCGGAGGAGTGAGGCGTCAGCCCTCCGGCCGCTCGGCCGTCTCCTCGCGCAGCCGCGGCTCCGTGCGGCGCTCCGGACGCACGCCGTGCTTGTCGGCGTAGAACGCGCGGATCCGGTCCATGTCGGCGGCCACGTCTCCCGTGAGGTCGATCGTCGGCCCGAGGCCGGTCGTCATCGTGTGGCGGTCGACGAAGCCGAGGGTGACCGGCATGCCGGTGGCACGCGCGATCCGGTAGAAGCCGCTCTTCCAGTACTCGTTGCCGCCGCGGGTGCCGTCGGGGGTGACGACGAGGCCGAACACGGTCCCGGCGTGCACCTGGTCCACGACCTCGCCGACGATGCGCGCCGGATCCGCCCGGTCGACGGCGATGCCGCCGAGGCCGCGCATGATCGGGCCGCGCCAGCCGCGGAACAGGCTCTTCTTGCCCAGCCAGTGCACCTCGATGCCCAGCCGCCAGGCGATCGCGAGCATGAGCACGAAGTCCCAGTTCGAGGTGTGCGGGGCGCCGATCAGGACGGTCGGCCGCGTGGGGGCGGCGTCGGCGACGAGGGTCCACCGGCTGACGGCCCAGTACACGCGGGCGAGGAATCGTCGGAGCATCCGTCCAGATTAAGGGGAGCGGCCTATCGATCACCTGGCGGCTCGGCCGCGGAGGCGTGCGTGAGCGCCGCGGCGAGAGTGGGGTCCAGCCCGGAGACCTCCTCGACGGGGACGGCCAGCGCGAGCAATGCCCTGCTGAAGTAGTTGCGCGCCGCCGCCGCCAGGGTGATGTCCACGATCTGCCGGTCGCTGAACCCCGCCTCGCGCAGCTCCTGCGTGTCCGCATCGGTCATCGCCGACGGATCCGTCGACAGGCGTGCGGCGAAGCGGATCACGACCTGCTCCTGCTCCGTGAAACCGCGGTCGTCTCCGGCGGCGAAGGCGGCGAGTCCCGCCTCGTCGACGACTCCGGCGCGGAGGGAGCGGCGGCCGTGGGCGAGCAGACAGTGCGCGGAACCGAGGGCCCGCGCCGCACCGAGGGTCGCGGCTTCGTAGACTCCCACGCCGATCGACGGGACGACCGCGCGGACGAGCGCCTCGAAGGCGGCGTGGGCTTCGGGGTTCACGGCCATGGCCCGGGTGTGTGCGAACACGATCCCGTCGTCGGCGAGGTCGCTCTCGTACATCGCCGCGACATGCCCGGTCGCGGTGGCCCGTTCGGGCGGGTGGATGATCATGGCGCCTCCTCGGCTCCGGGGCGCGCGGCGAGGGCGTGCACCCCCCGCCGGGAACGATACGCCGCTGTCGCCTCCCAGAGAAGAGCGTGCGGCGCCCGGTGCTCCTGGCAGGCGTACGATCGAGGGATGACCGAATCGAAGCAGGAGAGCACCGGGCAGGACGCGCCGCTCGGGCTGCAGCCGCTGCCGGGCGCGATCGAGCTGCTCGACGGCGGTGCCGCCGGCTACTGCAGCAACGGCGTCTGCCACATCCCCGCCCCGAAGGAGCGGTGAGCAGCAGACGCCGTCGGTGTCTCTGCGCGGTCAGTGACCGCCGTGCGCCGCGTCGCCGATGTCGTCGGCGGGCTTGCGCACCAGCGGGCTGAGCGCGACCGCGGCGAGCGAGATGATCGCCGCGATGAGGAAAGCCGTCCGCGCACCGGGAGCACCCGCCACCGCCCGCGACAGGCCCTCGTCCTCGCCGGCGTGCAGGATGGCCGAGTACGTGACCGTGAGCAGCGCGACGCCGGCCGCGCCGCCGACCTGCTGCAGCGTGTTCAGCACGGCCGAGCCGTGCGAGTACAGCGAACGGTGCAGCGACCCCAGCGACGAGGAGAAGAGGGGCGTGAACGACATCGCGAGGCCGACCGACATGGCCGCCTGCACGATGATCAGCAGCCACCACACGGTGTGCTCGCCGACCGTCGAGTAGAAGAAGAGCGACGCCGAGACGAGGATCGTCCCGGGGATGAGCAGCGGTCGGGTGCCCTTCGCGTCGTACACGCGACCCATGATCGGTCCGAGGAGACCCATCAGCACCGAACCGGGGAGCAGGATGAGGCCCGACTCCAGAGCGCTGAGTCCGGCGACGTTCTGCAGGTACTGCGGCAGCAGCGTGAGCGTGCCGAACATCGACAGCGCCAGGATCGTCATGATGATGACGGCCAGCGAGAAGTTCGCCGAACGGAACACGCGCAGGTCGAGCAGCGCGTCGTCCACCCGCTGCAGCACGAGCTGGCGCCAGACGAAGAGGGCGAGCGCGACGGCGCCGACGACCAGGGCGATGACGCCGGTCGTGCCGCCCGCACCGCCTTCGCCGCCGAACTGGCTGAGGCCGAAGACGATGCCGCCGAAACCGAGCGCCGCGAGCGGGATGGACAGCACGTCGAGCGGAGCCTTGCGGGTCTCGCCGAGGTTCGTCATCCACTTCGCGCCCATGCCGAGCGAGATCAGGGCGATGGGCAGCACGATCGCGAACAGCGCACGCCAGTTGAACGCGTCCAGCACGGCGCCCGCGAGCGTCGGGCCGATGGCGGGCGCGAGCGAGATGACGAGGCCGACGCGGCCCATCATGCGGCCGCGCGACTGCGCGGGCACGACGTTCATGATCGTCGTCATCAGCAGCGGCATCATGATGCCGGTGCCGGCGGCCTGGATCACGCGACCCACGAGCAGCACGGAGAACCCGGGCGCGACGAGCGCCACGAGCGTGCCGAGCGAGAAGGCCGTCATCGCGGCGATGAAGACCTGTCGCGTCGTGAAGCGCTGCAGGATGAAGCCGGTGGTCGGGATGACCACCGCCATGGTGAGCATGAACGCGCTCGTCAGCCACTGCCCGAGCTCGGGCGGGATGCCGAGATCGGTGTTCAGGTGCGGGATCGCGATGCCCATCGTCGTCTCGTTGAGGATGGCGACGAAGGCGGCGACGAGCAGCAGCCAGATGACCCGCATGTCCTTGCGGGGGATGCCCCCGCTCGATGCGGGGGGCGTCGTGATGGAGCCGGTATCGACGGCAGACATGGGCGGCCTCCAGGGCATCGGAGAGAAGAGGAAGGTGCGAGAGTTCGCGAGAGTCATTCAGCGTAACGGGTCGGACGGACATTTCATTCCGAAATCTGGGATATCGCTGAACGCCGAGACAGCGGAGCCGGTGTCCTGGGGGGTGAGTACGCTGGCGCCATGAGCATGGGCGGGATGGGCGGTGGTCCGCGGGGCGGTTTCCGCGGCGTGGACGAGGACGCCCAGCGTCGGCTCAACGCGGAGGCTCCGAAGATCGACGGACTCGGCACCCGGGTCGTCGCCCTGTTCAGCGCCTACCGGTGGCGCATCCTCTTCACCGGTGTCCTCGTGGTGCTCGGCGCGGGCATCGCGGTCATCCCGCCGCTCCTCGTGCAGCGCATCTTCGACGACGCGCTGTTCCCCGTCGACGGCGGCGGCCCCCACCTCTCGCTGCTCGGCGTGCTCGTCGGCGCGATGGTCGGCCTCTTCCTCTTCTCGGCGGTCCTCGGCGTCGCACAGACCTGGCTCACGGCCACGGTCGGCAACAGCGTCACGGGCGATCTCCGGGTGCGGCTGTTCGAGCACCTGCAGGCCATGGAGCTCGGCTTCTTCACCCGCACGAAGACCGGCGTGATCCAGTCCCGGCTGCAGAACGACGTCGGCGGCGTCTCGGGCGTGCTGACGAACACGGTCACCAGCATCCTCGGCAACGCGGTCACGGTGATCGCCTCACTCGTAGCGATGATCCTCATCGACTGGCGCCTCACCCTCATCGCCGTCGTGCTCATGCCGTTCCTCGTGCTCGTGCAGCGACGCGTGGGACAGGTGCGCGCCCGCATCGCGGGGGAGACCCAGGAGTCGCTGTCCGAGCTGACCTCCATCACCCAGGAGACCCTGAGCGTCTCGGGCATGCTGCTGTCCAAGGCGTTCAACCGCCAGCGCACCGAGTCCGAGCGCTATCAGCAGGAGAACCGCAACCAGGTGCGCCTCCAGGTGCGGCGGGCGATGAGCGGTCAGGGCTTCTTCGCGGTCGTCCAGGTCATCATGGCCAGCGTCCCCGCCGTCATCTACCTCGTCTCCGGATACCTCATCGCGGGCGGCACGGGAGCGATCACCGCGGGGACGATCGTGGCCTTCACGACGGTCCAGGCGCGGCTGCTCATGCCGCTCATGGGTCTCATGCGGGTCTCGCTCGACCTGCAGACCTCGTCGGCGCTGTTCGCCCGCATCTTCGAGTACCTGGACCTCGTGCCCGAGATCACCGACGCCCCCGATGCGATCGCCGTGGCGCAGGCCCCCGGGCCGCGTGGACGCATCGAGTTCCAGGACGTCGTGTTCCGGTATCCGGATGCCGCGGCCGACTCGCGTCCCACCCTGCACGGGGTCTCCTTCGTGGCCGAGCCCGGGCAGCACGTCGCCTTCGTCGGCCCCTCCGGCGCGGGCAAGACGACGATCCTGTACCTCGCACCGCGCCTGTACGAGGCCAAGGGCGGCGCGGTGCTGTTCGCGGGGGCCGACGTGCGCACCCTCACGCAGGAGTCGATCATCGACGACGTGGGCATCGTCTCTCAGGAGACCTACCTGTTCCACGCGACCATCCGGGAGAACCTCCGCTACGCGAAGCCCGACGCGACGGACGAGGAGCTGGTCGCCGCCTGCACCGCGGCCAACATCCACCACATCATCGCGGGCTTCGAGAAGGGCTACGACACGGTCGTGGGGGAGCGCGGGTACCGGCTCTCCGGTGGCGAGAAGCAGCGCATCGCGATCGCCCGTGTGCTGCTGAAGGACCCGCCGGTGCTCCTGCTCGACGAGGCGACCTCCGCCCTGGACACCGTGTCCGAGCGCGTGGTGCAGGAGGCCCTCGACGAGGCGGCCAAGGGGCGCACGACCCTGTCGATCGCGCACCGCCTGTCGACGGTCATGGGGGCGGACGTCATCCATGTGCTGGAGGCCGGGCGCATCGTGGAATCCGGCACCCACGCCGAGCTGCTCGCGCAGGGCGGCCTCTACGCCGAGCTGGCGGCGCAGCAGGTGGCCGCGTCGCGCGTGCTCGACGCGGAGATCGAAGCGGAGGCCGAGGAGGAGGCGGCGATCCGGGGCGGTGTCGAGGAGGGCGTCGAGGCCGGCCTCGCCGCGCGCCGTGCGGATCGCGAGCCGGAGGATTCCGCCGCCGCCGATGCCGTCGTGGCGCTGACGACGGGCGTCCCGCTGCCGACAGCATCGAGCACCGAGGCCCGGCCGCGCCCGACCGACGGGTGACGACCGCGAGGGTCAGTGCACGGAGAGCCCGCCGTCGATGAACAGCGACTGGCCGGTGACGTAGGCCGAACCCGGACCGGCGAGGAAGACCGCTGCCGCGGCGAAGTCCTCGGGAAGACCGTTGCGTCCGATCATCGTCCGGGCCGCGAGGGCCGCGATCGTCGCGGGATCCTCCTGCAGGCGGGCGTTCAGGGGTGTGAGGACGAATCCCGGGACGAGGGAGTTGCTCGTCACACCGGTGCCGCCCCAGGCCTCGGCCTCCGAGCGCATGAGCGACTCGACCGCGCCCTTGGAGGCGCCGTACACCCCGCTGCCCACGAACGCGCGGTGCGCCTGCTGGGAGCTGATGTGGATGAGTCGCCCGAACCCGCGCGCTGCCATGCCCTGCGCCCAGCGCTGACCGAGGAGGAACGGGGCGAGCGCATTGACGGTCATCGTCGCGTCCCAATCCGCCTCGGTGATCTCGGCGTAGGGCGGACGGATGTTGATGCCGGCGGAGTTGACGAGGATGTCCGGCTCGCCGAAGGGGATGGCCGCGGCCTCCGCGACCGCATGGATGCCGTCGCGCGTGCTCAGATCGCCGACCACGCCCGCGGCCCGGCACCCCTGCGCGTTCAGCTCCTCGACGGTCTCGGCGATGCGCTCCGCACCGCGGGCGACGATCACCGTGGCCGCGCCGGCCCGGGCGAGCGCCGTCGCGATGCCGCGGCCGATGCCCGAGCTGCCGCCGGTCACGACCGCGGTGCGGCCGTCGAGCGCGAAGAGCGAGGAGAGGTAGTCGGTCATGCGGGGGTCCTTCCGGCGGGGCTCACCACGCGAGGGCGTCGGCGAGGGTGGGGTCGGGGCGGGCGTCGGCGAACTCGGGAAGGGCACGCAGCTCGGCCAGGAACGCGGAGACCTCCGCCGCGTAGGCGGGATCGGGATGGGTGTCCGCGATCTCCCGGAGCGGAGCGACGTCCATCGCGAGGATGAGGTCGAGCCGGGCGGTCACGGCGGCGTGCGCGCCCGCCTCCTGCAGGACGCGGATGCCGCCGCGGAGCGCGGCGAGGTAGTCGCGGAGCACGGGGAGCTGCGCCTTGCTCTGGGTGATCGAGGTGCCGTCCGCTCGGACGCGCCAGCGCACCACGACGTCCGGCAGCACGTCGAAGGCGCGCGCCCGGGTGTACATCGTCTGCGCGACGACCTGGTCCTCGTAGGCCACCCCTTCGGGGAACCGCAGGTCGGACCACATCTCCGTGCGGCTCACCTTGGACCACGCGACGATGTTCGACACGGCCTGCGGGTGCTCCGCCAGAGTGGTGCCGAGGCGGGCCGGAGAGGTCGCCGCGGCCACCCACGGCTGCACGCGGCCGGGCACGTATCCTCGCCCCCGGGGACGCAGCCGCACGTAGGCGCCGGCGGCGAAGTCGCTCCCCGTGCGCTCGAGCGTGCCCACGAGCGTCGCCAGCGCGTCCGGCATCAGCTCGTCATCCGCGTCGAGGAAGCCCGTGAAGGGCGTGTCGACCCGTGTGAGGCCGACATTGCGCGCGGCGCCGAGCCCGACGGAAGTCTCATGCCGCACCACGGTGAAGCGGGCATCCCTCGTGGCGGCGTCGGTGAAGATCGCTCCCGTGTCGTCGGTGGAGCCGTCGTCGATGAGGATGGCCCGCCACCGCTCGTCCGTCTGCGCGCGGAGGGAGTCGAGGGCGGCGGGGGCGAACGCGGCGATGTCGCGTCCTGGCACGATCAGCGTCACGATCGGGGTGGGGGCGGTCACTCCGCCGAGTCTAGAGCCGTCCGTCAGCCGCGGACCGCGGCGACCGCCTCCGCGACCAGTGCGGCGAGGCGCTCGGGAGCGTCCGCCGGGAGCGCCGTGCGCCCGAAGGTGAACCGCATGGCCGTCTGGGCGACCTCCGGGCTGATGCCGCAGGCGAGCAGCACGGGGGAGGGCTCGTCGCTGCCGGCCGCGCAGGCGGAGCCGCTGGACGAGATCACCCCGCGGCGCTCCAGCTCCAACAGCACCGCCTCGCCGCTCACACCCGCGATCGTGAAGCTCGCCGTCGCGGGGAGCCGATGCACGGGATGCCCGGTCAGCGTCGCGTCGGGCACCCGCCGGGTCACCTCGGCGATGAAGCGCGCCGTGGCCTCTGCCGCTCGGGCCGCAGCGGCCGCGCGCTCCTGCTCCGCGAGCTCGAGCGCCGTCGCCAGGCCGACCGCTCCGGCGACGTCCACCGTGCCGGACCGCCGTCCGCGCTCCTGGCCGCCACCGTGCAGGAGCGGCTCCAGAGGGAGGCGTCCGCGGACGACGAGCGCCCCGGTCCCTTTGGGAGCGCCGAGCTTGTGCCCGGCGACCGACACGGCGTCGGCATCCAGATCGTGCAGGGGCAGCCAGCCGGCCGACTGCACGGCGTCGACGTGGAGGGGCACGCGGCGGGCGCGGACGACCTCGCGGAGCGCGGCAATGTCCTGGACGGTGCCGATCTCGTTGTTCGCGTGTCCGACGGACACGACGGCCGTGTCGTCGGTGAGCACCGTGTCGAGGGCGTCCGGCCCGATCCGCCCGGTCCCGTCCACCGCGGGCATCGCGACCGTCACCCCGTGGAACCGCGCGAGGTACGCCGCCGACTCCCGGATCGACTCGTGCTCGATGGGCGACACCACGACGCGCCGCCGCCCGGAGGCGAGCGCTGCCAGCGTGATCCCCTTCACGGCGAGGTTGTTCGCCTCCGTGCCGCCGCCGGTGAAGACGACGTCGCCCACCCGCGCCCCGAAGACGCGGGCGACCCTGGTGCGGGCGTCCTCCAGCGCCCGCGCCGCCGTCTCGCCCGCGGTGTGGTGGCTGGCGGGGTTGCCGAATACCGCGGTGAGGTAGGGCTCCATGGCCGCTCGCACCTCGGGGCGTACCGGCGAGGTCGCGGCGTGATCGAGGTACAGCACGGACTCAATCGATCCGGAGGTCGAGTCCGAGATCCAGCGCCCGCGCGGAGTGCGTGAGGGCTCCGACCGAGATCACATCCACCCCGGTCTCGGCGATGGCGCGGACGGTGGTCAGGTCGACGCCGCCCGAGGCCTCCACGGTGGCGCGCTCGCCGATGAGGGCCACCCCGGCGCGCAGGTCCTCGAGGGAGAAGTTGTCCAGCAGCACCGTGTGGGCACCGCCGTCGAGCACCACCGGGATCTGGTCGAGACGGTCGACCTCGACGACGACGTGGGCCGTGTGCGGCAGCCGTGAGAGCGCCTCGCGAAGAGCCGTCGCGAGGTCGAGCCCGGACCGCTGGAGCACCGCGAGGTGGTTGTCCTTCGCCATGACCGCGTCGGAGAGGGAGTATCGGTGGTTGCGGCCGCCGCCGGACACCACGGCGTGCCGCTCGAACGCCCGCAGTCCTGGCGTCGTCTTGCGGGTGTCGGCGATGCGCGCCCGCGTTCCCTCGACTTCGCTGACGTAGGCGGCGGTGAGGGTCGAGATGCCCGACATCCGCTGCACGAGGTTCAGGGCGACGCGCTCGGCCGTGAGGACCGCGCGGGCCGGTCCGGTCACGGTGGCCAGCACGTCGGAGGCGGTGAAGGCATCGCCGTCGCCCACGTGCAGGTCGACCGTGACGTCGGGATCGGTGAGGAGGAACGCGGTGGCGAAGGCCTCGCCGCCGCTGAAGACCCCGTCCTCGCGGGCGACGAGGTCGGCCGTGGCCATCGTCTCCGCGGGGAGCAGGGTGGTGCTGGTGAGGTCGCCCCAGGGGGCGTCCTCCTCCAGCGCGGCTCCGACGACGCGGTGCAGGGTGGCGCGGGTGAGCATCAGGCGGTCTCCAGGATCGGTGCGTGTGCCGCGGTCGGCGCGGCGGGGGCGTGGTCGTCGCGGTGGTGGGCGCCGACCGAGACGGGGCGGGCCAGGGCGGCGCGGATGGCGGCCTCGGCGACCCGCAGCAGGTTCCTGTCCTCGTGCGAGCGGACGTCGGACGCGGGCGGCATCCCGACGGCCCACGCGCACACGGTCCGGAGGGCGCGCTGCAGTCCGGAGCCCGTCCGGTGCAGACCGACCTCGTCCCACAGCAGCCGCTGCAGCGCCGCGCGGTCGAACGGGGGAAGGGGCTCCGGTGGCGCAAGGGCGTCTTCCCTGGTCGTCGCCGGCGGGGAGGGGAGGCGGTCGACCACGGGAGGCCACGATCCGTCCAGCGCGGCGGCGGCCCTGGCCCCGAACACGGCCCCTTCGAGGAGCGAGTTGGAGGCGAGCCGGTTCGCCCCGTGCACCCCGGTGCGGGCGGTCTCACCGACGGCGTACAGCCCCGGGATCGTGCTCCGTCCGTGCCGGTCGGTGACGACGCCGCCCATGAGGTAGTGCGCGGCGGGGGTCACCGGCAGGGTCTCCGTGGACCAGTCGAAACCGCGAGCGCGCGTCACCCTGTCGATGGTCGGGAAGCGGCGGGCGAGCGCGTCCGCCCCCAGGGCCGTCGCATCGAGGTGCACGGGCGCCCCCTGCCGGGCGGCCTGCCGGGCGATGGCCCGCGCGACGACATCCCTCGGCGCGAGCTCGCCGTCGGGGTGGCTGTCGAACACGAACCGTCGCCCGTCCTGGTCGCGGAGCACGGCGCCCTCGCCGCGGACGGCTTCGGAGAGCAGGAAGACCGGGCTGCCCGGAAGCGCGGTCGGGTGGAACTGCACGAACTCCAGGTCGGCGACGGCGGCGCCGGCGCGCAGGGCCGCCGCGATGCCGTCGCCGGTCGTCTCCGCCGGGTTCGTCGTGTGCGCGTAGAGCTGCCCCGCCCCGCCCGTCGCGAGGATCACGGCGTCGGCGCGGATCTCGGCCGTGTCCCCGTCGCGGAGGACCGTGATCCCGCGGACCCGTCCCTCCTCGACGACGAGGTCGAGGAGCATCGTCCCCTCGCAGACGGCGATGGGCCCGCGACGCACCGCTGCGCACAGCGCCGCGGAGATCGCGGCTCCGGTGGCGTCGCCTCCGGCGTGCAGGATGCGGGCATGGGTGTGCGCCGCCTCGCGCCCGCGGGCGAGTGCGCCGCCCGGAGTCCGCTCGAAGGCGACGCCGCGGGCGAGGAGCTCGGCGATCCGGGCCGCGCCGTCCGCCACGAGCGCGTCGACCGCGACCGGATCGCACAGACCCCCTCCGGCGCGGATCGTGTCGGCGGCATGGGCGTCAGCACTGTCGCCGGGCCCGTAGCTGCCGGCTACGCCGCCTTGCGCGAGAGGCGTGCATCCGCCCCCGAGGCCGCCCTTCGTCACGACGGTCACCGTGTGCCCGGCCTCGTGAGCGTGCAGCGCGGCGGTGAGCCCGGCGATACCGGAGCCGACGACGACGACGTTCATCGTGCCCCGGCGGCCACCGGCGGCTTGGCGGCCAGCATCCGCTCGAGCGCGAGGCGAGCCGGATCGGCGACATCGGGGGAGACCGTGATGCGGTTCGGTGTGCGTCCGGCGACCAGCTCCTCCAGGACCCACGCGAGGTAGCCCGGATGGATGCGGTACATGGTGGAGCACGGGCACACGACCGGGTCGAGGCAGAAGATCCGGTGCTGCGGGTACTGTGCGGCCAGGCGGCGCACGAGGTTGATCTCGGTCCCCACCGCGAACGTCGTCGGCTCCGTAGCCTCGGCGATGGCGCGGCGGATGTACTCCGTGGAACCGGCCTCGTCGGCCGCGTCGACGACCTCCATCGGGCACTCCGGGTGCACGATCACGCGGACCCCCGGGTGCTCCGCGCGGGCCTGGTCGATCTGCGCCACGGTGAAGCGCCGGTGCACGGAGCAGAAGCCGTGCCAGAGGATCACCTGCGCGTCGACGAGCTCCTCCGCGGTGGAGCCGCCGAGCGCTCGCCGCGGGTTCCACATCGGCATCCGGTCGAGGGGCACCCCCATGGCCTTCGCGGTGTTCCGGCCGAGGTGCTGGTCGGGGAAGAAGAGCACGCGGCGGCCGCGGGCGAACGCCCACTCCAGCACCGTGGCGGCGTTGGACGAGGTGCACACGATGCCGCCGTGTCGCCCGACGAAGCCCTTGATCGCCGCCGAGGAGTTCATGTAGGTGACGGGGATCACCGGCACGCGGCCGTCGGCGTCCGGGGTGTCGAGGTCTCCCAGCACATCGGCGAGCTGCTCCCAGCACTCCTCCACCTGGTCGATGTCGGCCATATCCGCCATCGAGCACCCTGCGGCGAGGTTCGGCAGGATCACCGCCTGGTCGGGACGCGAGAGGAGGTCGGCGGTCTCGGCCATGAAGTGCACGCCGCAGAAGACGATCGCCTCCGCGTCCGGCCGCATCGTGGCGGCGGTGGCGAGCTGGAACGAATCGCCCACCTCGTCGGCGTGCGTCACGACCTCCTCGCGCTGATAGAAGTGCCCGAGGATCACCACGCGATCTCCGAGCGCGGCTTTCGCCGCCTCGATGCGTCGGTGGAGCTCCGCCTCGCCGGCCTCGCGGTAGGCCGCGGGGAGCTCTCCCTGCCGGGGAGCCCCGGTGGGGATGACATCGCCCATGGAGGAGCCGGGGCCGTAGCCGGGACGTGTGTCGAAGTCCCAGGGGCCGACGGCGAGGTCGGTCGTGCAGGTGGTGTCGGTGGAGACCCCGCCGACGATGGCCTGGATGGCGTGGTCGACGGACGGATCCGACGACGGGACGGCGGGCATCGGGACGAAGGTGGTGCTCATCGGGTTCTCGTTTCCTCCGGGCGGAGCGGACCGCGGTCGGCCAGCTCGAGATCGGTGTCGTCGCGGTACAGGCGGGCCGGGCGGTGACTGCCCGTCCGGAAGCGGTCGGTGCGGGTCAGGTTGCCGGCGGATTCGACCTGCCGTCGGAAGTTCGCGGGATCGAGTGCGCGCCCCAGGATCGACTCGTAGGCCTCCCGGAGCTCGGCGAGCGTGAACTCGGCGGGCAGGAAGCCCTGGGCCACGCGGCTGTACCCGACCTTGTTCCGCAGGCGCCAGAGCGCGTACTCGATGATCTCGTGATGATCGAAGGCGAGCGCCGGCAGATCGTCGACATCGAACCACTCCACGTTCTCCGGCGCGCGGCCCGATGCCCGGTGCGCGGTGATCTGGGCTTCGACGTCGTCCTGACGCAGCAGCGCCCAGTACACGATCGAGACGACCCGCGTGGGGGAGCGGTCGACGGCGCCGAAGGCGTAGAGCTGTTCGAGGTAGGTGGGCGCGAGGCCGGTCGTCTCGGCGAGCGTGCGGGCGGCGGCGTCGACCGGCGACTCCTCGGGGGTGAGCCACCCGCCGGGGAGCGCCCACCGCTCGGCGAACGGCTCGCGGGTGCGGCGGACGAGGGGGAGCGCGAGCACGGGCGGACCGTCGTCACCGCGGCGCAGCGTGAGGATGACCGTCGAGACGGCGACGCCGATGTCCGCACTTCGAGTCATAGGTACCTTAACCTCCGGATTCGATCTTAGTGTCATCGAGACCTTTAGTGCGCGCCTATGACGAGGGAAGACGTCGAGTCCGAAACGTTATCTCCTGCCCGCGGGAAGGCTTGTCCCCCCGGGATGGGTTTGTTAGGTTACTGTCCTAACAAACCCCTTCGAGGGCGGCCGCAGGCCACCTCCCGGGGTTCCCGTGAACCCCGCCCGGGGTTCGGCTCCAACCGGAGAATCCCTCCTGCAGTGCAGCACCGAGAGGAAATGAAGAATGATCCGTAACGGAAAGCGCAAGATCGCGCTCACGGCGGTCGCGGGGGCCTCGGTCCTCGCCCTGGGCCTGACGGCCTGCGGCAGCGGTGGAGGCGGCGACGACGGCGGCAACGCCGACGGCGACCGCGCGCTCCGCGTCTGGGCAGGAAGCCAGACGCCGATCACCGCGAACTACAACCCGTTCGCACCCACCGTGCTCCACGGTGCGCTCGGCCCCATCTACGAGCCGCTGTTCTTCTACAACAAGACGCAGGACGCCGAGCCCGTCGGCCTGATCGGCGACTCGTTCGAGTACAACGAGGACGGCACCCAGATCACGGTGAAGATCAAGCCCGACCTGAAGTGGAGCGACGGCGAGCCGCTCACCGCCGACGACGTCGTCTTCTCCTTCACGTACGAGGCCAACAACCCCGAGGGCAACGGACTCGTCTCGGCCGAGGCGACCGACGACACGACCGTCGTCCTCACCTACGCCA
Organism: Microbacterium sp. ER1; assembly: GCF_023383675.1. Classification (NCBI taxonomy): domain Bacteria; kingdom Bacillati; phylum Actinomycetota; class Actinomycetes; order Micrococcales; family Microbacteriaceae; genus Microbacterium; species Microbacterium sp. ER1. The sequence continues at coordinate 63,735 of NZ_QCXO01000135.1, forward strand.
CCGCCCAGTACACGACCGAGTTCCAGCGGATGGGGTCGAGCTACATCCTCCCGGAGCACATCTGGAAGGACGTCACCGACTTCGCGAACTTCGCGAACGAAGATCCCGTCGGCTCCGGTCCGTACGTCGTGGACAAGACCACGAGCGAGTCCTACACGCTGGTCGCGAATGAGAACTACCGCGGCGCCGACGAGCTCGCGGTCAAGAAGGTTCAGTACATCGCGGTCGACAACAACCAGACCGCGCAGGACCTGCTCGCCGCCGGCAAGCTCGACTGGACCGGCATGTTCATCCCGAACCCGGACGACGTCACGGGCAACGGCAAGATCGAGTGGATCAACACCCCGCAGGACCCGACCGTCCTCTACACCTGCTCGAACGCCGAGCTCGGCTGCACGGGCCCGCAGACCGACGTCGCGGTGCGCCAGGCGCTGAACGTCGCCATCGACCGCGCCACCATCAAGGACAAGGCGTTCGTCGGCCTGACCGGCGACATCTCGCCCGCGTACACGCTGCTGCCGCGCGACGAGAAGTGGCTCGCCGACCCGGCCAACGAGGTCAGCCCGCAGGAGGCGGACGCCGCAGAGGCCGGGGAGATCCTCGAGGCCGCCGGCTACACCAAGGGCTCCTCCGGGATCTACGAGAAGGACGGCGCTCCGGTCGAGCTCAGCCTGATCTCGGTCGACGGCTGGACCGACTACAACGACGCCGCGAAGCTCATCGCCGAGCAGGCCGAGGCCGCGGGCATCAAGGTGACCGCGTCGACCGTGCAGTGGCAGGAGTTCTCCGACGCTCGACAGGGTGGCGACTTCCAGCTCATCGTCGGCGGAGTCGTCGGCACGTCGGTCGCCGACCCGTTCCAGATCTACCGTGACTGGTTCGGCGGCACCGAGGTCGAGTCCACCAGCCCCGTCGGCACGGAGATCCCGGCCGGTCGCTGGAACTTCAGCCGCTACAGCAACCCGACGGTGGATGCCGCCATCCAGTCCGCGATCAGCACGAACGACGAAGCGGAGAAGAAGGAGCTGTACGGCACGATCCAGTCCGAGATCGTGCGCGACCTGCCGTACATCCCGCTCGTGATCAACGCGACGCAGACCTTCTACAACACGAAGGACTACACGGGCTGGCCGACGGAGGAAGACCTCTACGCCTTCCCGCCGTCCTGGGGTGCGATCGCGGCCGGCTACGTGCTGACGCAGATCAAGCCCGCCGGCTGAGTCGATGAGTCGGGGAAGTAGGAAGTCAGGACAGGTGACATGAAGTTCTATGCACGAAGGATCGGGTTCTACGCGTTCACGCTGTGGGCCGCGATCTCCATCAACTTCCTGCTTCCCCGGCTCATGCCGGGGGACCCCGCCGACATCATGATCGCCAAGATGCAGCGGGCCGGCGGAGAGGTCTCCGAGACCACCATCCGCAACATCAAGCTCCTGCTCGGCGGAGACGACTCGTCTCTCTGGGAGCAGTACCTCGCCTACTGGGGGCGCATGTTCCAGGGCGATCTGGGCGTGTCGGTGACGAAGTTCCCCACTCCGGTCACGGAGCTCATCGCGGGTGCTCTCCCGTGGACGCTGGTGCTCGTCGGAACCGCGACGGTGATCTCGTTCGTGCTCGGCGTCGTGCTCGGTGCGTGGGCCGGCTGGAAGCGCGGCACCTGGGTCGACCATCTCATCCCCGCGACCACCGTGCTGCAGTCCATCCCGTACTTCTGGCTGGCGCTCATCCTCGTGGCGGTCTTCGCCGTGGGCCTGGGCTGGTTCCCCATCTTCGGCGGCTACGACGTCTTCGACTTCCCGGACGGCCCGGAGCCGACCTGGGCGTTCTTCTCGGATGCCGTCGCGCACTCGATCCTCCCGGCGATCACGATCGTGATCAGCTCGGTGGGCGGCTGGATGTTCGGCATGCGCAACATGATGGTCTCCACGCTCGCCGAGGACTACGTCCTCACCGCCGAGGCGAAGGGACTGCGGCCGCGACGCATCATGACGACGTACGCCGCGCGCAACGCGGCCATCCCGTCGATCGCGGGCTTCTCGATCACGCTCGGGTTCGTCGTCGCCGGCTCCATCGTCATGGAGCAGGTGTTCACCTATCCGGGCGTCGGCAAGCTCATGTTCCAGGCCGTCACCAACAACGACTACGCGCTGATGCAGGGGCTGTTCCTCGTGATCACCCTCACGGTGCTCGTCGCCAACTTCTTCATGGACCTCGTCTATGGCTTCATCGACCCGAGGGCTCGCCAGAATGTCTGACACGAAGAACCCGCTCCTCGTGGAGGAGCCTCCCACCGTCGCCCCCGAGGGCACCGTCGCCCTGGCTACGCAGCGTCAGGAGCGCCGGCGCCGCCGGATCCTGCCCAGCACGTCGCCGAAGTTCATCGTCGGCTCCGTGCTCGTGCTCGCCATCGTGCTCTTCGCGATCATCGCGCCGTTCTTCACGCAGAACCCGCGCAGCACGGACAACCCCGCTCTCGCCGCGCCGTCGGCGGAGCACTGGCTCGGCACGACCAAGCTCGGCAACGACGTGTTCGCGCAGCTCGCCGTCGGCGCGCAGGGGTCGCTGCTCATCGGCGTGACGGCCGGCGGCATCGCCATCGTGCTGTCCCTCCTCTTCGGCGTCCTGGCCGGGTACCTCGGCGGCTGGCGGGAGGACGTCCTCGCTCTCCTGACCAACGTCATGATCGTCATCCCCGGACTGCCGCTGGTCATGGTGATCGCGTCGTTCGTGCCGCAGCGCAGCTGGCAGCTCGTGGCCTTCGTCCTCGGCATCACCTCGTGGGCCGGCGCGGCGTACGTGCTGCGGCTGCAGACCCGCTCGCTCCGCACCCGTGACTACGTGTACGCCTCGAAGGTGGCGGGGGAGAAGTCCCTCCGGGTGATCCTCGTCGAGATCATGCCGAATCTGCTCCCGCTGCTGACCGCGCAGTTCCTGTTCGCGATCATCTTCGCCATCCTCGGCGAGGCGGGGCTGTCGTACCTCGGCCTCGGTCCGAACTCCTCGATCACCTGGGGCTCGATCCTTAACGACGCCCAGTCCGGTCAGGCCCTCGGCCGCGGTGCCTGGTGGTGGTTCGTGCCGCCGGGCATCATGATCGCGATCCTCGGCGCGGGACTCGCGCTGATCAACTTCGCCATCGACGAGGTCATCAACCCGAAGCTGCGCAACGCGCCCGATGCGGCCCGTCGTCTGCGCAAGGCCGCGAAGGAGAAGGGGGTCACCGCATGAGCGACGCCGTGCTCACCGCCAGGAACGTCTCGATCGAGTACGAGGTCGATCCGCCCGTCAAGGCGGTCCGGGATGTCTCGCTGACCCTCCACCGCGGCGAGATCCTCGGTCTCGCGGGAGAGTCGGGCTGCGGCAAGACCACCCTCGCGTACGGGATGAACCGGCTGCTCAAGGCGCCGGCCCTGATGACCGACGGCGAGATCGTGTTCCACGACCGCGACGGCCATGACATCGACGTCGTCGGACTCGACGGAGACGGGCTGCGCGCATTCCGCTGGGACAAGATCTCGATGGTCTTCCAGGGGGCGATGAACTCCCTCAACCCCGTCATCTCGGTCCGCGCGCAGATCTTCGACATCTTCGACACCCACCGCCCCGGAATGTCGAAGAAGGCCAAGCAGGAGCGCGCCGAGGAGCTGCTCACGCTCGTCGGCGTGGACCCCGGGCGGCTGACGAGCTTCCCGCACGAGCTCTCCGGCGGTATGCGCCAGCGCATGATGATCGCCATGGCGCTGGCGCTCGACCCGCAGGTCATGATCATGGACGAGCCCACCACGGCGCTCGACGTGGTCGTGCAGCGCGGCATCATCCGGGAGATCATGCGCCTGCGCGAGAAGCTCGGCTTCGCGGTCATCTTCATCACACACGACCTGCCCATGCTCATCGAGATCAGCGACCGCATCGCTGTCATGCTGCAGGGCCGGATCGTCGAGCAGGGCACCGCGGCGGAGATCTACCGCAACCCGCAGCACGAGTACACCCAGCGCCTGCTGTCGAGCTTCCCGTCCCTCACGGGCGAGCGGGGCGACTTCGTCCGCAGCGGCGGCGTCAACCAGGAGGTCATCCGATGAGCGTGGACGGGACGAGGCGCGGCGGCACCCTCGAGGCGAGGAACCTCGTGAAGGACTTCCACCTGCGATCGGGGTTCCGCACGAGCGTGCTGCACGCGGTGAAAGACGTGTCGTTCACCTTGGAGGCCGGGCGGACCACGGCTCTCGTCGGCGAGTCCGGGTCGGGCAAGTCCACCATCGCCCGGATGCTGATGAAGCTGGAGACGCCGACCTCGGGCAGCATCCTCCTCGACGGCGAGGAGTCCGGCACGCGGGGGTCGGCCCTCGAGCGCTACCGGTCGGACGTGCAGATGGTCTTCCAGGACCCGTTCGCCTCGCTGAACCCGTTCCACACGGTCGTGCACCACCTGGAGCGTCCGATCCGGCTGCACCACCCCAAGCTCGACAGTCGCGAGGTGCGGGCGCGGGCGATCGAGCTGCTGGAGCGCGTGCGGCTCACTCCGGGCGAGAGCTTCGCCGAACGGCGCCCGCACGAGCTCTCCGGCGGACAGCGGCAGCGTGTGGCGATCGCGCGGGCCCTGGCCCCCGGCGCCCGGTTCATCGTGGCGGACGAGCCGGTGTCGATGCTCGACGTGTCGATCCGGCTCGGCGTGCTCAACCTGCTCGCCGAGCTGCAGCGGGAGGAGAACCTCGGCGTCCTCTACATCACGCACGACCTGGCGACCGCGCGGCACTTCTCCGACGACATCATGGTCCTCTTCCGGGGCGACGTCGTGGAGCGGGGATCGGCCGACGAGGTGATCCTGAACCCGCAGCACGAGTACACCAGGACGCTTCTGGCGGCGGCCCCCGAACCGGAGAACCTCGGCAGGCTCCGCGACGAGGTCAGGGCGGAGCTCGCGCTGGGCTCCTGAGCGGGCGGGGGAGACCGCTAGACTGAACCCACAATCGAAGACAGGCCGAACGACCGACGCGGGAGAGCCCCGGCGCATGCAGCCGGGCACCGAAGGAGCAAGCCTCCCCGCCAATCTCTCAGGTACGCGTACCGCGGAGGTCCGGCCGCTCTGAAAAGCGATCCCGAGCACCGGGGGATCCGCCGACGGTGAAAGCCCTGCGCTCGCGCGGGCGAAGCTCTCAGGCCCATGACAGAGGGGGAGTTCCCAGGGACGACGTCGTCGTCCCGCCCGAACCAGCCCGGGAGAACTCCATGTCCGACCCCCGCTACACCCCGTTGCGCGAGCGCCATGAGGCGCTCGGCGCCTCCTTCACCGATTTCGGCGGCTGGCAGATGCCGGTGCGCTACACGTCCGACCTCGCCGAGCACCACGCGGTGCGGCAGGCAGCGGGCGTCTTCGACATCTCGCACATGGCCGAGTTCACGGTCCGCGGCACCGGCGCGGCGGCCTTCCTCGACTACGCCCTCGCCGGGCGGCTGTCGGCGCTCGCGGTCGGCAAGGCGAAGTACTCCCTGCTGCTGACGGCGGAGGGCGGCATCGTCGACGACGTGATCGTGTACCGGCTGGCCGACGACGACTTCCTCATCATCTCGAACGCGGGCAACCGCGACGCCGTGCGTCGGGCTCTCACCGAGCGGATCGCGGACGCGGACGCGGGCGCCGTGGAGGTCGACGACGTCTCGGACGACTACGCGCTGATCGCCGTGCAGGGCCCGCGGGCCGAGGAGATCCTCGCGGCGACGGCGGGCATCGCCGACGTCAGCATCCCCTGGGCGGAGCAGAAGTACTACGCGTGGGCGACCGCGTCGTTCGCCGGCGAGCCGCTGCTCCTCGCCCGTACCGGCTACACCGGGGAGGACGGCTTCGAGCTCCTCGTCCCGGCCGCCCACGCGACCGCGCTGTGGGACGCCGTCCTCGACGCCGGCGCGCCGCACGGACTCGTCCCCGCCGGCCTCGCCGCGCGCGACACGCTCCGCCTGGAGGCGGGCATGCCGCTGTACGGCCACGAGCTCAGCCTCGACACCGCACCCGCCCAGGCCGGCCTCGGCCGCGTCGTGGTCGTCGCGAAGGACCGTTTCGTCGGCAAGGATGCTCCGGCGCCCGCCGACGATGCCCGCATCCTCGTCGGCCTGACGGCCGAAGGACGACGCGCCGGCCGCGCCGGCTACGCGGTCGTCGACGCCGACGGCACCCCGATCGGAGAGATCACCAGCGGTGCCCTGAGCCCGACGCTCGGCCATCCCATCGCGATGGCGTACGTCGACCCTTCTTCCGCGGAAGAGGGAACCGCAGTATTCCTTGATGTGCGGGGGACCCGCATCCCCGCGACCGTGACCGCCCTGCCTTTCTACCGGAGGACAAAATGACCGACCTCAGCGCACTCCGCTACACCGACGAGCACGAATGGATCGCCGGTGACGGCGACACCGTGACGATCGGCATCACCGACTACGCCGCCGAGAAGCTGGGGGATGTCGTCTTCGTCGAGCTCCCTGCCGTCGGCACCGAGCTGACCGCCGGCTCCGTGGTCGGCGAGATCGAGTCCACGAAGTCGGTCGGGGAGCTCTACGCTCCGGTCGCCGGCACGGTCGTCGAGGTCAACGATGCCGTCGTCGACGACCCTTCGCTCGTCAACGCCGAGCCGTTCGAGGGCGGCTGGCTGCTCAAGGTGTCCGTCGCCGCCGGTGCGCTGGACGGACTGCTGGACCGCGACGCGTACGTCGCACTCACGGAGGGCTGATCCAGACGTGGTTGCATTCGCCGATCGTCACATCGGACCGACCGAGGCCGCCCAGCGCACGATGCTCGACGCGCTGGGTCTCGGCTCCGCCGGCAACGGGACGCTGAGCCCGGTCGAGGAGCTCATGCGTCAGGCCGTCCCCGCCTCGATCTACACGGGACCGGAGGACGCGGTCGCCGACTCCCGCATCCCGGTCGCCGCGTCGGAGACCGAGGCACTGGCCGAACTGCGTGCCCTCGCCGCGCGGAACACGGTGAACCGCTCGATGATCGGCCTCGGCTACTACGGCACCGTCACGCCGCAGGTCATCCAGCGCAACGTGCTCGAGAACCCGTCCTGGTACACGGCCTACACGCCGTACCAGCCCGAGATCTCGCAGGGGCGCCTGGAAGCGCTCATCAACTTCCAGACCATGGTGGCCGAGCTCACCGGCCTCACCACCGCGAACGCGTCGATGCTCGACGAGTCGACCGCGGTCGTGGAGGCGATGCTGCTCGCGCGCCGGGCCTCGAAGACCTCCTCCAACGTCTTCGCAGTGGACGCGGATGCGCTGCCGCAGACGAAGGCCATGCTCGCGTCCCGGGCCGAGGCGCTCGGCATCGAGCTCGTCACGGTCGACTTCGCGGCGGGGGAGGAGCTTCCCGCTGAGCTCTTCGGCGTCTTCGTGCAGTACCCCGGGGCCTCGGGCCGTGTGTGGGATCCGTCCGCGGTGTTCGACGCCGCGCACGTCGCCGGCGCGCTCGCCGTCGCGGCTGCCGACCTCCTCGCGCTGACGCTCCTCACCGCGCCCGGCACCCTCGGGGCCGACGTGGCCGTGGGAACGACGCAGCGCTTCGGCGTGCCGATGGGCTTCGGCGGCCCGCACGCCGGCTACATGGCCGTGCGCGCAGGCCTGGAGCGGCAGCTGCCCGGACGCCTCGTCGGCGTGTCCGTCGACGCCGAGGGCAAGCCGGCCTACCGCCTCTCGCTGCAGACCCGCGAGCAGCACATCCGCCGCGAGAAGGCGACGTCGAACATCTGCACCGCCCAGGTGCTCCTCGCCGTGATGGCCTCGATGTACGCGGTCTACCACGGCCCGGACGGGCTCCGCGAGATCGCCCGCGACGTCGCCGCCAAGGCGGCCCTGCTGCGCGACTGGCTCGTCGAGGCCGGCGCCGAGGTCGTCCACGAGCACTTCTTCGACACGCTGACCGTGCGCGTCCCGGGCCGGGCGGCGGAGTACGCCGACCAGGCGCGGGGTGGCTTCGGAATCCTCCTGCGGGTCGCCGACGCCGACACGATCGGCATCGCGGTGGACGAGACGACCACGGTGGCCGAGCTGCACCAGGTCGCGCAGGTCTTCGGCGGGAAGCAGGAGCGCGCCTTCGGCTTCGGCCTCGGCGACGCGGACGCGCTGCCGGACGCCCTCCGCCGCGAGGACGAGTACCTCACGCACCCGGTGTTCCACAGCCACCGCAGCGAGACCGCCATGATGCGGTACCTGAAGAGCCTGTCCGACCGGGACTACGCCCTCGACCGCGGCATGATCCCGCTCGGCTCGTGCACGATGAAGCTCAACGCCGCCACGGAGATGGCCGCCATCACGTGGCCGGAGTTCGCGGGCATCCACCCGTTCGCCCCGGAGGCCGACGTGCGCGGCTACCTGGAGCTCATCGACCAGCTCGAGGGCTGGCTCGCCGAGATCACCGGGTACGACGCGGTGTCGCTGCAGCCGAACGCCGGCTCGCAGGGTGAGCTGGCGGGCCTCCTCGCGATCCGCGGCTACCACCGCGCGAACGGCGACGACCACCGCATCGTGTGCCTCATCCCATCCTCCGCCCACGGCACGAACGCGGCCTCCGCCGTGCTCGCCGGCATGAAGGTCGTCGTGGTGGCGAGCGACGCGCTCGGCAACGTCGACCTGGACGACCTCCGCGCGAAGATCGCCCAGCACGCCGACGACCTGGCGGCGCTGATGATCACGTACCCGTCCACGCACGGCGTCTACGAGGAGCAGGTCGTCGAGATCACCGGGGCGGTGCACGCGGCCGGCGGTCAGGTGTACGTCGACGGAGCGAACCTCAACGCGCTCCTCGGGTACGCGCGATTCGGCGACCTCGGCGGCGACGTCTCGCACCTCAACCTGCACAAGACCTTCGCCATCCCGCACGGCGGCGGCGGCCCGGGCATCGGTCCGGTCGCGGCGAAGGCCCACCTCGCGCCGTACCTGCCGTCGCACCCGCTCGCGCAGCGCGCCGAGCACTTCGGTGGCCACACGTTCGAGGGCGCGGTGATCTCCGCGGCCCCGTGCGGCTCTGCGGGCATCCTCCCGATCTCGTGGGCGTACGTGCGCATGATGGGCGCCGAGGGGCTCCGGCGCGCGACCGCCGCGGCGGTCCTCTCGGCGAACTACATCGCCGAGCGCCTCGGCGGGCACTTCCCGGTGCTCTACACGGGGGAGAACGGACGGGTCGCGCATGAGTGCATCCTCGACCTGCGTCCGCTCAAGGAGGCCACCGGCATCTCCGTCGACGACGTCGCCAAGCGCCTGATCGACTACGGCTTCCACGCGCCGACCATGTCGTTCCCGGTCGCCGGCACCCTCATGGTGGAGCCCACCGAGTCGGAGGACCTCGACGAGATCGAGCGCTTCATCGAGGCCATGATCATGATCAAGGCCGAGGCGGACGCCGTCGCCGCGGGGCGCTGGCCTGCGGACGACAACCCGCTCGTGCACGCCCCGCACACCGCGGTCTCGCTCATCGCGGGGGAGTGGGCGCACGCCTACACCCGCGAGGAGGCCGCCTACCCGGTGCGCTCGCTGGTGGCGGCGAAGTACTGGCCGCCGGTCCGCCGGATCGACCAGGCGTACGGCGACCGCAACCTCGTCTGCGCCTGCCCGCCGATCGAGGCCTTCGCCTGACACGGACCCGCACGACGAACGGCGTCGCGCCCGCCTCCCGGCGGCGCGGCGCCGTTCGCGTTGCGCCATGTTTCGGTCATGTGACAGATGGTCACCACTCAGTAACAGTTCGTTAGCCGAACGTCCTGGACGCGCGACCCCCGGGTTACGCTCAGGTATCCCTGCGCGCTCGATGATGAGCCGCGCAGAATTCCCACGTCCACAGGAGGACAAAAGTGAAGCGCAACAAGATCGCCCTCGCGGGCAGCGCACTGTTCGTGATCGGCGCCCTGACCCTGGCAGGCTGCGCCAGCGGCGGCGGCAACTCGGGAGACGACGGCAGCGGGGCGAAGGCTGACCCGGACGCCATCATCACCACGAACGGCTCCGAGCCGGAGAACCCGCTCATCCCGACCAACACCAACGAGGTCGGCGGCGGCAAGATCCTCGACGAGATCTTCGCCGGACTCGTCTACTACGACGCCGAGGGCAAGCCGGTCAACGACATGGCCGAGGAGATCGTGACCGAAGACCCGCAGCACCTCACGGTGAAGCTGAAGGAGGGGCAGACCTTCTCCGACGGTGAAGAGGTCACGGCCGACAACTTCATCAAGGCGTGGAACTACGGCGCCCAGGCGGAGAACGCCCACCTCTCGAACTACTTCTTCGAGGACATCGAGGGCTTCCAGAACACCGACGAGGTGTACGGCGCGCAGGGCGACATGACCGGCCTCGAGCAGGTGGACGACTACACCTTCAAGATCACCCTGAACAAGCCGGCCGCCGACTTCGCGCTGCGCCTCGGCTACTCGGCGTACTACCCGCTGCCCGACGCGGCGTTCGAGGACATCGACGCCTTCGGCGAGAACCCGATCGGCAACGGTCCGTACAAGCTTGACGGCGACGGCGCCTGGCAGCACGACGTGCAGATCGACCTGGTCCGCAACGACGACTACGAAGGCGGGCGCCAGGCGAAGAACGGCGGTCTGACGATCAAGTTCTACGCGACCCAGGATGCGGCCTACGCCGACCTGCAGGGCAACAAGGTCGACGTCATCGACGTCATCCCCGCCGTCTCGCTGCCGACGTTCCAGGACGACCTCGGGGATCGCGCCGTGAACCAGCCGTCCGCCGTGTTCCAGTCGTTCACGATCGGGCAGTTCCTGCCGCACTTCTCGGGCGAAGAGGGCATCCTCCGTCGCCAGGCCATCTCGATGGCGTTCGACCGCGACCAGATCACCGACAAGATCTTCTTCGGCACCCGCACCACGGCCTCCGACTTCACGTCGCCGGTCATCGACGGCTGGTCCGACTCGATCGCGGGCAACGAGGTCCTGAAGTACGACCCGGAGAAGGCCAAGGAGCTGTGGGCCGAGGCCGACGCGATCTCCCCGTGGGAGGGCGAGTTCAAGATCGCCTACAACACCGACGGCGGCCACCAGGAGTGGGTCGAGGCCGTGACCAACGCGATCTCGAACACGCTGGGCATCGAGGCCTCGGGCGACCCGTACCCGACCTTCTCGGTCATCCGCGAGGAGATCAACAACAACAGCATCAAGACCGCTGCCCGCTCGGGGTGGCAGGCCGACTACCCCGGTCTGTACAACTTCCTCGGCCCGCTCTACGCGACCAACGCCGGCTCGAACGACGGTGACTACTCGAACCCCGAGTTCGACAAGCTGATCGCCGACGGCATCAGCAACACCGACACCGCGGCCCAGGTCGAGGAGTTCACCAAGGCGCAGGAGATCCTCTTCAACGACCTCCCCGCGATCCCGCTGTGGTACTCCAACGTGACCGGTGGCTACGCCGACACGGTGGACAACGTCACCTTCGGCTGGAACTCTGTCCCGCTGTACTACGAGATCACGAAGGCTGCCGAATAGGCCTGACGGAGCTCGCAACCGCGAGGCGGTGACGGTCTTCCGTCACCGCCTCGTCGGGTGCTTCCGTCCTGCCTGTTCGCGACCGCCCGAAAGCGACAGCGGATGCTCAGCTATATCCTCAGACGTCTTCTCCAGGTGATCCCCGTCTTCTTCGGGGCCACCCTGCTCATCTACTTCCTCGTCTTCGCGATGCCGGGAGACCCGATCCTCGCGCTGTTCGGCGACCGCACGCCCAGTGAGGCCCTCGTCAACGCGCTCCGCGAGGAGTACCACCTCAACGATCCGTTCCTAGTGCAGTACTGGTACTACATCACCGGTGTCTTCCAGGGCGATCTCGGCGTGACCTTCTCCGGCCGACCGGTCTCCGACGTCCTCGTCGACACCCTGCCCGTCACGGGGCGTCTCGCGATCATGGCGATCGGCGTCGAGTTCACCCTCGCGATCTCCGTCGGCACCATCTCGGCGCTGCGCAAGGGGAAGCTCTTCGACACGACGGCCCTGCTCATCGCGCTCGTGGCTCTCGCCATCCCGATCTTCGTGATGTGCTTCCTGGCGCAGTACTTCCTGGCGATCCAATGGGGCTGGTTCAGTCCGACAGTCGGGTCCGACAACGACTGGGGCGGCCTGTGGCTCCCCGCGCTCGTCCTCGGGTTCAGCCTGTTCGCCGTCAGCATGCGCCTGATGCGCAGCTCGGTGATCGACACCCTCAACCAGGATTGGGTGCGCACGGCCTACAGCAAGGGGCTCTCGCGGCGACGCGTCCTCCCCGTGCACGTGCTGCGCAACTCCCTCATCCCGGTCATCACCAACTCCGCCACGAACTTCGGTGTCCTGCTCGTCGGGGCCACCGTAACCGAGGGGATCTTCAACATCCCCGGTGTCGGCAACACGCTCTATCAGGCGGCGATCCGCGGGGAGGGGCCGACGGTGGTCTCCTTCGTGACGGTGTTCGTCATCCTGTACGTGCTGGTGAACCTTGTCATCGACCTGCTCTACGGTCTGCTCGACCCGAGGATCCGCTATGTCTGACCCCACCACACAGAAGCACTACGTCGCCCCGGTCGAGACCGAGACGATCTCCGTCGATGCCGTCCGCGTCGGCGACAAGCCCAGCAACCTGTGGCGAGACGCCTGGCGCGACCTGCGCCGTCGACCGTTGTTCTGGTTCTCGGTGTTCCTCGCCGCCGTGTTCGTGCTGATGTCGTTCTGGCCGACCCTGTTCACGCAGGTCAATCCGCGCGCCTGCGACCTGATGTACAGCAACGAGGGCCCCACGCCGGGCCATCCGCTCGGCTACAACTTCCAGGGGTGTGACATCTACGCGCGTGTCGTGTGGGGTGCGCAGACCTCGCTGGCCGTCGGTCTGATCGCGACCGTGATCTCCGCGGTCCTCGGCCTCATCATGGGAGCCATCGCCGGTTTCTACGGCGGCTGGCTCGATGCCCTGCTCTCGCGCGTGGGGGACATCTTCTTCGCGATCCCGTACATCCTCGCTGCGCTCGTGGTGATGACCGTGCTGTCGGACTACCGGTCGGTGTGGACGCTCGCGCTCGCGATCGGTGGGTTCTCGTGGGCCTCGACGGCTCGCGTCGTGCGCGCCGAGATCCTGCGGGTGCGTCAGGCCGACTTCGTCATGGCATCGCGCGCTCTGGGGCTGTCGCAGTTCAAGACGCTGGTGACCCACGTGGTTCCCAACGGGATCGCACCGCTCCTGGTGGTCTCGACGCTCGGGCTCGCCGCCGCCATCGTGGCCGAGGCCACGCTGTCGTTCCTGGGCGTCGGGCTCGACGGCACCGTCGTCTCCTGGGGCAAGGACATCAGCCAGGCGCAGGCGGCTCTGCGCGTCGCTCCGATGTCCCTCATCTATCCGTCGATCGCGCTCACCCTCGCGGTGCTCGCTTTCGTGAGCCTCGGCGAGCTCATCCGAGACGCCATCGACCCGAAGGCGAGGGCTCGCCGATGAGCGACCGCACCACCCCACAGATGCCGCTGCTGAGCGTGCGCGACCTCACCGTCGCGTTCCGCACCCAGGGCGGGATGCGCGAGGTCCTGCACGGCGTCACGTTCGACGTGATGCCCGGTGAGACGGTGGCCATCGTCGGCGAGTCCGGCTCGGGCAAGTCGACCACGGCGACCGCCATCGTCGACCTCCTCCCGGGCACGGGAACGATCACGGGCGGGTCCATCACGCTGGAGGGCCGCCCGCTGACCGGGCTGAGCCGGCGCGACATGGAGGCGGTGCGCGGTCGAGACATCGGTTTCGTCCCGCAGGACCCGATGTCGAGCCTGAACCCCGTGTGGAGCATCGGCTTCCAGGTGAAGGAGGCCGTCCGCGCGAACGGCGTCGCCCAGGGGCGCGCCGCGGCGAAGGCGCGGACGATCGAGGTGCTTCAGCAGGCCGGATTGGCGGATGCCGAGCGTCGCCTGCACCAGTACCCGCACCAGTTCTCCGGCGGAATGCGCCAGCGCGCGTTGATCGGGATCGGCCTCGCCGCCGACCCGAAGCTCCTCATCGCCGACGAGCCGACCTCGGCTCTCGACGTGACGGTGCAGCGGGTCATCCTCGACCACATGGCGTCGCTCACGCGCGACAAGGGCACCTCGGTGCTGCTGATCACGCACGACCTCGGACTCGCGGCCGAACGCGCCGAGAAGATCATCGTCATGAACGGCGGCAACATCGTCGAGGCGGGCCCCAGCCGGCAGATCCTGGAGAACCCGCAGCACCCGTACACGAAGCGACTGGTCGCCGCGGCGCCCAGCGTCGCCTCGCAGCGGATCCAGGCGGTCGTGGAGGACCGGGGCATCGAGACGCTCGATGACCTGGCCGACATCCCGCCGACGGTCCGCGTGGCCGGCCTGACCAAGGACTACAAGATCCGGCAGGGCAACTTCCGCAGCGAGGCGTTCCGGGCGGTGGACGACGTGTCGTTCGAGATCCCGCGCGGAAAGACGCTGGCGCTCGTCGGTGAGTCCGGTTCGGGGAAGTCCACGGTCGCGAAGATGGTCCTCAAGCTGGAGGAGCCGACGAGCGGGACGATCGAGATCGACGGGCAGGACGTGTCCCATCTGTCGAACGCGCAGTCGTTCGGACTCCGCCGGCGCATGCAGCCGGTGTTCCAGGACCCCTACGGGTCGCTGGATCCGCTGCGGAACATCGGCAACACCATCGCGGAGCCGCTGCAGATCCACGGCGTCGGCGACCGGGCCTCGCATCGGGCTCGCGTGGAGGAGCTCCTGGAGCAGGTCGCCCTGCCGCAGGCGCTGGCCACGCGCTACCCGAACGAGCTCTCCGGCGGACAGCGGCAGCGCGTGGCGATCGCGCGTGCGCTGGCGCTCAAGCCCGACATCATCGTCCTCGACGAGGCGGTGTCGGCACTCGACGTGCTCGTGCAGGACCAGATCCTGCAGCTGCTCGCCGAACTCCAGTCGGAGCTGAACCTGACGTACCTCTTCATCACGCACGACCTCGCGGTCGTCCGGGTCTCCAGCGACCTGGTCTGCGTCATGGAGAAGGGCAAGGTCGTCGAGCAGGGGACGGTCGACGAGATCTTCGCGAACCCGCAGGAGGAGTACACGGATCGTCTGCTGCAGGCGATCCCCGGTGCCTCGATCCCGCTCGGCGGCCTCTGAGGTGGCATCTCCCGGACACCCCGAGGGCGCACGGACCTACCGTGCGCCCTCGGGCACCGTCGTCTTCGTCCTCAGCATCCTGCTGGTGCTGTTCCTGCTCGGGGACACCGTCGTCAACGGCAGCATCGTGCAGGCGCTCCTCGTGGCGCCCTGGCTGCTGCTCGGGCTGTGGATCGTCTACGAGACCGCTTTCGTCTCCTTCGTCCGCGTGGATCAGGAGGGGGCCGTGGTGCAGAACCTGCTGCGTCGCACGACCTTCGGCTGGGCGCGTGTGCAGGACATCGACATGCGCTGGCAGCTCGAGTTCACGCTGGACGACGGCCGCACCGTGAGCTGTTGGGGCGGACCGGCCAAGGCACGTCCGCCTCGTCCGTCCCGCGAGGAGGACGCTGAGGTGAAGGTGCCGTCGGCGCTCCGGGTGCTCACCGGCATCCGCGACCTGTGGAGCGCGGCACCCTCGACGGCGGACGCCCCGGTCCGACGCAGCTGGGACGGCCCGGCCCTCATCGCCCTCGCTGTCATCGTGCTGTGGGCCGTCGCGGCGCTCGTCGTCGTCAACCTCGGCTGAGCGCGCCTCAGCCGGGAAGACCGAACAGGGCGGGCCAGGTCGCCGCGGCCCAGGGATAGCCGACGAACGCCGCCGCGTCGATGAGGAAGTGCGCCACCAGGAACGGCAGCAGCCGACCGGTGCGGTGGTAGAGCCACCCGAACAGCAGCCCCATCGCGAGGTTGCCGATGAAGGCACCGGGCCCCTGATAGAGGTGGTACGTCGCACGGAGCACGGAGGTCGAGACGATGATCGTCCACGGCGACCATCCGAGCTGCCGCAGGCGGGCGAACAGGTACCCGAGCACGACGAACTCCTCCTGGAGCGATGCGCGGGCGGCGGCGAGCAGGAGGATCGGCACGGTCCACCAGTGCGCGTCCAGACCCGCGGGGTTCACGGCCACGAACAGTCCGAGCGCCCGCCCGCCGAGGTAGAGCGCCAGCCCCGGCACGCCGATCGCGAGGACGAGGAGCACGCCGCGGCCGACGTCGCCGGCCACCCGGGTGCCGTCCAGGCCGAGGCGCTCCAGGTGCGGGCGACGGCGCTGCCAGAGGAGGAAGCACACGAGGAGCACCGGCACCAGGGCGAATCCGATCGACAGCACCTGATAGATGAGGTCGAACACCTCCCGGTCGCTGCGGGAGGGGTTGAGGGTGGCGGTCTGATCCGCGAGGGGGGTGTCGTCCGTGAGTCGATAGGCGAGCTGCACGATCGCGTAGACCGCGGACTGGCCCAGACCCAGGGCGAGCACGATGGCGATCTCCCACCACAGGCGCCCTCGACCTTCATCGCGCGGCTCGTCCCTCCGGATGGGCGCGGTCGACGGCGTCTGCGGCACCGGGGGAGTCGGGTCGGGGAGGGTCACGGGACGATGGTACGACGTGCGTTCAGGAACCCGATCCGCGCGTACGTTATCCTGGAACGTCGGCTTCCCGGCGCAACCCCACACTCTTTGAGGACCCTTGTATGGCGCACGCCCTCCGCTCTGACCTCCGCAACGTCGCAATCGTCGCCCACGTCGACCACGGCAAGACCACGCTCGTCGACGCGATGCTCCGCCAGACGGGCTCCTTCGGCGAACACTCGCACGTGGAGGAGCGCGCGATGGACTCCAACGATCTGGAGCGCGAGAAGGGCATCACGATCCTCGCCAAGAACACGGCGATCACCTACAAGGGCAAGCACGCCGGCGGCAAGGAGATCACGATCAACGTGATCGACACCCCCGGCCACGCCGACTTCGGCGGCGAGGTCGAGCGCGGCCTGTCGATGGTCGACGGCGTCGTGCTGCTCGTGGACGCGAGCGAGGGCCCGCTGCCGCAGACCCGCTTCGTGCTGCGCAAGGCGCTCGAGGCCAAGCTCCCCGTCATCCTCCTGGTCAACAAGACCGACCGTCCGGACGCCCGGATCGCCGAGGTCGAGGAGGAGGCGCACGACCTCCTGCTGGGCCTGGCCTCCGATCTCGTCGACGACGTGCCCGACCTCGACGTCGACGCGCTGCTCGACGTGCCCGTGGTCTACGCCTCCGGTCGCGCCGGTGCCGCGTCGCAGAACCGTCCGGCCGACGGCTCGCTGCCCGACAACGACGACCTCGAGCCGCTGTTCGAGGCCATCCTCGAGCACGTCCCGGCCCCGGCCTACGACGACGAGGCCCCGCTGCAGGCCTGGGTCACGAACCTGGACTCCAGCCCCTTCCTCGGTCGCCTCGCCTTGCTGCGCGTCTTCAACGGCACGCTCAAGAAGGGCCAGACGGTCGCGTGGGTCCGCTCCGACGGCTCGACCAGCAACGCCCGCATCACCGAGCTGCTGAAGACCCGCGCTCTGGAGCGCTACCCGGCAGAATCCGCCGGCCCCGGCGACATCGTCGCCATCGCCGGCTTCGAGGACATCACGATCGGCGAGACCATCGCCGACCCCGAGGACATCCGTCCGCTGCCGGCCATCACGGTCGACGACCCCGCGATCTCCATGACGATCGGCACGAACACCTCGCCGCTCATGGGCAAGGTCAAGGGGCACAAGCTCACCGCCCGCATGGTGAAGGACCGCCTGGACCGCGAGCTCATCGGCAACGTGTCGCTCAAGGTCGTCGACATCGGCCGTCCCGACGCCTGGGAGGTGCAGGGCCGCGGTGAGCTGGCCCTCGCGATCCTCGTCGAGAACATGCGCCGCGAGGGCTTCGAGCTCACGGTCGGCAAGCCGCAGGTGGTCACCAAGAAGATCGACGGCAAGGTCTACGAGCCGTTCGAGCACCTGACCATCGACACGCCGGAGGAGCACCTCGGCGCGATCACCCAGCTCCTCGCGAACCGCAAGGGTCGCATGGAGAACATGACCAACCACGGCACCGGCTGGGTGCGCATGGAGTTCGTCGTGCCCTCGCGTGGTCTCATCGGCTTCCGCAGCGAGTTCCTCACGACCACGCGCGGCACGGGAATCGCCAACGCGATCTCGCACGGCTACGAGCCGTGGGCGGGGCAGATCACCACCCGCCAGAACGGCTCGATCGTGGCCGACCGCTCGGGTGTCGTCACCCCCTTCGCGATGATCGCGCTCCAGGAGCGCATGTCGTTCTTCGTGCAGCCGACCGAAGAGGTCTACGAGGGCATGGTCATCGGCGAGAACTCGCGCGCCGACGACATGGACGTCAACATCACCAAGGAGAAGAAGCTCACCAACATGCGCTCCTCCACGGCCGACAACTTCGAGTCGATGACGCCGCCGCGCATCCTCACGCTGGAGGAGAGCCTGGAGTTCGCGCGCGACGACGAATGCGTCGAGGTGACTCCGGAGAAGGTCCGCATCCGCAAGGTGATCCTCGACCAGACCGTCCGCGGTCGCGAGGCCTCGCGTCTCAAGCGTCAGGACGCGAACGCCTGATCGCACCGCACTCCTTTCGAGAGGGCCCCACGCCGCCGCCTGGCCGTGTGGGGCCCTCTCTCATGAAAATCCCAGGTGAGGGCTAGTTTTCGTTCAGGTTGATGACGCAGACTCGTTGACTTGCGCCCGGGGCGAGCTCCCGATGAGTCCCCGATATGGGCGTACGACGACCCGAAAGTCAAAGCCTTGCTTCAGAAGACCCGTGCGCTTCGGCGCGCCTCCGACGCGGCAGCCGCTCGCGCCACCGTCACCCGTACACCCCTCATCGCCCTCGGCGCCGCCACGGCCGCGCTCGTCGGCATCACCCTCAGCGTGGGCCTCGCCTCCGCCCCGGCGGCCGGAGCGGAGCGCTCCGACGCCACCTCCGCCGTCACGAGCCACGACCTCGGCACCGAGCCCCTCACCCGTATCGCCGATCAGGCCGTCATGACGGTCTCGAACGCGACCGATGCGGTCGCCGCGGCGAAGAGCCTGTCCACGGAGGTCGCCGAGTCGGGCCTCGACGTGGGCGCGGCGGCGTCCGTGGACACCACCGCTCTCGAGGACGACCTGGAGACCCTCGCCGATCGATCCACCCTCCCGCTGGTCCTCATCACCGTGACGGCCGAGCAGGCCGAAGCCGAGACCGAGAAGGTCGTGACGGCCACCGCAGACCTCCAGGAGGCCTTCACGGCCGCGCAGGAGAAGAAGGCGGCAGAGGACGCCGCCCGCGCCGCCGAGGAGAAGGCGGCGGCCGCAGCGGCGGCGCTCGCCTCCGCGAACACGCCGGACGGGGCTCGGGCCACCGCACAGCAGATGATGGCCGACCGCTACGGCTGGGGCGGCGACCAGTTCTCCTGCCTGAACTCGCTGTGGAACAAGGAGTCCGGCTGGAACTACCAGGCGTACAACAACGACGGGGGAGCGACCGGCATCCCGCAGGCGCTGCCCGGCAGCAAGATGGCCTCGGCGGGTGCCGACTGGCAGACGAACGCCGCCACCCAGATCGCCTGGGGCCTGCAGTACATCGCCGACGCCTACGGCACCCCGTGCAGCGCCTGGGGACACTCCCAGGCCATGAACTGGTACTGAGCCGCAGAGCGGGCCCCCTCGCGGACGATTGCCCCTAGCCGTCACCCGACACGGACGCTACCGTGACAGGGAGGCGGCTGGGGGCGTCGCGATTTCCGAGGAGGAATGGTGCTCGACCCCACCGTCTGGCTCGACGTCCCGCAGGAGGTCTCCACGGGCACGCTTCCCGGATGGGAGCGGGTGGACGAGCTCGTGCGGGAGGCGCACGCCCGGTACGCGGACGAGGTGTCCGGGGAGGTGGCGGACTACATCCCCGTCCTCGCCGCGGTCGATCCGGAGCTGTTCGGGCTCGCGGTGATCGAGGTGGGCGGCGGCATCCACGACGCCGGAGACGCGCTGCACGCGTTCTCCATCCAGTCGATCTCGAAGATGTTCGTCTACGCGCTGGCGATCCAGGAGCACGGCCACGAGCGGGTCCGCGAGATCGTGGGCGTCAACAACACCGGCCTCGCCTTCAACTCGGTGGTGGCGCTGGAGCTCAACGACGGGCA
This sequence comes from Microbacterium sp. ER1, assembly GCF_023383675.1. NCBI lineage: Bacteria > Bacillati > Actinomycetota > Actinomycetes > Micrococcales > Microbacteriaceae > Microbacterium > Microbacterium sp. ER1. The sequence continues at coordinate 83,840 of NZ_QCXO01000135.1, forward strand.
TCCGCGCAACCCGATGGTCAACGCCGGGGCGATCGCGACCACGGCGCTGATGCCCGGCGCCACGGCGGTGGAGCAGTGGGAGCGCGTCCGCGAGGGGCTGTCCGCGTTCGCCGGACGACCGCTGAGCCTGGACGGCGAGGTCTACGCCTCCGAGGCCGGGTCGAACGAGCGCAACCGCGCGCTCGGATGGCTGCTGCGCAGCTACGGACGACTGGCCGGCGATCCGGACGAGATCGTCGACGTCTACACCCGTCAGTGCGCGCTCAGCGTGACCGCGCACGACCTCGCCGTCATGGGGGCCACGCTCGCCGACGGCGGGGTCAACCCCGTGACGGGAGAGCGGGTGGTCTCCGCGGACGTCTGCCGTGACACGCTCGCCGTCGTCGCGGCGAGTGGGCTGTACGAGCGGTCAGGGGACTGGCTGTTCGAGATCGGCCTTCCGGCCAAGTCGGGCGTCTCGGGCGGCCTCGTCGCCGTCTCTCCCGGCAAGGGCGCCGTCGCCGGCTTCTCGCCCCGGCTGGACGAGGCGGGCAACTCGATCCGGTCGCAGATGGCGATCGGCCACCTGTCGCGGTCGCTGGGGCTGAACCTCTTCGCCTCCGCGCCCTCGCCCGCGCATGCCGGCGAGGCGCGTGTCTCGTCAGCCTCGGAAGGAGAGCGCTCATGACCCGCACGGCCCCCGCCCCCGCGAAGACGTCCTGGCTGCCGATGGTCAGCCTGTTCCTCGCACAGGTGCTCATGTCCTTCAACGTCGCAGCGCTGCCGATCTCGCTCGGCGGCATGGTGAGCGACTTCGGCGTCCCGCCGACCGTCGCGAGCACGACGATCGTGATGTACGGCCTCGCCGTCGCGGCGCTCGTGATGACCGGGGCCAAGCTCGGGCAGCGCGTCGGCTGGGTGCTGATCTTCCGCGTCGTCGTCGCGCTCTTCGCGGGGTCGGCCGTGATGATGCTCCTCGCCCCGACCGTCTGGTGGGCCATCGCCGGGCAGGCCGTGGCGGGAGCGGCCGCGGCGATCATCGTCCCCTCGATCGTGGCTCTGATCGCCGAGAACTACCGGGGCCCGCAGCAGGCCACGGCCATCGGCGCGATCGGCTCGGCACGCGCGATCTCCGGCGTCAGCGCCTTCCTCATCGGAGGGACGCTCGGGACGCTCGTCGGGTGGCGTCCGCTCTTCGTCATCGTGCTGGCGATCGCCGTCGCGGTCTTCGCGCTGAGCTTCACGCTGCGCGGCGATCGCGGCGATGCGGCGATCCGCATCGATCTCGTCGCGGCCCTCCTCATCGGCGCGGCGATCGTGCTGCTGACCCTCGGATTCAACAACCTGAACAGCTGGGGAGCGCTCGCGGCGGCGCCGTCCGCCCCGTTCTCGGTCTTCGGGCTCTCACCGGCACCGATCTTCATCGTGCTGGGGATCATGCTGGGCCAGGGGTTCTTCCTGTGGACGCGGCGGCGGATGGCGGAGGGCAAGGTGCCGCTGATCGATCTGAGCGTGCTCGGCTCGTCCCGGGAGCGCGCCGCGGTGTACGCCATGTTCATCGTCGTGGCGCTGGAAGCCTGCGTGAACTTCACGGTGCCGCTGTACATCCAGATCGTCCAGGGGCGGACGCCCTTCGACACCGCCCTCGCGATGATGCCGTTCAACCTCACGGTGTTCGTCACGGCGACGCTCGTCGTGCGGTTCTACACGCGCTACCCGCCGCGCACGATCGGCGTCTTCGGGTTCATCCTCACGACGGCGGCGCTCGTCTGGCTCTCGATCGTCGTGACGAACAACTGGGAGACGGTGCCGACCATCGCCGGCCTCATCGTGTTCGGCATCGGCCAGGGCGCTCTCGTCACCCTGGTCTTCAACGTGCTCGTGACCGCGGCGCCGCCCGAGCTCGCCGGCGACGTGGGATCGTTGCGCGGCACCACGCAGAACCTCGCCTCCGCGGTCGGGACGGCGCTCGCCGGGGCGCTGCTGGTCTCGCTGCTCGCGCTCAACGTGGGCCGTGCGGTCGTGGAGCATCCGGACCTGCCGCCGTCGCTGGTGTCGCAGGTCGACCTGAACGAGGTGAACTTCGTCAGCAACGACGAACTGCGTGCGGTCCTGGAGACCACGGACGCGACGCCGGAACAGGTCGACGCCGCGGTCGCCGTGAACGAGGAGTCGCGCCTGCGCACGCTCAAGCTCGGCCTGCTGATCCTCGCCGCGGTGAGCGCGCTCGCGATCCTGCCGGCGTCGCGCCTGCCGAACTACCGTCCGCACGAGATCCCGGACCCCTCCCCGGCCGGGCCGGGGGAGTGATCTTCAGCGGAGCTCGGAGATGAGCACGGCGCTCGTCCCGGGCGCGATGGCCTCGAACACGTGCGCCGCGTCGCCGGCGTACGTCAGGTAGTCGCCCGGGTTCAGCACCACGGCATCCTCGGGCGGGCCGACCCGCGCCTGCCCGGCGATGAGGATCACGTGCTCGATCGTGCCCGCATGGTGGGGGTCCGAGCGTCGGGGGTCGCCGGGCTCCGCCTGGATGAGGTACACGTCGCGCCGGGCGCCCGGAGGGCTCGCTGAGAGGAGTGTGGCGCTGTAGGCGGCGGCAGAGGAGGGCACCCCCGCGAGGTCGTCGGCGCGGATGAGGGTGGGGGCGTTGGCCTGCTGGTCGACGAGCACCGCGAAGGGCACGCCGAGCGCGACGCCCAGCGCCCACAGCGTCTCGACGCTCGGGTTGCCGGCACCGCTCTCGAGCTGGGAGACCGTCGCCTTGGAGATGCCGGCCCGCCGGGCGAGCTCGGACACGGACAGGTTCGCCGCCTCGCGCTCGCGGCGGAGCGTGCGGGCGAGGCGGGTGCGGAGATCGTCCATGCGTTCATCATGGCAAACGATCGTTCGCTTGACTATGCATCCGGGCATGTTCAGAATGATGATCGTGTGTTCAGTGAAGCGAACGTCGTGGCGGAGCGGACCCCGATGACCGCCGAGCGCGAGGTGTGGCGCGAGGCGCTCGGCGTGGTGCTCGCGACGAGCGCCTACGGGATCTCCTTCGGCGCGCTCGCCGTGGCCGCGGGCCTCGACGTGTGGCAGACATGCGTGCTCAGTCTCCTGATGTTCACCGGGGGATCGCAGTTCGCCTTCGTGGGCGTCTTCACCGCCGGCGGACTGGCCGCCCTGCCCTCGGCGATCGCGTCCGCCGCCCTGCTCGGGGTGCGCAACGTCGCCTACGGGATGCGCATGTCGCCGGTCGTCGGCGGGGGACCGGCACGACGAGCGCTCGCCGCGCACTTCACGATCGACGAGTCCACCGCCGTGGCGATCGCGCAGGACGATCCGCGCCTGCGCCGGGTGGGCTTCTGGGTCACGGGTGTCGGCATCTTCCTCGGCTGGAACCTCACCACGCTCGTCGGTGCGCTGGTCGGCGACGTGCTCGGCGACCCGAAGGCCTGGGGTCTGGATGCGGCGGCCGCCGCGGCGTTCCTCGCCCTGCTGTGGCCGCGTCTGCGTCAACGGCAGGCGGTCGCCGTCGGGATCGCGGCCGCCGTGATCGCGGCCGCCCTCACCCCGTTCCTCCTGCCCGGACTCCCGGTGCTCGTCGCCGCTCTCGTCGCGATCGTCGTCGGATGGTTCAACTGGCTCGGAACGCCGCGACCCGCAGGCGCCGGCGAAGGGGAGGGGTCCGCATGACCCTCTGGAGCGCCATCCTCCTCGCGGCCCTGATCTGCCTCGCCCTGAAGGCCGTGGGCTATCTCGTGCCGCCGAAAGTGCTCGAAGCGCCGCGTCCGGCCCGTATCTCCGATCTCCTCACCGTCGCGCTGCTCGCCGCCCTCGTCGCGGTGCAGTCGCTCGGCGACGGGCAGGCCATCACCGTCGACGCGCGTGTCCCCGCCCTGCTCGTCGCAGCGGGACTCCTCTGGCTGCGGCAGTCGTTCCTCGTGGTGGTGGCCGCCGCCGCCCTCGTCGCCGCGCTGCTGCGGCTGTTCGGTCTCGCCGCCTGACACGTCGTTCCGCCGGACAGCGCCCGGGTAGGATCGGGGGGTGCGCGGGAAGTGGTTGTCGAGGGTGCTGTCCTGGGTGGCTGCTGCCCTGGTGGGTGGGGTCTACGGCGTGGCCGGGACCATCGCACACAGCGTCATGTGGGGACCGACCCCGATCGGCCTCATCGTCGCCGCCATCGCCTGCGCCGCGATCCTCATCGCCGTCCGTGCGCTCACCCACGACCGGGGAGCGGCCGTTGCCGCCGGTCTGGGGATGCTGGGCATGATCGTGCTCATCTCGGGCGTCGGCCCCGGCGGCTCCGTCGTCGTGCAGGACACCCTCGCCGGGCGCATCTGGACGTATGTCGCCGCCGGCATCGTGCTGCTCGTCATCGCGTGGCCGTCGTTCTCCCGGCAGCCGGTCCGCCCCGCCACGCCGTCCTCGGAGGAACCCGAGGTCCGCGGGTCGTAGACTGAGGGGGTGACGTATGTGATCGCCCTCCCGTGCGTCGATGTCAAGGATCGCGCCTGCATCGACGAGTGCCCCGTTGACTGCATCTACGAGGGCGAACGGTCGCTCTACATCCACCCCGACGAGTGCGTGGACTGCGGAGCGTGCGAGCCGGTGTGCCCGGTCGAGGCGATCTACTACGAGGACGACCTGCCCGACGAGTGGCAGGACTACTACAAGGCCAACGTCGAGTTCTTCGACGAGATCGGCTCGCCCGGCGGCGCCGCCAAGGTCGGCGTCTACCCGTTCGACCACCCGATCATCGCCGCGCTCCCGCCGCAGGGCGAGTAGGCGCGCTCCGTGAGCGTCCGCGACCTCGCCGACTACCCGTGGGACGCCGTGGTCCCGTATCGTGAGCGCGCCGCCCGGCACCCGGGCGGTCTCATCGACCTCTCCGTCGGCTCGCCGGTCGACCCCACGCCGGAGATCATCCGTCGGGCCCTCGCCGCGGCGACCGATGCCCACGCCTACCCGCAGACCGTCGGCACCCCCGCGCTCCGGGAGGCCATCGTCGACTGGTACGCCCGCCGCCGCGGCGTCCCGGACCTCCGGGTCGACAACGTGCTGCCGACGATCGGCTCCAAGGAGCTCGTCGCGCTCCTGCCCACGCTGCTGGGGCTCGGCGCCGGAGACATCGTGGTGCATCCTCGCGTCGCCTACCCGACGTATGAGGTCGGCGCGCGGGTGGCAGGGGCGACACCTCTCGCGGTCGACGACCCGGCGGAGTGGCCGGAGGGCGCCAAGCTCATCTGGATCAACACCCCGGGCAACCCCGACGGCCGCACCTGGACGGTCGACGAGCTCGCCGCGGCGGTGCAGCGGGCGCGGGAACTGGGCGCCGTGCTGGCCAGCGACGAGTGCTACGCCGAGCTCGGCTGGGACGGCCCCTGGGCGGACGAGGCCATCCCGTCGGTGCTCGACCCCCGGGTGACCGGCGGCACACGGGCGAATCTCCTCAGCGTGTACTCGCTGAGCAAGCAGTCCAACCTCGCGGGTTATCGGGCGGCCTTCGTCGCCGGCTGCGCCCGCGTGGTCGGCGAGCTCCTCGCCGCGCGCAAGCACCTCGGCCTCATGCCGCCCGCGCCGGTGCAGCAGGCGATGATCGTCGCCCTCGGTGACGACGCACACGTCACGGCGCAGAAGGAGCTCTACCGTGAGCGGCGGGCGCTGCTGCTGCCCGCCGTCGAGGCTGCCGGCTTCCGCATCGACGGCTCGCAGGCCGGGCTGTACCTCTGGGCGACCGAGGGGCGCGACGCCTGGGAGTCGATGGCGCGTCTCGCCGACCTCGGGATCCTCGCGGGCCCCGGGCACTTCTACGGCGCCTCGTCGCCTGCGCACGTGCGGCTGTCGCTGACGGCGCCGACCGACCGCGTCGCGGAAGCGGCGCGACGCCTGCGCGGCGCGGATCTGTAGGATCCCTCCCTGTTGCAGCCATCCCTTTGGCGGTTGTCACAGTAGGCCTGCGTGACGACTAGGCTGTAAAGGCGATTCGGTCGGCACCCGGCCCGGCGCTCGGCGCCAGAGATATCGCCAGTTCCGGCTTGATCAAGAACTTGCTGACGCCCGCGATGCCGGGGCGATCAGACAGAAGGAGGAGGTCCGCGTGAGCGCTGCGGCAGACCAGACGGCGAAGCTGACGATCGGCGACACCACCGCCGAATTCCCCCTGGTGCGCGGTACCGCGGGCCACGACAGCATCGACTTCTCGACGCTGACCCGTCAGACCGGCTACACCGGGCTCGACTACGGCTTCGTCAACACCGCCTCCACGAAGTCGGACATCACCTTCATCGACGGCGATAAGGGCATCCTGCGCTACCGCGGCTACCCGATCGAGCAGCTCGCCGGCAGCACCAGCTACCTCGAGGTCGCGTGGCTGCTCATCTACGGGGAGCTCCCGTCCGCCGGAGAGCTGGCCGAGTTCGACGAGAAGATCCGTCGGCACACGCTGCTGCACGAAGACCTCAAGCGCTTCTTCTCCGCGCTGCCGCACACCGCGCACCCCATGTCGGTGCTCTCCTCCGCCGTCGCCGCCCTGTCGACGTACTACGAGGGGCAGACCGACCCGCACAACCCCGAGCACGTCGAGCTGAACACCATCCGCATGCTCGCCAAGCTGCCGGTCATCGCCGCCTACGCGCACAAGAAGAGCGTCGGCCAGGCGTTCCTCTACCCGGACAACTCGCTCGGCTTCGTGGAGAACTTCCTCAAGCTGAACTTCGGCGTGAACTCCGAGCCGTACGAGATCAACCCGACCATGGTGAAGGCCCTCGAACTGCTGCTCATCCTGCACGAGGACCACGAGCAGAACGCCTCGACCTCCACCGTCCGCCTCGTCGGCTCCACGGGAGCCAACCAGTTCGCGTCCGTGTCGGCCGGCATCCAGGCGCTCTCGGGTCCGCTGCACGGCGGCGCGAACGAGGCCGTGCTGACCATGCTCGGCCAGATCCGCGACTCGGGCCAGAGCGTCTCCCGGTTCGTCGAGCGGGTGAAGAACAAGGAAGAGGGCGTGAAGCTCATGGGCTTCGGGCACCGGGTCTACAAGAACTACGACCCGCGCGCCAAGCTCGTCAAGGAGGCCGCGGACGAGGTGCTGAGCTCGCTCGGCGTCACCGACCCGCTCCTGGACCTCGCGAAGGAGCTCGAGGAGATCGCCCTCGCGGACGACTACTTCCGTGAGCGTCGCCTGTATCCGAACGTCGACTTCTACACGGGCGTGATCTACAAGGCGATGGGCTTCCCCACGCGGATGTTCACGGTCCTCTTCGCGATCGGCCGCCTGCCCGGCTGGCTCGCCCAGTGGCGCGAGCTCCAGCTCGACCCGCAGACGAAGATCGGCCGTCCGCAGCAGCTCTACACCGGGTCGCCGGAGCGCGCCTTCCCGACGCGCTGAGCGCGGCGCCGCAGACGCCGAAGGCCCCCTCGCACCGGAGTGCGAGGGGGCCTTCGTCGTCGTCAGGCGCGAGCCGGGATCAGCGTCCCTGGCCGCCGCGCGCGCCCTGGCGGCCCTGGCCGCCCTGGCGCTGCGCACCCGGCGCGCCCTGGCCGGCCGAGCGCGGACGGCGACGACGGCGGGAGGGCGGGGTGGTCGCGGTGCTCTTCTCGCCGCCCGCGGGCCGCTGCTTCGCAGAGCGCTGCTGCTGCGGCTGCGGGGGAGCGGGGCGCACGTGCGGAGCCCGCTCGGGGACGAGCTCGGTGACGGCGTCGGCGGTGAGGTTCTCCAGCGGTGCGGTGATGGCGGCCTTGCGCAGGAGATCCTTCACGTCACGGCGCTGCTCGGGCAGGACCACGGTGACGACTGTGCCGGCGGCGCCGGCGCGAGCCGTGCGCCCCGAGCGGTGCAGGTAGGCCTTGTGCTCGACGGGCGGATCGACGTGGACGACGAGGTCGACGTTGTCGACGTGCACACCGCGGGCCGCGACATCGGTCGCGACGAGGACGCGCACGCCCCCGTCGGCCGGGTCGGTGGAGAAGGCGCCGAGGTTGCGCTCCCTGGCGTTCTGAGACAGGTTGCCGTGCAGGTCGACGGCGGGGATCCCGGCGGCGGAGAGCTGCTTGGCGAGCTTCTTCGCCTGGTGCTTGGTGCGCGTGAAGAGGATGCGACGGCCGGTGCCCGAGGCGAGATCGCGCACCAGCACGGTCTTGTTCTCGGGGGAGTCGACGACGAGCACCCGGTGGGTCATCTCGCCGACCGGCACGCTCGCCTCGTCGACCTCGTGGCTGACGGCGTTCGTGAGGAACCGGCGGGCGAGGGTGTCGATGCCGCGGTCCAGCGTGGCGCTGAAGAGCAGGCGCTGACCGTCGGCGGGCGTCGCCGACAGGATGCGGGTGACGCCGGGGAGGAAGCCGAGATCGGCCATGTGGTCCGCCTCGTCGAGCACGGTGACCTCGATCGCGCTGAGACGCACGACCTGCTGCTTCATGAGGTCTTCCAGACGGCCGGGGCAGGCGACGACGATGTCGACGCCGCCCTGCAGCGCCTGCTCCTGCGGACGCTGGCTGACGCCGCCGAACACGGTGGTGACCCGAAGGCCGACGGCCTCCGCGAGCGGGGCGACGGTCGCGGCGATCTGGGTGGCGAGCTCGCGGGTGGGGGCGAGCACGAGGCCGCGGGGCAGACCGGAACGACGCTTGTGGCCGGAGGCCGCCAGGCGGGCGACGAGCGGGAGCGCGAAGGCGATGGTCTTGCCGCTGCCCGTGCGTCCGCGACCGAGGAGGTCACGGCCGGCGAGCGAGTCGGGCAGGGTGTCGCGCTGGATCGCGAACGCCTCGGTCTTTCCGGAGGCGGCGAGAACGGTGGCGAGCTCGGCGGGAACGCCGAGATCGAGGAAGGAAGGCATGCAGAGAACTCCGTCAGCGCACGAGAACGGCGCGGGATAGTGGGGTGAGGTGGGCGAAGACGCAGCGAGTGCGCGTCCGTTCGCCGTGCGAATGGCCAGTTCGGGCTGGAGAGGGGAGCGCGGGCGCTCGCTTCGGTCCTCGGAGACCCCTAGACGACGACGATGCTGACCGGCCGGCGGCGCGGGCAACGGAGCCAGTCTACCAGCGGAGACCGGTCGAAGGCTGCAGGCGGGCTGTCAGGCGTGGAGCGCCTCGTTGAGCGTGACGCCGACGCCGGCCCGACGGACCGCCTCGACGGCACCCGTGAGGGAGTTGCGACGGAAGAGGAGGCCGTCCTGGCCCGAGAGGTCGGCGCCCTTGACGGTCTTCCGTCCTCCGTCGGCCGTCGCGGGACCGTCGGCGAGCACGATCTTCGTCCCGGCGGTGACATAGAGCCCGGCCTCCACGACGCAGTCGTCGCCGAGGGAGATGCCGATGCCGGCGTTCGCGCCGAGAAGCGTGCGGGCGCCGATCGACACGCGGTGCGACCCGCCGCCGGAGAGGGTGCCCATGATCGAGGCGCCGCCGCCGATGTCGCTGCCGTCGCCGACCACCACGCCCTGCGAGATGCGCCCCTCGACCATCGAGGCGCCGAGGGTGCCGGCGTTGAAGTTGACGAAGCCCTCGTGCATGACCGTGGTGCCGGGGGCGAGGTGGGCGCCGAGCCGCACGCGCGAGGCGTCGGCGATGCGCACCCCGGCGGGCTGCACGTAGTCGGTGAGACGAGGGAACTTGTCCAGGCCCTGGATCTGGATCCCGGCGTGCTGGAGCTGCGGACGCAGGCGCGCGGCATCGGCGGGGAGTAGCGGGCCGGCATTCGTCCAGGCGACGTTCGGCAGGTGACCGAAGATGCCGTCGAGGTTGAGGGCGTTCGGCCGCACGAGCAGGTGCGACAGCGCGTGCAGACGCAGATAGGCGTCCGCGGTGGAGACCGGGGCGGCGTCCAGGTCGATCGTGAGCTCGACCACCGCGAGGGTGACGTCGCGGCGCTCGTCCTGACCGGTCTGTGCGTCGAGCGCGGTGCGCGCGGCGGCGACCTCGGTCTCGGACGGCGCGGACGAGCGGACCTCCGGGTACCACGCGTCGAGGACCGTGCCGTCGCTCGCGGTGGTCGTCAGGCCGAGTCCCCAGACAGATCGTGCGTCGCTCATGCCTCCACGGTATCGCGCCGGCGACGGTGTCCCGTCCCGCATGACGGGCATCAGTAGGCTGGGGGCATGGTGCTCGATCTGACCGCGTCCTCCGCCGACATCACCCGCGCGATCTGCGACGTCCCGAGTGTCTCCGGCGACGAGAAGACACTGGCCGACCTGATCGAGGAGGCCGCGTCCGGTCTGCCGCACCTGGAGGTCATCCGGCACGGCAACACGGTCGTCGCCCGCACGGATCTCGGTCGGGCGCAGCGCGTCGCGATCGCCGGGCACATCGATACCGTGCCCCTCAACGACAATCTGCCCACGCGCGACATCGAGATCGACGGCGTGCCGTATCTGTGGGGTCGCGGCACCGTCGACATGAAAGCCGGGGTCGCGGTGCAGCTCAAGCTCGCCGCCGAGCTCACCGACCCCGCGATCGACGTGACCTGGATGTGGTACGACAACGAGGAGGTCGCGGCCTCCCTGAACGGCCTCGGGCTTCTCGCCGCAGCGCGTCCTGACCTGTTCCAGGCCGATTTCGCCATCCTCGGGGAGCCGTCGAACGGCCAGGTCGAAGGCGGGTGCAACGGCACGCTGCGGGCGATCGTGCGGACCACGGGCGTCCGCGCGCACAGCGCCAGGGCCTGGATCGGCGAGAACGCGATCCATCGCGCGGCGCCCATCCTCACCCGGCTGTCCGAGTACCGGGCCCGGGAGGTGCTGGTGGAGGGCCTGCTCTATCGGGAGGGGCTCAGCGCGGTCCGCATCGCGGGTGGGGTCGCCGGGAACGTCATCCCGGACGCCTGCGAGGTCGAGGTCAACTACCGCTTCGCGCCGAACAAGTCCGCGGCCGACGCCGAGGCCCACGTCCGGGCGGTCCTCGCCGGCTTCGACGTCGAGATCACGGATGCCGCCGAGGGCGCCCGCCCCGGGCTGGACGCCGACATCGCGCGCCGGTTCGTCGCGGCGGTCGGCGCGGAGCCGCAGCCGAAGTACGGATGGACCGACGTGGCGCGCTTCTCGGCCCTCGGCATCCCGGCCGTGAACTACGGGCCCGGTGACCCGCATCTCGCCCATCACGACGAGGAGCGTGTGCCGCTCGCCCAGATCGACGCCGTCGAGCGGGGTCTGCGCGCATGGCTCACGTCGCACTGACGCTCGCACGGCGCTGGGCGCGGATGCCGCTGGCTCTGCGCATCGGCATCATCTACGTCCTCGCACGGGTCGTGACGACCGGATTCCTCATCGCCGCAGCCTCCCTGTCCACGGTGTTCTCGCGCTTCGGCGGCGACGCCGGGCTCGTGGACTTCATCCTCGGATGGGATGCCCAGTGGTACTGGCAAGTGGCGGTGCACGGCTATCCCGCCGACCTCCCGCTGACCGACGACGGGGAGGTGGCCGAGAACGCGTGGGCCTTCATGCCCGTGTTCGCGTACGCCGCGAAGGCGTTGGGCTTCCTGTTCGGCTCCTGGGGCGCCGGAGCGCTCGTGCTCGCGCTCGTCGCCGGCTACCTGGCCTGTCTCGCCCTGCATCGTCTGCTCCGCGACCGCATCGGGAACGCGGCGGCGCTGTGGGCCGTCGTCTTCTTCGCCGCCGGCCCCCTGGGCGCCCTGTTCCAGGTGGGATATGCGGAGACGCTCTTCCTGCTGCTGCTCTTCCTCGCGTTGGACGCGACGATCCGCCGGAACTACGCCTGGCTGTACGTGCTGATCCCGGTGCTGGGATTCACCCGCCCCGGAGTGCTCGCCTTCGCCCTGTACCTCGGCCTGCACGGGATCCTCCGCTGGACGCACCGTCGCACGGATCCGCTCGGGGGCAGGGAGGTCGTGCACATCGTCGCCCTCGGCGCACTGGCGACGGCGACCGGGTTCGCGTGGCAGGTGATCGCCGGTGTCGTGACCGGGGACCCCGGCGCCTACCTCGCCACCGAGCTCGCCTGGCGCCGGCACTGGATCACCGGGGGCGTCGAGGGGTTCGTGCCCTTCGAGGGCTGGGTGCAGGCATCGCAGTTCTGGTTCGAGCTGTGGGGCCTGCCGGCCGGCTGGGGGCCGGTCGCGCTCATCGTGCTCGTGGTCGCGGCGGCCGCCGCGCTGCTGCTGTCCCCGCAGGTGCGCGCGCTCGGCCCCGACCTCCGTCTCTGGAGCGCGAGCTACCTGCTCTACCTGCTCGCGGTGTTCTTCCCGCAGTCGAGCACGTTCCGCCTGCTGCTGCCGCTCAGCCCGGCGTGGGGAGCGGTGGCGGTACCGCGCTCACGAGCGTGGCGGCTGGGCGTGCTGGCGCTGTGCCTGGTCGGCCAGTGGGTGTGGATCTATCACGTGTATGCCCTCGGCAGCACGTTCTGGCAGGTGCCCTGACGACGCCGGGGAGCGGATTGTGTCCCGTGACGTCCACGGCGCGGTCGCACCCGATAAACTCGTCCCATACCACCGGAGGAAAGGGAGCCACGATGGCAGCGATGAAGCCGAGGACCGGAGACGGACCCATGGAGGCCGTGAAAGAGGGACGACTCATCATCGTGCGTGTTCCGCTCGAAGGAGGAGGCCGCCTGGTCGTCTCCGTGAACGACGCCGAGGCCAAGGAGCTTCACGACGTGCTCGGTGCCGTCGTGGCCCCGGCCTGATCGTACCTGGTCCGCTGCAGCGCGACGCGAAGAGGGCGAGGGATCCGCGGATCCCTCGCCCTCTTCGCGTCGGCGGACCCGGTCAGGCGCGGTCGTCGAGGCGGATCAGCTGCAGCAGGCCCTCGCCCGCGGGCGAGACCGTGGCCAGCACCGCCGAGGATTCCTGCGTCTCCTGGACGAGCGATCGATAGGCGGAGGTGACGTCGTCGCGCTGAACGGGGTCGGCGACCCGGCCCCCGGCGAGGATGCGCGGCACGAGCACCAGGCCGCCGGTGCGGGCGAGGCGGAGACCGTGCGAGACGTACTCGATGACGTTCTCGGGGTCGGCGTCGACGAGGACGATGTCGTACGACGCCTCGTTCATGCGGGGGAGCACGTCGATCGCGCGGCCGGCGATGAACCGCGCGCGGGTGGCGGGCACCTTCGCGTCCGCGAACGCCTGACGGGCGGCGGCGAGGTGCTCGGGCTCGTTGTCGATCGAGGTCAGCACCGCGTTCGGGGCCCCGCGCAGCAGCCAGAGTCCGGAGACGCCGGCGCCGGTGCCGATCTCGACGATGGAGCGCGCCGTTCCGGCGGCGGCGAGCACGGCGATCTGCGAGCCGACGACCGCGCTGATCGGGGCCGCTCCCAGCTCCACGGCGTGGGCGCGAGCGCGGGCGATGGTCTCCGGCTCGACGATGGACTCGCGAAGGAAGCGCGCGTTGGCGTCGTGCTCGCTCATGACCTGCCTCTCCCTGCGTGCATGGCTGATGTGTCCAGGGTATTCGCTCACCGCGCGCAGAGCCCGCAGGCGCGGCGGTAGCCTGGTCACATGACGTTCGGCCTCACCTTCGAGAAGCTGCTGCTCATCGGCCTGATCGCGGTGCTGATCATCGGCCCCGAGCGTCTGCCGCGTGCCGCGGAGGCCTTCGCGAGCATCGTGCGCAGGGCCGGCGAGTACATCCGCGACACGAAGTCCCGTGTGCGCGAGGAGATGGGACCGGAACTCGACGACGTGGACTGGCGCAAGCTCGACCCGCGCCAGTACGACCCCCGGCGGATCATCCGCGACGCCCTCCTCGAGGAGCCGGAGCCCGCGACCCCCGCGCAGGCGACGGCGACGATCGCCGAGCCGGTGACCCCGCGCACCGCGCCGCCGACCTTCAGCGCGGAGGACCGCCCGCCGTTCGACAGCGAGGCGACCTGAGCCGTCCGGTCAGGAGATCCGCGTCCGCAGGGTCGCCAGCTCCTCGTCGCTGAAGAGCGAGCGCGGGATGGCGGTGGCGACGGAGGCGTCGCGCACCTTGAAGATCACGGCGTCCCGTCCGACGCGGAGACTCTGGAACGTGGCGTAGGGGATCTCGGAACGACGACGATCGCTTCCCAGCTGCAGCCGATCCTCTTCGAGTGCGACCCACACGACGCTCTCCACCGGCATCGCGGCCCGCACGGCGCGCCGGGCGCTCGAGGTGGTCAGGAGCACCGCGTAGGCGCCCAGTCCCACCGTGACCACGGGCATCCAGGCGACGATCGCGCTGACCTCGGCTCCCGTGGAGAGGAGGTCGTTGAGGGTGAAGACGGAGAGGACGAGTCCCGCCGCCAGCGCGACCCACATCACGATCGCGACGGGACGGGTGAGCGCGTAGACGGCCGCGTCGCGCGCCATCCTCCGCAGCAGTCCCTCATCCACGGTCACGGAGCGGTGCGGCATCCGTCCATCCTCCCACGCGTGCTCATCCGATCGACATGGGCAGCGAGCGGCCGGACAGGCCCCGGCCCCGTCGGGCGAGGGCGGCGGCCATCGTGCGGATCGCCTGCGCGGCGGCGTCGTCCGGCGCCGCGGTGACGACCGGGACGCCCTCGTCCCCGCCCTGGCGGAGCGCCGGGCTGAGCGGGATCGAGGCGAGCAGGGGGACCGGCGCGTCGGGCGCGGACAGGGCCTCCGCGACCGCCGCTCCGCCGCCCGCACCGAACAGGTCGACGACGGTACCGTCGGGGAGGGTATACGCGGACATGTTCTCGATCACGCCGATCACGCGCTGACCGGTCTGACGGGCGACGAGTCCGCTGCGGATGGCCACGTCGGAGGCCGCCGCCTGCGGCGTGGTGACCACGAGCACCTCGGCGTGGGGGAGGAGCTGCCCGATCGAGATGGCGATGTCCCCGGTGCCGGGCGGCATGTCGATGAGCAGGACGTCGAGATCGCCGAAGAAGACGTCGGTGAGGAACTGCGAGACCGTGCGGTGCAGCATCGGTCCGCGCCAGGCCACGACGGACTCCCCGTCGCGCAGGAACATCCCGATCGAGATGGTCTTCACCCCGTGGGCCACCGGCGGCAGCATGAGGTCGTCGATGCGCGTCGGCTGCGTGCCGGCCGGGATGCCGAGCAGACCGGGGATCGAGAAGCCGTGCACGTCCGCATCCACCAGGCCGACAGTGAGGCCCTGGTCGGCGAGGGCGACGGCGAGGTTCGCGGTGACCGTCGACTTCCCGACGCCGCCCTTGCCGCTGGAGACGAGGATGACGCGGGTGAGGGAGTCCGGCCCGAACGGCATGCTCCGCGCCGGACGACCCGCGCGGAGCCGTTCGGTGAGCGCCGTGCGCTCGGCCGGGGTCATCACGCCCACCTCGACCTCGACGCCCGTCACCCCGGGGACCGTGGCGGCGGCGTCGCGCACGTCGCGCTCGATGCGGTCGGCGGCGGGGCACCCCACGATCGTCAGCACGATGCCCACGTGCGCCACGCCGTCTTCGACCGTGATGTCGCGCACCATGTCGAGGTCGCCGATCGGCCGCCGCAGCTCGGGGTCGGTCACCGCCGCCACCGCGGCTCTGACGCTCTCGGCCGCGGTCATGAGACGGTGCCGCCTGCGGGCTTCTCCTCGGCGTCGCCCAGCTCGGCCAGCAGGGCGCGGAGCTCCTGCCGCAGCACGTCGCGGGTGACCACCTGCGCGTTGCGCTCCTCCAGCGACATCCGCAGCGCGACGATCTCGCGGGCGAGGTACTCGGTGTCGGCGAGGTTGCGCTCGGCGCGCTGCCGGTCCTGCTCGATCTGCACGCGGTCGCGGTCGTCCTGGCGGTTCTGCGCGAGGAGGATCAGCGGTGCGGCGTACGAGGCCTGCAGCGACAGCATGAGGGTGAGCGCGGTGAAGCCCAGCGCGGCGTCGTCGAAGCGCACCTCGCGGGGCATCAGCGTGTTCCAGCCGATCCAGAGGATGCAGAAGAGGCTGAGGATGACGAGGAACGCCGGCGTGCCCATGGCACGGGCGACCCATTCCGTGAAGCGTCCGAAGCGGTCGCGCGAGGTCGACCGGGGGCGGGTGCTCGTCCGTCCTGGCGCGTCGAGGCGGGCGGCCCGCTCCTTGCGTGCCATCAGCGCGCCTCCGTCACGGGCGGGGCGACGTCGTCGCTGTCGTGCGTGCGCCAGTCGTCCGGCAACAGGTAGTCGAGGACGTCGTCGATGCTGATCGCGCCGACGAGGCGGTGGGCCGCGTCGATCACGGGCAGGGAGACGAGGTCGTAGCTGGCGAGCATGCGGGCGACCTCGGCGGCGGAGGCGGTGACGGGCACCGGCTCGAGGCTGTCGTCGAGGATGGCGCCGAGCCGCTCGTGCGGCGGATAGCGCAGCATCCGCTGGAAGTGCACGAGGCCGAGCAGCCGCCCGGTCGGCGTCTCGAACGGTGGGAGCGTCACGAACACCGCTGCCGCCAGGGCCGGGTGCAGCTCGTGGCGGCGGATGAGCGCCAGGGCCTCGGCGACCGTGGCGTCGGCGGACAGGATGATCGGCTCCGGGGTCATCAGACCGCCGGCCGTGTCGGGACCGTAGCGCAGCAGCATCCGCACGTCTTCCGCCTTCTCCGGCTCCATCCGCTGGAGCAGCTCCTCCAGCTGGGTGGGCGGAAGCTGGGCGAGGAGGTCGGCGGCGTCGTCCGGCTCCATCTGATCGAGGATGTCGGCCGCGCGCTCCTCGCCGAGGCGGTCGAGGATGTGCACCTGCTCGTCCTCCGGCATCTCCTCGAGGGCGTCGGCGAGGCGATCGTCGGAGAGCTCCTCCGCGACCTCGATCATCCGCTGCTGCGGGAGGTCGAGGAGCGTGTTGGCGAGATCCGCGGCGTGCAGCTCGGAGTACGAGGCGACGAGCTGCTCGGCGGACTGCGACTCGCCCGGTGCGTGCTCCTCGGTGACCTCGCTCCAGGCCGCGAACGTCGTCGGGCCCTTGGCGAACGGCGACGCGCCGGTCTTCGGGCGGCGCAGGAAGAGCTGACTGATCGCCCACTCGCCGAGACGGTTCGGCTCGATCGCCACGTCCTCGATCACCGCGGTGCCGCTGCCGTCGGTCAGACTCACCCGCCGGCCCAGCATTTCGGCGAGGACGCGCACCTCGCCGGCGCGGGGAGAGAAGCGCCGCACGTTGATGAGGCCGGTGGTGATGACCTGCCCGGACCGGATCGACGTGACCCGGCCGATCGAGAGGAACACATGGCGCCGGCCGGGGATCTCCACGACCAGTCCGATCACGCGCGGGGCCGCGGTACTTCGATACACGACGACGACGTCCCGGACCTTGCCGAGCCGGTCGCCGACGGGATCGAAGACGGCGCACCCTGCCAGGCGCGCGGCGAAAACCCGTTGTGTGCTCACCCGACCAGCGTAGCCCGCGGCGTGCCGGGGCGGCTGTCGGGGCGGTCGCTCGGCCGGCCGCGAGGCACGACGTGGAAGAATAGCCGGATGAGCATGCTGAATCGCCCCGCGAGCGGCACGGACACCGGTGAGATCGTCGCCTCCATGCGCGACTACGAGAGCGCGCAGAAGGCGGTGTCGAAGCTGATCGCCGGAGAGGTCCCTGCGCGCGACATCGCGATCGTCGGGCAGAGCGTGCGGACGGTCGAGCGGGTGACCGGACGGCTCGGCTACGCCGCGGCCGCGCGCTCGGGCGCGATCAACGGGGTGCTCATCGGCCTCTTCCTGTCGGCGATCCTCGTCCTGGGCAACCCCGAGGTGCCGATCCAGCTGTTCGTCGGCTTCGTCCTCATCGGCGTCGCGGTGGGCATGCTGCTGAGCCTCATCACCTACGCCATCGTGCGTCGCCGCCGTGACTTCGCGAGTGTGACGCAGTTCGCCGCGGATCACTACGAGGTGACCGTGCAGCCCGGGTCGCTGGCGAAGGCGCGGCAGGTCCTCGGCGCGCAGCGGGTCGCCCCCGTGCGTCCTCCGGTGAACCTGGACGAGCCGCCGAAGTACGGCGAGCGGATCCCGCAGGGCGCTCCTGCTCCGGCTCCTGAACCCGCTCCTGAGCCCGGCCCGGCCCCTGAGCCTGCTCCGGCCCCTGAACCGGCTCCTGAGCCCGGCCCGGCTCCTGAGCCCGCTCCCGCTCCTGAGCCCGGTCTTCCGCCGCGGCCCGCCGACCCGGAGACCGGCACCCCCGGATCCGTGCGGTGACCCCGGAGCCCTCCGCCGTCCGGATCGAGGTCGCCCTGCCCGCCGGCGCGACCCCGGTATCCGCCGACTGGATGCCGGGCACCCGCGATGACGTCGTGCTGATCGCCCACGGGGCCGGGGCGGGGAAGGATCACCCCTTCCTCGTCGGCTTCGACCTGGCCCTCGCCGCACTCGGCTACTCGACGCTGCGTTTCTCCTTCCCGTACGCCGAGCAGGGGCGCCGCATGCCCGGTCCCGCCGCCCACGCGGTCGCGACGTGGGAGGCCGCGGTCGCCGAAGCCCGTGCACGGGCGCCGCATGCGGCCGTGTGGGCGACCGGGAAGTCCTACGGCGGGCGCATGGCGTCCCTGGCCGTCGCAGAGGGGCTCGTCGTGGACGGCCTCGTCTACCTCGGCTACCCGCTCCACCCGCCGGGGCGTCCGGACAAGCCGCGGATCGCCCATCTCCCCTCGATCACCGTCCCGCAGCTCTTCGTGGAGGGCACCGCGGACCCGTTCATCCAGCCGATCGCCCAGCTCGAGGAGGCCGTCGCGTCCTGTCACGACGCGCGGGTGCACTGGGTCGAGGGTGGCGGCCACTCCTTCGAGGTGAAGGGCCGGCGGCGGCCGCCGGCGGACGTCGCCGCGGACCTGGCGCCCGTGGTCGACGCCTTCGTCAGCACGCTGCGGGGGTGAGGAGCGCGGCCGCGGCCCCACTCCCTCCCGTCGTCAGCCCTGCAGTCGCGCCATCCAGGCTTCGACCTCGTCGGCCGTGCGCGGGATGTCCGCGGAGAGGTTGACCGGGCCGTCCTCGGTCATCAGGATGTCGTCCTCGATCCGGACGCCGATGCCGCGCAGCTCGGCGGGTACCGTGAGGTCGTCGATCTGGAAGTACAGCCCCGGCTCGATCGTGAAGACCATGCCCGGCGTGAGGATGCCGTCGTAGTACATCTCGCGGCGCGCCTGCGCGCAGTCGTGCACGTCGATGCCGAGGTGGTGCGACGTGCCGTGCACCATGTAGCGCCGGTGCTGGCCGCCCTTGTCCGCGTCCAGGGCCTCCTCGGCGGTGACCGGGAGCAGGCCCCACTCCGCGGTGCGCTCGGCGATCACGGCCATCGCCGCGGCGTGCACGTCACGGAAGCGGACACCGACCTTCGCCGCCGCGAAAGCCGCGTCGGCGGCCTCGCGCACGGTCTCGTAGACGCGGCGCTGCACGTCCGTGAACGTCCCGGACACCGGCAGCGTGCGGGTGATGTCAGCGGTGTAGAGGCTGTCCGCCTCCACGCCCGCGTCGACGAGGATGAGGTCTCCCGGCACGACCGTGCCGTCGTTGCGCGTCCAGTGCAGGTAGCACGCGTGCGGCCCGGACGCGGCGATCGTGTCGTAGCCCTCGCCGTTGCCGTCCTCGCGGGCGCGGCGGTGGAAGACGCCCTCGACGACGCGCTCGCCACGGGCGTGCGCGACCGCGGCCGGGAGCTCACGGATGATGTCGTCGAAGCCCTGCGCCGTGATCGCCACGGCCCGGCGCATCTCGGCGATCTCGAAGTCGTCCTTGATGAGGCGCAGCTCGGAGACGAAACGCGTGAGGGCCTCGTCCTCGTCGAGGACGAGCTCGCCGTCGACCGGGGCGAACTCGTGCAGGTGCGCCGTGGCCACCTGCAGGTCGGCGGCGACGCCGGCCAGCGACGGGCGCGGGCCGATCCAGAACTCGCCGACGGTAGCGTCGGCGTAGAACTCGGTCGTGGTGCGGTCGGCGCGCTCGCGGAAGTACAGGGTGATGTCGTGTCCGTCGGACGTCGGCTCGAAGACGAGCACCGAGTCCGGCTCCGCGTCGGAGGCCCAGCCGGTGAGGTGCGCGAAGGCGGAGTGCGCGCGGAAGACGTAGTCGGTGTCGTTGCTGCGCTGCTTGAGCGAGCCGGCGGGGATCACGAGGCGCTTGCCCGGGAACGCGGCCGAGACGGCGGCGCGGCGGCGCTCGGCGTACGTAGCCTGGGCGCGCGGCGCGGGCAGCGTCTCCGGACGCTCGGCCCAGCCGGCGGAGATGGTGTCGAGGAAGCCCTGCGGGAAGGGCTGCTTGCGGTTGGTCGAGCTGTTCTCGACGGGGGCTTCGACGGTCTCGTCAGCGATCGTGTCGTTTTCTCCGGTGCTCATCCGTCCAGTCTCTCACCTGGAGGCCCCCGGCGTGATCAGCCGGCCGGCTCGAGCTGCACGATGAGGGCGCGATGGTCGCTGCCCCCGGCGTCGTCGAGCACGGCGGATCCCGTGGGGCGCCAGTTGGCCGACGCCATCACGTGGTCGATGGGGGCGCCGGCGAGGGCGGGGAACGAGCTCGGCCAGGTGCCGGACATCCCGTTGCCGGTCCGGGAGGCGACGTCGCGGCAGTACCCGATGTCGCCGCCGTCGATGCCGAGGGAGGCCATGTGATCCACGGTCGCGTTGAAGTCGCCGGCGAGAATGAAGTCACCTGCGGGGCACTGGTCGGCGATCCACTGCAGGTCGCTCTGCCACTGCTGCATCTCCTCCATGCGCGGCGCGACGGCATGCACGGCGACGATCGTGGGGCCATCGCCGTCGATGGGCATGAGCACGGCGCTGGGCACGGATCCGGTGTTGTTGCTCCCGTCCTTCGACGACTCGATGACGGAGTACTCGCCGAGCTCCGGAGCCACGAGCACGGTGGTCTGCCACGACTGCGGACCGTCCTCCACGTCCGGGCGGAACTGCACGTGGTGCACCCACATGGGATGCCCCTGCTCGCGCAGCATGAGCGCGATCCGCTCGCCGACCTCCTCGGTGGTCTCGGGCAGCGCCACCACGTCGGCCTCCTGCTCCAGGATCTCCCGGGCGATCTGCTCGGCGGAGACGGCCTCACCCGCCGTGTTCCAGGTGAGCACCCGCAGGCTCGTGTCGGTCCGCTCGGGGAGGGCGGCCACGCCGAACCCCCGCGTCGCCCCGATCACGCCGGTCGCGGCGGCACCGAGCAGCGCGACGATCAGGATGGACGCCGCGAAGCCCCGCAACGGCCGGGCGAGCAGGAGCAGCAGCGCCAGCACCGCGATGACCAGGAAGCCGCCGAGCACGAGGCCGCGGGCGGCGACGAGCTGAGCGAACGGGTAGGTCTGCTCGAGGCGGAAGAACTGCGGCCACACGACGACCGCCGTCGCGATCGCGAACAGGACGGTCAGCAGGATCCCCAGGAGTCGAAACATCCCGTCCAGCCTAGAAGCGCCGCCTGTGAAGTCCCTGCCTCAGGACCGGCTCGTCGCCGCGATCGGTGTCCGGGATTCCGCGCCACGCGCGTCGGCGCTCGGTACGCTCGGAGGATGCCCGTTCCGCCCGCCGGTCCCGCCGACCTGCACCTGCATTCCAACCACTCCGACGGCACCGAGGCGCCCGCCGAGGTCATGAGACAGGCGCATCGGCACGGGGTGCGGACCGCGGCGCTCACGGATCACGACCGCACCACCGGCTGGGCGGAGGCCGGCGACGCCGCCGTCGCCCTGGGTATGACCTTCCTTCCGGGCATGGAGCTCTCCGCCAAGCACGAATGGCGCAGCGTGCACGTGCTCGGCTACCTCTTCGATCCGGAGGATGCGGCGCTGCGGGCCGAGACCGACCGGATCCGGAACGACCGGATCGGGCGCGCGGAGCGCATCGTCCGCAACATCGGCCGCGACTACGACCTGCACTGGGACGACGTCCTCGCCCAGACCACGCTCGACGCGACGGTCGGCCGTCCCCACATCGCCGATGCCCTGGTGGCCCGCGGCATCGTGCGCGATCGGGGGGAGGCCTTCGACGGCATCCTGCACCCGCGGGAGGGCTACTACGAGCCCCACTACGCGCCGGACCCGCTGACCGCCGTGAGACTGCTCACCGAGGCGGGAGGCGTGGCGATCATCGCGCATCCCGTGACGGCGGGCCGTGATCGGATGATGCCGACGCCGTACATCGAGCGGCTGCTCGACGCGGGGCTGGCCGGGTTCGAGGTGGACCATCGAGAGAACACGGCCGCCGGCAAGCGGCTCCTTCGCGAGCTGGCGGAACGACACGACCTCATCGTCACCGGGTCCAGCGACTACCACGGCACGGGCAAGCCCAACGTGCCGGGGGAGAACACCACCACGGAGGCCATGGTGGCCCGCATCATCGACCGCGCCACGGGCACCCCGCCGCGGCGTCCCTGAGCCCGGCGGACTGTCGGCGGTCTCCCGGCGTTCTGTCGACCCCGACCGCTACGGTCCGAGGCATGCAACGTGCCACCTCCCTGGAGCGCCGCGTCGATGCGGCCGCCCGCCGTCTCCTCCGCGCGGTGCCGACGACGGGCTTCCGCGCCGGACTCGCCGAGTTCGTCGTGTTCGTGCTCAAGCAGGCGTGGGCGTGCGTGTTCGGCGCGGCGCTCCTAGTGGTGATCATCGCGGCCCGCCTCTGGTATCCCGACGACGCGGCGCTCGCCCGCAACGACGCCCTGACGATCGCGGCCGTCCTGATCCAGGTGGCGATGCTCGTGTTCCGGCTGGAGAGCGGACGGGAGCTCTGGGTGATCGTGCTCTTCCACATCACGGGGACCGCGATGGAGCTGTTCAAGACCGACGTCGGCTCCTGGGCGTACGCCGCGGACGGCATCCTGCGCATCGGCGGCGTCCCGCTGTTCAGCGGCTTCATGTATGCCGCGGTCGGCTCGTACATGGTGCGGGTGTACCGGCTGTTCGACCTCGGGTTCACCCGCTATCCGCGGCGGTGGATG
The DNA here is from genome assembly GCF_023383675.1 of Microbacterium sp. ER1. Classification (NCBI taxonomy): domain Bacteria; kingdom Bacillati; phylum Actinomycetota; class Actinomycetes; order Micrococcales; family Microbacteriaceae; genus Microbacterium; species Microbacterium sp. ER1. Next base: position 106,577 of record NZ_QCXO01000135.1, read on the forward strand.
ACGGCCGTGCTGGCCGCGGCGATCTACATCAACTTCTTCACCCACCACTGGTGGTGGGACGCGCGGTGGGTGCTCCTCGTCGCCGTGGTCGTGCTCTGGCTGCCTACGATCCTGCACGCGCGCGTGTGGCGTCGCACCATCCGCCTGCCGCTCCTGGTCGTGTTCGCCGGCGTCGCGGTGTTCATCTACCTCGCCGAGAACATCGGCACGTGGGCGGGCGCCTGGGCCTACCCGGACCAGGCGGAGGGATGGCAGCCGGTGTCGCTGAGCAAGCTCAGCTCCTGGTTCCTGCTGATGATCATCTCGGTCGTGCTCGTCGCCTGGGTCTACCCGCCGCAGGTGCCGGCCGCGCTCCTGCAGAACGAGGGGCGCCGCACGGAAGACCGTGCGGCGCCCCTCGGACGACGATGATGCGGATCAGGCGCCCGTGACGGGTGCCGCTCCGGTGCCGGAGCCGCCGCGACGACGGCGGCGGCGACGCGCGGGAGCGGGCTTGCCGTCGTGGTGCTCCTTGCCGGCGCCGTCGTGCGTGCCGGCGCCCTCGGCGCCCCGGTCGGCGGCCTGCGCGGTCGAGCCCTCGGCGGACCCGCCCTCGGTCGCCCCTTCGGCGAAGGTCGAGCCGACGGGCGTGGAACCCGTGCGGCGGCGGCGACGGCGACGCGTGCCGCCCTCCGCGGTCCCTTCGGCGGCGGCGTCGGCGGCGCGCTCCGGGCGGCGGGAGCGCTCGGTCTTGACCGCCTCCTTCTTCGGCGCGCTCACGAGCCGGCCCTTCGTCCCCTCGGGGATGTCGAGGTCGGTGTAGAGGTGCGGGCTCGAGGAGTAGGTCTCGATGGGCTCGGGCTGGCCGAACTCGAGGGCGCGGTTGATGAGGGCCCACTTGTGCAGGTCCTCCCAGTCGACGAACGTGACGGCGATGCCGGTCTTCCCCGCGCGGCCGGTGCGTCCGGCGCGGTGCAGGTACGTCTTCTCCTCGTCGGGGATCGTGTGGTTGATGACGTGCGTGACGTCGTCCACGTCGATACCGCGCGCGGCCACATCCGTCGCCACGAGCACGTCCTTCTTGCCGGCCTTGAACGCGGCCATGGAGCGTTCACGCTGGTCCTGGCCCATGTCGCCGTGCACGCCGCCCACGTTGAAGCCGCGGTCGGTGAGCTCGTCGACGAGGCGCTGGGCCGCGCGCTTGGTCCGCGTGAAGATCACGGTCTTGCCGCGCCCCTCGGCCTGCAGGATGCGCGCGATGACCTCGTCCTTGTCGAGCGAGTGCGCGCGGTAGACGAGGTGCTTGATGTTCGCCTGCGTCAGACCCTCGTCCGGGTCGTTCGCGCGGATGTGGATGGGGTTGGTCATGAACCGCCGCGCGAGCGCGACGATCGGGCCGGGCATGGTCGCGGAGAACAGCTGGGTGTGCCGCACCGCCGGCACCTTCTGGAAGATCTTCTCGATGTCGGCGAGGAAGCCGAGATCGAGCATCTTGTCGGCCTCGTCGAGCACGACCTCGGTCGCGTTCGAGAGATCGAGCAGGCGCTGGCCGGCGAGGTCGATGAGACGACCCGGCGTGCCGACGACGATCTGCGCGCCGGCCTTGAGCTGGTCGATCTGCCCCTCGTAGGCCTTGCCGCCGTAGATGGCGACGACGCTCGTGGAGCGGTTGCTCGTGAGGAGGTCGATGTCCTCGTAGACCTGCACCGCGAGCTCGCGGGTCGGGACGACGATGAGGGCCTTGACGCCCGGCTCCGGGTCCTTCCCGAGTCGCTGCACGACCGGGATGCCGAAGCCGAAGGTCTTGCCGGTACCGGTCTTGGCCTGCCCGATGATGTCCTGGCCGGGGAGGCCGAGGGGGATGGTCTGCTCCTGGATGGGGAAGGCATCGACGATGCCCTTCGCTGCCAGTGCGTCGACGATGTCCTGGTCGATGCCGAGTTCGGCGAAACTTGTCACTGTGTTCAGATGCCTGTCCGGCGACCTCGCGATCGCCTCGTAAACGGAGCCACGCCGTCTCGTGTGCCACAGGCGCGGGGCCCCGCTCCGACGGCGGGGACACGCCCAGCCTACCGGAGGGGCGGCTCCGGACAGGGAGGACGCCGTCGCCCGAGTATTGTGAACGACGTGGCCGACTCGGGAGGAACACCTCGTGGTTAAGTGGTTCTGGCAGCGCGATGCCGCGCCGCGACGCACGCTGGCGCTGCGCAGCCGCGGCGAGCAGAGCGATGCGACGCGTGTCGACTTCGCGGAGCTGGCGCCCGAGCTCGACCGGTTCCTCGGCCAGGCGGCCTACCTCCAGCTCGGCTACTTCGAGACGCTGACGCGGCTCATCCGCGCGACTCCCGAGCTGTCCGAGAAGGAGTCGCTGTCCCGGGCCGCCGGTGCCGCGCTCACCAAGCACCGGGGCATCGTCGACATCATCGCGGCACGCGGCCAGGACCCGACGCAGCTCATGCTCCCGTTCCGCGAGCACCTGGACGCGTTCCGGCGCAAGACCATCGGGGCGCGCCCGCGCGAGACCCTGCTCGCGGTCTACATCACGGCGGGCATGCTCGACGACTTCTACCTCGCGCTCGCCTCGAGCTACGGCGAGACGGGGCGGCGGGTCGCCGAGATCCTGCGCGAGGATGATGCGCGCCACGAGATCGTCGCGATCATCCAGGAGACGATCGAGAGCGACGAGGAGTGGCGCTCGCTGCTGTCCATGTGGGCACGGCGCCTCGTGGGGGACACGATCCTCGTCTGCCGTGCGGCCCTGCGGCCGGAGCTCCTCGCCGTGGAGGAGGCCCGGATCGAGCCGGTGTACACCGAGCTCATGGGAGCGCACGCCCGCCGCATGGATGCGATGGGACTCGCGTCGTAGCTCAGATCCCGAGCGCGGCCTTCGTCTGCGCGTCACCGCGTCGACGTGCCGCGGTGAGTGCCCCGGTCGCCAGGGCCGCGACCACCACCGCGCCGAGGATGCTCGCGAGCCACAGCCAGACGCTGTCCTCGCCCACGCCGGCCCATTGCAGGCTTGTGTAGGCGATCGCCGAGACGGCCGTCGCGATCGCCGGGGCGAGGGCGACGCCCCGCAGCTCGCGACCGCCGATCAGGAAGTGCGCGGCGATCCCGAGCGCGCAGGCGCCGACGAGGGCGAGGAGGATGTACATGCGCGAGTCAGGCGACGAAGCCCACGCGACGCGACTCCTCGGTGCCCAGCTCGATGTAGGCGAGGTTCGCGGTCGGCACGATGTAGGAGTTGCCCTTCACATCGGCGAAGCTCAGGTGCGAGGCGCTCTGCTCGAGTGCCGCGGAGACCTGGGTGCGGACCTCGTCCGCCGTGGCAGCGGTGTCGAAGCTCAGCTCGCGGCCGGTGTTGATGATGCCGATGCGGATTTCCACGGGTGCTCCTTGCAGGTCGTCGGACTCGCCCAACTCTATCGCGCAGCCGGCGGCGGAGACCGGTGACGGGAGCCGTTTCGCCCTGAGCGCACAACCCGCGAGCAGCCCCGCCCTCGACGCCGATGTCCGCGCCTCCCGATAGCGTGGAGGGATGATGTCGGATGCCGCGCAGCGAGCTGTGATCACGGCGCCGCCGACCGCGTCCGGCGTCGTGATCGGCGCCCCCGGCACGGGTAAGACGCGCACGCTCGTCGACCGGGTCGTGCAGCTCCTCGAGGTCGAGGGGCTGCGTCCGGAGGAGGTGCTGGCGCTCACCCCGAGCCGGCAGGCGGCCACCGCGCTGCGCGACCGGATCGGCGTGCGCATCGGCCAGGCGACGCCAGGGCCACTGGCACGCTCGCTCGGGTCGTTCGCGTTCCAGCTGGTCCGCGGGGCGATGGTCCGCGAAGGCGCCGAGCCGCCGGCGCTGCTCACCGGCGCCGACCAGGATCGCATCATCGCCGAACTGCTGGCCGGAGATGCCGAGGACGCCCGCATCTCCTGGCCTCCGGCGCTCAGCGAGCCGGTCCGCGCCTCGAAGGGCTTCCGCTCCGAGCTGCGCGCCTTCCTCGCGGAATGCACGGAGCTGGGGGCGAGCCCGGCGGAGCTGCGCGCCACGGGCGACGCGGTGTGGACAGCGGCCGCCGACTTCGTGGAGGAGTACCGCGCGGTGCTCGACGCCCTGCGGGCCGCGCACCGTGACACCGCCGACCTCCTCAGCGAGGCGGCGGGGATCCTCCGCACAGCCGACGGCGCCACCCTCGGGCCGCTCGCACCCCTGCGGGTGGTGCTCATCGACGACGCCCAGGAGCTCACGCGCGGCGGGATCGGCGTGGTGCGCGCGCTCCGGGAGCGGGGCGTCGCGGTGCAGGCGTTCGGCGATCCCGACATCTCCTCCGGTGCCTTCCGCGGTGCCAGTCCCGAGCTGTTCGCGCAGCTCACCGGCGCGCTCGGCACCGTGCACGTGCTCGACGGCGCGCACCGGCAGCGCCCCCTGCTGACCGCGCTGACGCGCACGGTGACGCAGGCGATCGGGGCGTCAGGACGGGTCGAGCACCGGCGGGCGCCGGCGCCCGCGGCGGAGGACGACGAAGCCGAGGTGTCGACCTTCCTCGCCCCGTCGCCCTACGAGGAGTTCGACCGCATCGCCGGGGTCATGCGCGACTGGCATCTCCGCGCCGGGATCCCGTGGGAGCGGATGGCGGTCATCGCCCATGACACCCGTCAGGTCACAGCCCTCGAGACCGAGCTCGCCGCGCGCGAGATCCCGACGAGGGCCGCCGGTGTGCAGCGCCCGCTCGGCAGCGAGGGGATCGTGCGCGACATCGTCGGCATCGTCCGGCTCGCGCTGACCCCGGACGACGAGCGCACGGTGCAGGCCTGGGAGGAGGCGCTGCGCACACCGTTCGGCGGCATGGATGCGATCGCGCTGCGGCGGCTGCGCGCGCGGCTCCGCCACCTCGAGCTCGGGCAGGGCGGGTCGACCCCGGCGCGCGAGCTGCTGCGCGCGGCGATGTCGGCGCCGGCCACCCTGACGCTCATCGATGCGCCCGAGTCGCGGACCGCCGAGCGCTTCGCCGAGACGGTCGCCGGCGTCGCCCGTGCGGCAGCGGAGGGCGAGACGATCCACGACCTCCTGTGGCGCATCTGGGAGCAGGCCAGGGCCGTCGACGGGCGGCGGCTGCACGTCGCGTGGCGGGAGATCTCGCTGCTGCCCACCGGCGCCGAGACGGCGCGGTCGCTCGACGCCCTCGTGGCCCTCTTCGACGCGGCCAAGCGCTTCGTCGAGCGCACCCCGAACGAGCGTCCCGAGGTGTTCGTGCGCGACATCCTCGACAGCGAGGTGCCGGAGGACACGCTGTCGTCGCCCGAGCGGCCGGGCACGGTGACGCTGCTCACGCCGGCCACAGCGCTCGGCACGGAGTTCGACGCCGTGGTCGTCGCCGGGGTGCAGGACGGCGTGTGGCCCAACGTGCGGCTGCGGGGCGGGCTGCTCCAGACCTGGCGGCTCGCCGACGCGCTGATCGCGGCGCGCTCTGGCCTGCCGGCGGAGGTGCCCGGCGTGCTCGACCGGCGTCGCGCCGCTCTGCACGACGAGCTGCGCCTGTTCGTGCGGGCGCTCTCCCGGGCGCGCCATCGACTGCTCATCACCGCCGTGGACGACGACGACCTGTCGCCCAGCGCGTTCTTCGGATTCCTGCCGCCGCCGGAGCCGCCGGAGCGCCATGCCTCGGCGGAACACCCCCTCACGCTGCGCGGGCTCGTCGCGCGGCACCGTCGCGTGCTCACCACGGCCCCCGCCGAGCAGGCGCGGCGCGAGGCCGCCGCCCAGCTCGCCGTCCTGGCCAGGGAGGGGGTGCCCGGTGCGCATCCGCACGACTGGTACGGAGTGACGGCGCCGTCGACCGCGGCACCGCTCCGCGATCTCGCCGCGAACGGCGCACGGGTGTCGCCCTCGGCCGTGGAGTCGTATGAGGAGTGCGGTCTCAACTGGGTCGTCTCGGCCCTCGGGGGCGATACGGTCATGCCGCCGACGGCCGGTATCGGCACGATCGTCCACGAGGCGATGGAGCGCGTACCGGACGGCGATCTCGCGCGCATGCGGGAGATCGTCGAGGAGCACTGGCCGGAACTCGACTTCGAGACGGCGTGGATCGGACGCAAGGAGCGCCGCCGCGCCGACCTGTTCGTCGACCGGCTGCACAGCTACCTCGGCGAGGTGAGGAGAGACGGCGGGCGCGTCCTCGGCAGCGAGGTGGAGTTCCGGTTCGCCGTCGACGTGTCCGGTGCGACCGCCGAGCCCACGGTGCACCCGGTGGGAGAGGACCGCGGGCACCGTGCCATCGTGCACGGCTACATCGACCGGGTCGAGGCGTACCCGCCCGGTACCGGCGAACACGGCCCGGCGCGCGGCCGCGGCTGGCAGACGATGGCCGGCGGGCCGGAGGGGACCACGGTGGTCGTCGACCTCAAGACCGGGAAGACCGATCCGGAGTCGGACGGCGGCGTCGTCCAGCACGCCCAGCTCGCGGCGTATCAGATCGCGGTGCAGGAGGGTCTCGTGCCCGGCGCCGCGCCGGGCTCGCTCGGGGGCGCGCGGCTCGTCATCGTCTCGAAGACGCTGGCCAAGAGCGACTACCGCGTCGCGCATCAGCATGCTCTGGACGCCGAGGCCCGATCGCAGTTCCTGCGCCGGGTCGCGGAGGTCGCCCGCGGAATGTCGGCGGCGAGCTTCACGGCTCAGGTCGAGGCGCACTGCGCCGACACCCAGCGCCGGGTGCATCCGTGCCGCATCCACACCGTCCCGGCGGTGAGCGCATGACCGCAGGACCCGCGGACGCCGTGCTCTCGGCGACCGATATCGCCGCCGCGCTCGGACTCCCGACCCCGACGCCCGCCCAGCAGCAGGTGATCGAGGCCCCGCTCGAGCCCGCCCTCGTCGTCGCCGGAGCCGGCAGCGGCAAGACGGAGACCATGTCGGCCCGGGTCGTCTGGCTCGTCGCGAACGGGCTCGTCCGCCGGGACGAGGTCCTCGGACTCACGTTCACGCGCAAGGCGGCGGGGGAGCTGGCGGAGCGCATCGGCGCCCGCCTCGCCGTCGTCGACGAGTACGGGCGGCGGGGTCTGCTCCCGCACCTCCCGGAGATCGTCGCCGGAGGAGCGCTGCGCCGGGTGGCGGACGCCGCGCCGGGGCGCCAGCGGGAGCTCGTCCGCGCGCAGGTCCTCGACGACCTCGCCCGGCAGCACGGCACGGGCGGAGAGCCGGCGGTCCGCACCGCCGACGACCTCCTCATCCGCCCGCGCGTGTCGACCTACAACGCCTTCGCGGACGGCATCGTCCGCGAGCACGCCGCCCGCATCGGCCGGGATCCGGATGTGGCGATGCTGAGCCAAGCGGCCTCCTGGATGCTGGCGCGGGAGGTCGTGCTCCGCAGCGACCTGCCGGAACTGGAGGAGGTCGACTACGCCCTGGGGACGGTCATCGACGCCGTGCAGCGGCTCGCCGGCGAGGCCCTCGACCACCGCGTCGACCTCGCGGAGGCGGAGCGCCTCGCCGCGGCGCAGGCCGCGGCGTTCGAGCCCTACCGCTCCCACGCCGACGTCGAGAAGGCGGCGGTCAACCTGCGTACCCTCTCGACCCTGACCCGCCTCGTGCGGGACTACATCGCCGAGAAGGATCGCCGCGGCGTGCTCGACTTCGCCGACCAGGTCTCCGGCGCGTACGACATCGTCGAGTCCGCGCCGGACGTCCGCGCCGAGCTGCGCGAGCAGCACCGCGTGGTGCTGCTCGACGAGTATCAGGACACCTCCGTGATCCAGACGCGCTTCCTCGCGGAGCTGTTCCGCGATACGGCCGTCATGGCCGTCGGCGATCCGCACCAGTCGATCTACGGCTGGCGCGGGGCCAGCGCCGACAACCTGTATGCGTTCCCCCGGTCGTTCTCGAGTGCAGGCGGCGTGCGCACCTACAGCCTCATGACGAGCTGGCGCAACGACCGGAGGATCCTCGACGTCGCCAACCGGGTGCTTGAACCTCTGCAGCGCCCCGGGCTCGATGTCCCGCCGCTGGAGCCGCGGCCGGGCGCGGGGGAGGGCACGGTCGCCGTGCGCTACCCCTTCACCGTCGACGACGAGGCCGCCGAGGTCGCGGCCTGGTTCGCCGAACGCCGCGCCGCCCACGACGCGACCTCGGCCTCCCCGCACACCGGCGCCATCCTGTTCCGGTCCAAGCGCCACATGCAGACCTTCGCCGGCGCGCTCGCCGCGCGGGGCATCCCGCACCGCATCCTCGGCCTGGGCGGCCTGCTCGCCACGCCCGAGGTCGTCGACGTCGTATCGACCCTGCGGGTGGTGCACGATCCGACGGCGGGCTCGGCGCTGATCCGGCTCCTCACCGGCCCGCGCTTCGGCGTCGGGGTGGCGGACATGGCGGCGCTCTACGAGCTGGGGCGCGCACTCGCGGAGCGCGACACCGCCCTCATGCCCCTGCCCGAGGAGGTCAGGGTGCGGCTCCGCTCCTCCCGCGGTGCCGACGAGGCCGTCTCCATCGTGGACGCGGTCGACATCGTGCGCGCGGTCCGGGACGACTACCGCCTGCTCGAGGGGATCACGCCGGAGGGACGCGCCCGGATCCGCGCGGCAGGGGAGATGCTGGAGCGTCTGCGTCGCGCGTCGTCCCAGCCCATCCCGGAGCTCATCCGGCTCATCGAGCTGGAGCTGCGGCTGGACATCGAGCTCGCCGCCAACGAGACCCGAGGTCCCGCGCGCGTCGCAGCGACCCAGCTGCGGGCGTTCGCCGACGAGGTGCGCGCGTTCCTCGCCGCCGACGAGCGCGGCACGATCGGCAGTCTGCTGGCCTGGCTCGACAAGGCCGAGAGCACCGACGAGCTGATGCCGCGCCCGGAGCCGCCGGAGCCCGGCGTCGTGCAGCTCCTCACGATCCACGGGTCGAAGGGCTTGGAGTGGGACGCGGTCGCCGTCGTGCGCCTCGTGGTCGACGAGCTGCCGGGACGCGTGTCCGACACCTCCGGCTGGTTCGGCTTCGGCGTCGTTCCCTTCGCGCTGCGCGGAGACCGGGATGCGCTCCCGCGCTTCGTCTGGGATCCGGAGGAGGCGATGGCGGGGGAGACCGACCCCGGCACGCGGCAGAAGCGCGCCCAGGCGTCGCTGTCGGGCGGTGTGACGAAGGCGAATCCGCACGGTGGCGCGCTCAGGCGCTTCAAGGACGCCTACCGGGAGTATCAGCGCCAGGAGGAGCGTCGCCTCGCCTATGTGGCGATCACCCGCGCCAAGAGCGATCTGCTGCTCAGCGGAGCCCACTGGGCGGGCCAGAAGGCGCCGCGCACACCGAGCCCGTACCTCCTCGAGGCCATCGACGTCCTCGGCCTCGACGAGATCCCGCCGGTCGATCCCGACGAGAACCCGTACGACGGTCCCGGCGCCACGCTCCACTGGCCGCTCGATCCCCTCGGCGGGAGGCGCGCCGTAGTGACCGCCGCGGCCGCGCTCGTCGAGGAGGCCCTGCACGACGACGCCGCCGTTCCGACGGAGGAGCTGCGCCGGCTCCTCGACGAGCGGGCTGCCCGCCAGCGCGGAACGGACGCGGAGGCTCCCACCCGCGTGCCCGCCTCCCGGTTCAAGGACTACGTCACGGATTACACCGGCACCCTGTCCTCGCTCGTGCGTCCGATGCCGGAGCGTCCGTACCGCCAGACCCGTCTGGGGACCCTGTTCCACGCGTGGGTGGAGCAGCGCTCCGAGCTCGTCGGCGTCGGGACCCGGGTCGATGAGGCGCTGTGGGAGATCGACGAGGACGAGCCCGAGGGCGACAGCGTACCGGGCGCTCCGGGGTCAGGGGCAGCGGCGGATGCCGCCGACCTCGCGGCGCTGCAGGAGACCTTCGAGCGGAGCGAGTGGGGGCCGCTGCAGCCCCTCGCCGTGGAGATCGAGATCGACTTCGCGCTGGGCGCCGGCCTTCCGGGGACGGGTGCCGGCGCCGCGGACGCGCACATCGTGATCTGCAAGCTGGATGCGGTGTATCGACGCGCCGACCGCGGCGGACGGATCGAGATCGTGGACTGGAAGACCGGGCGCGCGCCGCGGACGCCGCAGGAGCGCGAGGAGCGCATGCTGCAGCTCGCCCTCTATCGGCTCGCGTACCACCGGCGGTTCGGTGTCCCGCTGGAGGAGATCGACGTGGCGCTGTACTACGTGGCCGACGACCTCGTCATCCGCGGGGATCGCGTCTACTCGGAGGAGGAGCTCTTCCAGCGCTGGAGCGCTGCCCGCGCCGCGCGCTGAGCCTCCTCGGAGTCGTCGTCGGCTGCGGGGGAGGACGAGGGGGCGGAGTGCTCAGCTCGTCCGCTCCCGCGCGTCTCGGCGAACGCCTGGGCGACGCCGGAGAGGTCTTCGGTCTCGATGCTCGCCACCGCGGCGCGGCGTTCCGCGTCCGGCTGCGACGGTGCCTCCGCGGGCTTCTCCGCGTCCGTCGACGCCGCCGCCGGGGCGTCGCGGTCGGCGTCGTCCGCCTCCGCCGCCCAGAGTTCTTCGGGGTTGTAGGCGTCGGTCTGCATCGAGGTGTCCACCTCGGGGGCGGCCGCCACCGGCACGCGGTCGAGCGCGTCCATGGCGGAGTCCACGTCCGAGCGTCGGTCGCCGGGCACGCCGAGGTCGTCATGGCGGAGGCCGTCGGCGAGAGCCTCGAGCAGCGCCGCAGCGTCCTCCACGATGTCCTCGCGCCGCAGCGCGTCGCCGTGGACGAGCCAGCGCGCGAACTCCAGCTCGGCGAGCAGACGCGCGCGGACCTCGAGCCCGGCATCGGGAGTGCGGTCCATGGCACGGGCGTAGGCGCCGTGCACGTCGGCCGCCGCGTCGGGAGCCGCGGACAGCCAGGAGAGATCGAGTGCCGGATCGCCGACCGCGAGACCGTGCCAGCCGATCACGCCGGTGACCTCGGGGCCGCGCTCGGGGTGGTCGTCGAAGAGGAAGGACGTCGCCTGCGCGCCGCCGAGCACGACGGTCGACTCGAAGCGCCAGAGGTCGTCGTCGGCGACGGCGTCCCGCCACCGCACGGTGAGGCGGGCAGGGACACGTCCGGTGGCGGCCGCGGTGTCGACGAGGCGCTCCAGCTCGGCGCGGCTCTCCTCGGCGCTGCGCATCACGAGCCCGGCGCCGCGGACGACCGACGTCGGCAGCCCGTGCACGGCGGCGATCGCGGCTCCCATGGATTCCGCCGCGCCGCGTCCGGCGGGCACCATCGACGCCTCGATCTGGAAGCCGGGGAGCAGCTCGGTCACGAGCGCACGCCCTTCGCCCACCCTGGTCTCGCCGATGTAGCTGGGGGCGCGGAACGGCAGCATGGCACGCGCACCGTCGGTGAGGGCGCGCAGCGCCAGGGCCTCCGCCGCCAGCTCCCGCGCCGCGTCATCATCGTCAGCCACGCGGATCGCGAGTTCCCGGCCGTCGGCGAGCGAGGCGACGGCGGAGTCGAAGCGCCCGTCGCCGTCCGCGGTGAGCGCCCGGGTGCCCGTGACCTCCGCGCCGGGAAGTGCGGCCGTCACCGCCGCGGCTAGAGTGAATGGAGAGCGTCCCATGCCCCCAGGGTAGGTCGGCTCAGGGGCGGTCCCGCCTCCGCCACGCCCGTGAAAGGGGGAGTCGATGAGCATTCCGCGCCCGTTCTTCGACCGCGCCGCCGAACTCCGCGAGGAGGAGGGCGTGCTCGACCGTCTGCGCGACGACACGGGCTCGCGCGTCGTCGTCGTCCGGGAGGGACGTGTGCGCGTGGCGGCCTCCGCGCTGCTGCGCGTCTCGCCGGACGAGGTCGCGGACGGGACATGGGCGCTGCTCGGCCGGGATGCCGACGGCGCGGCGCTCCTGCTCGCCGCGCTGCCGCCGGAGACCGATGCCCTCGACACCGCGCCCGACGAGATCTGGCTCGGACTCCGCGACCTCGGCGGGCGCCTGGACGCGGGGGAGTCCGAGGTCCTGGTCGCCGCCGTCGCCCTGGCCGGCTGGCTCCGCGACGCCCCGTTCTGCCCCACCTGCGGCGGAGGGACGGAGCTGCGCAACGCGGGCTGGTCTCGACGGTGCCTGGTGTGCGGGCGCGAGCACTTCCCGCGGACCGATCCCGCCGTGATCGTCGCCGTCGAGAGCGCGGACGGCGAGCGGCTGCTGCTCGGCGCCAACGCCAACTGGGGCGGACGCATGTACTCCTGCTTCGCGGGTTTCACCGAGGCGGGCGAGTCCCTCGAAGCCACCGTGCACCGGGAGATCGAGGAGGAGTCCGGCGTGCGGCTGTCGGCCCTCCGCTACGTCTCGTCGCAGCCGTGGCCGTTCCCGCGGTCGCTCATGGTCGGCTTCCGGGCGGTCGTCGAGGACGACGCGGCGGCGCGCCCGGACGGCGAGGAGATCATCGACGTCCGGTGGTTCACGCGGACGGAGATCGGCTCCGCGCTCGCGGGGAACGGTCCGGTCGGACTCCCGGGGCCGGCCTCGATCGCGCGGGCCCTCATCGTCAACTGGTTCGAGGAGCGCCCGTGAGCGCACTCGATGCCCTCGACGAGCGGCAGCGAGCGGCGGCCTCGGTCCTGCGGGGCCCGGTGGCGGTGCTCGCGGGGGCCGGGACGGGCAAGACCAGGGTCATCACGCATCGCATCGCGCACGGGGTGGACACGGGTGCCTACTCGCCGTCGCGCGTGATGGCGGTCACGTTCACCGCGAAGGCCGCCGGCGAGCTCCGCGGCCGCCTCCGTGCGCTCGGGGTCGAGGGCGTCGCCGCCCGCACCTTCCACGCGGCGGCCCTCGCACAGCTCAACTTCTTCTGGCCCACCCTGGCCGGTGCGCCCGCGCCGTCGATCATCGACAACAAGGTGCGCCTGCTGGGCCAGGCCGCCGATGCCATCCGCCTGCGTCCGAGTACGGCGACCCTGCGCGACATCGCCGCGGAGATCGAGTGGCGGAAGGTCTCGATGATCTCGATCGACCGGTACGCCGAGCTCGGTCGCCCGATCAGCGGGATCGACCCCACGCAGCTCGTGGAGCTGATGCGCGGCTATGAGGCGCTCAAGGACGAGCGTCATCAACTCGACTTCGAGGACGTGCTGCTCGCCTGCGCGGGGATGCTGGAGACCGAGCCCCGGGTCGCGGCCGCCGTCCACGAGCAGTACCGGCACTTCACCGTCGACGAGTTCCAGGACGTGTCGCCGCTCCAGAACCGGCTCCTGGAGCTCTGGCTGGGCGATCGGCACGACATCTGCGTGGTCGGCGACGCCAGCCAGACGATCTACTCGTTCGCCGGGGCGGAGCAGCGCTTCCTGCTCGAGTTCGAGCGGCGGCACCCCGACGCGACCGTCATCCGTCTCGAGACGAACTACCGGTCCCAGGCCCCCATCCTGACGGCGGCGAACGCCTTGATGCACGGCAGGCCCGGCGCGCTGGAGCTGGTCCCGGCCCGGGAGCAGTTCACGGCGGAGCCGCCGACGGTCACCGCGTACGACACGGAGGCCGAGGAGGCCGCGGGCATCGCCGCCGGCGTCGCGGCACGGATCGCCGGGGGCGCGTCCCCGGCGGAGATCGCCGTGCTGTATCGCGCCCATGCGCAGTCCGCGGTGCTCCAGCAGGCGCTCGCCGCCGAGGGCATCGCCACCTCGGTGCTCGGCGGCACGCGGTTCTTCGCCATGCCGGAGGTGCGCCAGGCGATCCTCGCGCTCCGTGCGGCGGCGGTGGCGCCGACCGAGCACGGATTCCTGCCCGGGGTGCGACGGGTGCTGCGCGAGCTGGGACTCACCGAGGAGCCTCCGGCGGCCGGGGGAGCCCAGCGCGACGGGTGGGAGGCGCGGCGTGCCATCCTCCGTCTCGCGGAGGAGGCGGGGCCGGAGACGACTCTGCGGTCCTTCAGCGACGAGCTCATGGCCCGCGCGAAGGATCAGCACGAGCCGACGATGCGGACGGTGACGCTGTCGACGCTGCATGCCGCGAAGGGCCTGGAGTGGCCGCACGTGTACCTGGCCGGATGGGCGGAGGGGTCTCTGCCCATCTCCTACGCCACGACGTTCGAGGCCGTCGATGAGGAACGGCGTCTGGCCTACGTCGGGGTCACGCGGGCTGCGCGCACGCTGGAGCTGTCGTGGGCACGGACGGCGGGGCGCGGCGAGCGGGCGCCGTCGCGGTTCCTGGCGGAGATGGGCACGACGGCGCGCGGCACAGGCATTCTGCGCGAAACCGCACCGAACGCCACGCGATCCCGCCGTCCGCGCTGACCCTGGCGATGCGCGCCGGGTCGGCCGCGCGCAGCAGATGCGCGGCGACGGCTCCGGCGGCGGCCACCCTGGCGAGCGTGAGGCGTCCGGGGTCGCGGCGGACGAGCTGACCGTGCAGGAGCGGCCAGGCCGGATCGCGAGCGGTGTCCTCGGCGTCCCGGCAGCTCAGACACGGCGTGACCCCGGGGATCACGAGCGGCCCCACGGTGATGCGCGCGGGCTCGACCGCGACGGGCAGGTGCGGGTGGTCGGCGCGCAGCATCGGGGCGAACTGCACGGCGGCCGCCGCGCCGGGGACGAGGACGACGGCGACCGCCGTCGACCCCCGCTCCTCGGCCGTCGCGAGCGGCACGCCCTCGTCCTCGAGCGTCTCGCACAGCCGCCCCTCCGCGCGCGTGTCGGTGAGGCCGAGCGCGGAGACGCGGGCGGCGCGCGGCGGAGAGGGCTCGTCCTGCAGCGCGGGTTCGACGACGGCCAGCAGCCGGCGCGCCTCGGACCACGGTGCACCCGCGCGGTGCGCGATGACGTCGAACGCGCTGCGCCGGAATCCTCGGCGCATGCGGCTGAGGAGCCGTTCGACCCACGGCGCGGAGGCCGGGACCCGGATGCCAGGGTCGTCGCCGATCTGGAGGGTCGTCCCATCGCGCCAGAGCAGCGGGAACGCGGGATCGAGACGGGTCAGGGTCGTCGGGGTGAGTGGCACCCCTCGATTCTGCGGAGCCGCGCGACGCCGCAGACCGGTTCGAGGGATCGGTGGAGAAATCGGCGGGCTCTGCCCGGTCGGGGAGGGAGAGTGCCCAGCCGCCCTCGATGACCCGGGCTCAGACCGGGCGCTCGCCCTCCGGAGCGTCGTCGTCGCCTTCCTCGCCGCTGCCCTCGGCCGGCGTCTCCCCGGAGAAGTCGTCGCCGTCCAGCAGGCGCGCGAGCGCCTCGTCGAACTCGTCCGCCTCGGGCTGCTCCCCGCGCTCGGCGGCCTGCAGACGTGCGATCAGCGCCGTCGGGTCGTCGATGTCCTCGGCGGTGGGCATGAGGTCGGGGTAGTCCCACAGGGAATCCCGCGCGGCGACGCCGACGGCATCCGTGACCGCGCGCCACATGGCGGACGCCTCGCGGATGCGCCGCGGGCGGAGCTTGAGCCCGACGAGCGCGCCGAGGGCGTCCTCCGCTGGGCCGCCGACCGCGCGACGGCGGCGGGCCGCCTCGGCGATCCTGCCGCCGTCGGGCAGCCGGGTGGTGGCCTCCGCCGTGACCACGTCGACCCAGCCGTCGATGGTCGCGATGAGGTTCTCCAGGCGGGCGAGGGCCTCGCGCTGCGCCTCGGTCTGCGTGGGCAGGAGGGCGCCGCCCTCGATCGCCGCGCGCAGCTCCTCGGGGTTCGAGGGATCGAGGCGGCTCGCCACGTCCTCCAGGGCGTCGACGTCCACCGTCACGCCGCGGGCGAAATCGGTGATCTGCGCCATCACGTGCAGATGCAGCCACTTGGCGTGACGGTACAGGCGGGCGTAGGCGAGCTCGCGGGTGGCGATGTAGAGCGCGATCTGGTCCTCGGGGATCTCGAGTCCCTCACCGAAAGCCGTCAGGTTCTGCGGGATCACGGCGGCCGTGCCCGCCGGCAGCACGGGGATGCCCACGTCGCCGCCGGAGACGACCTCGAGCGAGAGGTTGCCGAGCACCTGCCCGAACTGGGCGGCGAAGACGGAGCCGCCCAGGCCCCGCATCAGGCGTCCCGCACCCTGCACGACACCGCGCATCTCCTCGGGGACCTGGGTGTCGAGCGCGGCCGTCAGGGCGTCGGCGATGCTCGTCGAGACGGGGCCGGCGATCTCCTTCCACACCGGCAGCGTCTTCTCGACCCACTCGCCGCGGGTCATCGCCACCGGGGGAGCGGCGAGTTCGGAGATGGTGGTCACCTCGCCCAGCCACAGGTTCGCCAGAGCGAAGGAGTCGGCGAGGGAGGATCGTGAGCCGTCGGCGATGCCCTGGCCCTCGCGGTTGGCGATGTGCAGGGCCTGCCGGAGCGAGTTCTCCCACGGATCGCCGCCGAAGGCACCTTGGAGCTGCGCCATGATCGTCTGCATCATCGCCGGGTCGAACGTGAAGCCGTCCATCCCCTGGAAGGCGCCGCGGAGCGCCTCGGGGTCGATGTCGCCGCCGCCCTGGTTCGAGAGCATCCGTCGCAGGAACTCCTGGAAGTCCTCCGGGTTCGGTTCGTTGTCTGCCATGTCGCTCGCCCTCTCAGCACGTCTGAAGCCGTGGCATCTACGCTAGTCACAGGTTTCAGTGCGCGACCCCGAAGCGGGCAGATCGCTGTACGCCGCTCGCGAACGACGGAGGATTGCTGTGGAACGACCGCGCGCAGGGAAGCTCGGACTCGGGGTCTGGGCGCTGGTGGTCGCGCTCGCGGCGCTCGCCGTCCTCACGTTCCTGCCCTCGCCGTACGTCATCCAGCGCCCTGGTCCCGTGTACGACACCCTCGGCACCGCGAAGAACGCGGACGGCGAGCAGGTCCCGCTCATCAGCGTGGAGGGGACGGAGACCTACGAGACGGGCGGAACGCTCGACCTCACCACCGTCCAGGTCGTCGGCAACCGGGAGCGCACGCCGAGCTGGTTCGAGCTCGCCCTCGCCTGGATGGACGCGTCGCGGGCCGTCGTGCCGCTGGACGCGGTCTTCCCCGAGGGCGTCACCACCGAGCAGCGGGACGAGCGCAACGCGATGCTCATGGTCGACTCGCAGCACGAGGCGACGGCCGCCGCGCTGAACGAGCTCGGCTACGACACGGGAGCCGAGGTCGTCGTGGTCGATGCGGTCGAAGGGTCGCCGGCCGACGGTCTGCTCCAGGCGGACGACGTGATCACCGCGATCGACGGCACGCCCGTGACCTCGGCCACCGCGCTGCGCGAGGCCATCCAGGAGGCGGGCGGCGATCCGGTCGCGCTCACGGTGCGCCGCGACGGCGACGAGCAGACCGTGGAGATCACGCCAGAGGAGCAGACCCAGGACGGCACGACGACGTGGCTGATCGGCATCACGCTGCGCACGGACTACGACTTCGAGGTCGACGTCACGATCCAGCTCGACAACGTCGGCGGCCCCAGCGCGGGGATGATGTTCGCTCTCGGGATCATCGACACCCTGACGCCGGGCGAGCTGAACGGCGGCAAGGAGGTCGCGGGTACGGGGACGATCGACGCCGAGGGGACCGTCGGGCCGATCGGAGGCATCCGCCAGAAGCTCTACGGCGCCCGCGACGCCGGTGCGGACTACTTCCTCGCCCCGGAGGCGAACTGCGACGAGGTCGTGGGGCACGTTCCGGACGGCCTGCAGGTCATCCGCACCGCGACCCTCGACGAATCGCTCGCGGCGCTGGAGGTCATCGCCGAGGACGGCGACGTCGACGCGCTGCCGACCTGCGACGTCCCGGCCACCTGACCCGGCGCGGGTCGTGACCCCGCCGTGACCGGTGTGACAGCCCGCCCACAGCGAGCGGTGCCTAGGATGGAAGGGTGACCTCGACCCCAGCCCAGCCCCCGGCCACGCCTCGAACCTCCCGACGCATCCTCGGAATCTCCCTGGTGATCATCGCCGCGCTCATCGCGGCGTTCTTCGTCTTCGCGTCGCTCTACACCGAATTCCTCTGGTTCGACCAGGTCGGGTTCACCGGCGTGCTCACCACGCAGTGGATCGCGACGGCGGTGATGTTCGTCGTCGGCTTCCTCGGCATGGCCGTGCCGCTGTTCGTCGTCATCCAGCTCGCGTACCGGCTCCGCCCGGTCTACGTCCGGCTGAGCTCGCAGCTCGACCGCTACCAGGAGGTCATCGAGCCGCTGCGGCGCCTGGCGATGTGGGGCATGCCCATCTTCTTCGGCCTCTTCGCGGGGTTCGCGGCAGCGGGCAACTGGAAGACCGTGTGGCTGTGGGCCAACGGCGTCGCCACCGGTGAGGTCGACCCGCAGTTCAAGGTCGACACCGGCTTCTACATGTTCGCGATGCCGTTCTACTCGATCCTCCTCGCGTTCGTCTCGGCGGTCCTGCTGCTCAGCCTCCTCGTCACCGCACTCGTGTCCTACCTCTACGGCTCGGTGCGCGTCGGCCAGGGCGAGCTGCGCATCTCCAAGCCGGCCCGCATCCAGCTCGCGGTCATCGCGGGTCTCTACCTGCTCGTGCAGGCGGCGAGCCTGTGGCTGGACCGCTACAAGACCCTCGTCGAGCCGGACGACCGCATCACGGGTGCCGCCTACACCGGCGCCAACGCGACCATCCCCGGCCTCGGCATCCTCGCGATCATCGCCGCCGTCGTCGCCATCCTCTTCTTCGTCACGGCCGTCATCGGCCGCTGGCGCTTCCCGCTCGCGGCGACCGCGCTGCTGATCGTGGCCTCGCTCGTCATCGGCATCGGCTACCCGTGGGTGGTCACCACCTTCCAGGTCAAGCCGAACCAGAACGCCTACCAGGCCGAGTACTACCAGCGGAACATCGACGGCACGAAGGAGGCCTACGGCGTCGCCGACCTGGAGACCACGGCCTTCGAGGCCGAGACCGACGCCGAGGCGGGGCAGCTCCGCGCCGACGCCGAGACCACCGCGTCGATCCGCATCATGGACCCGAAGGTCATCCCGCCGACGGTCCGTCAGCTTGAGCAGTACCGCGGCTACTACCAGTTCCAGACGACCATGGACGTCGACCGCTACGAGATCGACGGCGTGAAGCAGGACACCGTCGTCTCCGTCCGTGACCTCGACATGTCGGGCCTCGGCGACGGCGACAACTGGAACAACCGCGTCGCGGTCTACACGCACGGCTACGGCCTCGTCGCCGCGGCGGGCAACCAGCGCACGACCGACGGCGAGCCCGTCTTCCTCGAGCGCGGCATCCCGACCTCGGGCTTCCTGTCCGAGCAGGGCGACTTCGAGCCGCGGGTCTACTTCGGCGAGAACTCCCCGGAGTACTCCATCGTGGGCGCCCCCGAGGGGGCCGACCCGGTCGAGATCGACTACCCGCGGGGCAAGGACGGCTCGAGCGAGACGAAGACGACGTTCTCCGGGAACGGCGGGCCGAAGATCGGCGACAGCTTCACCAAGCTGCTCTACGCGCTCAAGTTCCAGTCGGAGCAGATCCTGTTCTCGAACCTCGTCAACGAGGACTCCCAGATCCTCTACGACCGCGACCCGAAGACCCGCGTGCAGAAGGTCGCGCCGTACCTCGAGCTCGACAGCGACCCGTACCCGAGCGTCGTGGACGGCCGCATCGTCTGGATCGTGGACGGCTACACGACGAGCTCGACCTACCCGTACTCGACGAGCGTGAGCCTGTCCGACGCGATCGCCGACTCGAACGTGCCGACGCCGTCGCTCGCGATCGACGACATCAACTACATCCGCAACTCGGTCAAGGCCACGGTCGACGCCTACGACGGCTCGGTCACGCTGTACGCCTGGGACGAGGAGGACCCGGTCCTGAAGACCTGGCAGAAGGTCTACCCGTCCACCCTCAAGCCGATCAGCGAGATGTCCGGCGAGCTCATGAGCCACGTCCGGTACCCGACCGATCTGTTCAAGGTGCAGCGCGACATCCTCGGCATCTACCACGTCGACAAGGCCGGCTCGTTCGCCCAGCAGGACAACCGCTGGCAGACGCCGAACGACCCGCGCAGCGACGCGATGCTGCAGCCGCCGTACTACCTGACCATGCAGATGCCGGGTCAGGACGAACCGCGGTTCTCGATGTTCTCCACGTTCATCCCGGCCTCCCAGGGCGCGGGTGGCAGCCGTGACGTGCTGATGGGCTACCTCGCCGTCGACTCCGATGCCGGCGCCGAGAAGGGCGTGAAGGCCGAGGGGTACGGGCAGCTGCGCATGCTCGAGATCGACACCGACACCACGGTGCCCGGTCCCGGTCAGGTGCAGAACACCTACAACTCCGACACGGCCGTGGTCCCGCAGCTCAACCTGCTCCAGCAGGGGGAGTCCGAGGTCATCTACGGCAACCTGCTGACCCTGCCCGTCGGTGGCGGTCTGCTCTACGTCCAGCCGGTCTACGTGCAGTCGTCCGAGGGGACGCAGCTGCCGCGTCTGCAGAAGGTGCTCGTCGCCTTCGGTGACCGGGTGGCCTTCGAGAACACGCTCACCGAGGCGCTGGACACGCTGTTCGGCGGCGACTCCGGAGCGACCGGTGGTGACGACGAGGTCGAACCCACCGATCCGGGCACGACCGATCCCGACACCGGCGAGACGCCGACCACGCCGACGCCGACGGACGAGCAGGCCGATGCCCTGGCGAAGGCGCAGCAGGCGCTGCTCGACCGCCAGGCGGCTCTCGCCGAGGGCGACCTGGAGAAGTTCGGCGAGGCGGACAAGCGCCTCACCGCGGCCGTCGAGAAGCTCCTGGAGCTGGAGGCCGCCGCGGGAGAGTGATCCTCCCACGCACACGAAAGGGCACCCCCACGGGGTGCCCTTTCGCATTCCCGGAACTCGCGGTGCGCCGGAAGCCGGTCCGCCGCACCAGGCGCTCGCGCGAGATCAGGCGACAGCCTGCACGCGAGCCTGATTCCGCGCGGGTGCCTGCGTCCGCGGGCGGCGCGGCGGGACAGGCGTTCTCGCGGCATCAGGCGGGCGCGCGCGGTCAGGCGCCCTCTGGGCAGGAAGCCTGAACGGGCGCGAGTGCCTGAGCCGGCGGAGGGTTTTGTCCGGGACGGACCGTCGCGCGGGGAGGGGGTGGCATGGGAGGGTGGAGGGGAACAGGGAGGGTGCCGTGGCTGAGCGCATCGTTGTGGGAGTGGTGGACACGTCGGCGGGACGACGAGCACTGGAATGGGCCGCGCACCGCGCCCGGTCGCGGAAGGCCTCGCTGCTCCTCGCGAGCGTCGTCGGGGGAGCGGTCGGCGCCGTCGGGGAGGGCCCTGTGGTCGACGCTGCGATCGCGGCGGCGCGGAGTCTGCTGGAGGAGCACGCGGAGACGCTGAAGTATCAGGGCCTGGACGTCGACCTCGTCGTGCTCCGCGGCGACCCGGTCCGCCAGCTCGTCTCGACCACCGCGGGCGCGAACCTCCTCGTGATCGGCAGCGACTTCCGTCCCGATGACGCGGACAGTCCCCGGCGCGGGGCCCACGGGGTGCGCGTCGTCGCCGACTCCTCCTGCCCCGTCGTGGTGATCCCCGACATCGAGACGAGCGACCGTCGCGGTGTCGTCGTCGGGGTGGACGGGTCTCCGATCTCGGAAGCCGCCGTCGCGTTTGCCGCTGCCGAAGCCGACCGTCTCGGCGAGCCCCTCGTCGCGGTGACGGTATGGACTCCCGTCCCGCTCCCGCGCGGAGCGAGGGCGTACCCCGAGCAGTACCTCTCCTCGATGCAGGAGCTGTCCGAGGAGACCCTCGCCGTCGCTCTCGGCGGATTGCGCTCGACCTATCCGGATCTCGAGATCCAGCCCCGGGTCGAACGCGGATATCCGTCCGAAGTCATCAACCGCGCCGCCGCCACCGCGAGCCTCGCCGTGGTCGGCTCGCACGGGCGGGGCGCGGTCGCCCGCTTCCTGCTCGGCTCCATCAGCCACGAAGTGCTCGCCGCGCTCGTGGCGCCCACCGCCGTCGTCCGCTGACCGGAGGCCTAGAGCGGGCTGGTCAGCACCTCGTGGAGCACGCGTCGGCTGTCGTCGCCGCCCGGCCCTGACCCGTCGGAGAGAGTCACTAGGGCCTTCCAGAGTGCCCAGCCGCGAGCCCGTCGCCAGGTCGCGGCATCCAGGTCGACGGCGTCGCGGAACGCATCCCGCGCGTCCCCGTCGAAGTACGTCCATGCCATGACGAGGTCGCAGGCCGGATCGCCGACGCCGCAGGTGCCGAAGTCGATCATCGCCGACAGGCGGCCGTCGCTGACGAGCAGGTTGCCGACGGCGACGTCGCCGTGGAACCAGACCGGCGAGGACTCCCACGCGCTGCTCGTCGCGTCGAGCCAGACGCTCCGGCAGAGTTCCGCGTCCAGGGTGCCGTCCAGCCGCTGGAGTGCGGCGTGGACCTCATCGCTGTAGACGCTCGGATGCGAACCGCGGAAGAACGAGTGCCGGCCGGCGGCCCACCCCGCGTGCACGCGGAGAGACCTCAGGACGCGGAGGAGGCCCCCGAGATCCGCGGCGAGGCGAGCGCGATCGATCCCCGTGGCGTGGTCGACGGTGTCGCCGTCGAGCCACCGGCGGATCGACCACGGCAACGGATAACCTCGACCGGGTTCCCCCAGCGCCACGACGGAGGGAACCGCGACGGGGAGCCTTCCGTCGAGGAACTCGAGCGCCCTGCTCTCCTTCTGCACGGCCGCGGCGTAGGCCTCGGCACGAGGAAGTCGCACCGACAACTCGTCACCGAGACGGAACGTCCTGTTGTCCCACCCCTGACGCGCCACGGCGCGGACGGGAAGGTGCGCCCAGCGGGGGAACTGCTCCGCGACGAGGTCGGCGACGAGCCGCTCATCGATGTCGACCGGTCGGTTCACCCCTCGATACTCGCAGAGCTCGGCTCCCGCCACATGCGAAAGGCCCTCCGGCCTGGGATTTCTCCCGGCCAGAGGGCCTTTCATTTGTTGCGGGGACAGGATTTGAACCTGCGACCTCCGGGTTATGAGCCCGGCGAGCTACCGAACTGCTCCACCCCGCGCCACAAGAGATAACTTATCACGGATCCGGGGAGCCGTCGAATCGAGCGCGGCGGCAGCGGGTGCGAGAGGATGGCGTCATGTCTGAGAACACCGCCGTGCCCGTCGCCGTGTGCCAGTTCGCCCCCACGGATTCCCGCGAGGCCAACCGGGAACGGATCGCGGAGCTGGCGACGGAGGCCGCGCGCCTCGGGGCGAAGCTGATCGTGTTCCCCGAGTACTCGAGCTACTTCGTCGACCCGATGGACGAACGCCTCGCGGCGAATGCGGAGGGTCTCGACGGCGAGTTCGTGACCGGGCTGATCGGTCTGGCCGCGGAGCTCGCCGTCGTCATCGTCGCGGGCGTCACGGAGAGGGCCTCGGACGAGGGGCGCGTGCGCAACAGCGTCGTCGCCGTGCGCGGCGACGGCATCCTCGCGGTCTACCGGAAGCAGCACCTCTACGACGCGTTCGGGCAGACCGAGTCGGACTGGGTGGAGCCGGGGGAGATCGGCGAGCCCGCGGTGTTCGAGGTCGGCGGACTGCGCTTCGGGCTGATGACCTGCTACGACCTGCGGTTCCCCGAGCTGTCGCGGCTTCTCGCGGTCGCCGGTGCCGATGCGCTCGTGGTGCCCGCGGAGTGGGTGCGCGGACCGCTCAAGGAGCAGCACTGGACCACCCTGCTCGCCGCGCGGGCCATCGAGAACACGGTGTTCGTGATCGCCGCCGACCACCCGGCGCCGATCGGCGTGGGCCACTCGCGCATCGTCGACCCGCAGGGCGTCGTCCGCGCCGGCATCGGCTCCGAGCCCGGAGTGGCCCTCGGCGTGGTCGACGGCGCGGCGATCGCGCGCGTCCGTGCGACCAATCCCTCGCTGCGGGCCCGCCGCTACGCTGTGGTGCCGCGCTGACCGGACCCGCTCACGGGTTCAGGCCGGCGAGGCGCGCCGCCGCCTCCTCGAGGACATCGATGCGCTTGCACGCCGCGAAACGCACGAGCCCCGCGTACGCCGAGCGCTGCGCGGGGGACACGAAGGCAGTGAGCGGGATCGCGACGACGCCGGCCCGGTCAGGAAGCGTGCGGCAGAAGGCCGCCGCATCGGCGCCGCCGAGCGCCGTCGCATCGGCCACAGTGAAGTAGCCGCCCTGCGGTGCGTGGACCGTGAAGCCGGCGGCGCGGAGACCGTCGCCGAGGATCGCGTGCTTGCGGGCGAGCACGGCGGCCGCGTCCGTGAAGAACGCGTCGTCGAGGCGGAGCCCGACGGCGACGGCGGGCTGGAAGGGGGCGCCGTTGACGTAGGTGAGGTACTGCTTGACGGTCAGGACGGCCGTGATGAGTGCGGCGGGGCCGTGCATCCAGCCGATCTTCCACCCCGTGGTCGAGAAGGTCTTCCCCGCCGATGAGATGGTGAGCGTCCGCTCCGCGGCACCGGGCAGGGTGGCGATCGGGACGTGCGGGGCGTCGAAGGTGAGGTGCTCGTACACCTCGTCGGTGACGATCACGGCGTCGTGCCGCGCGGCCAGGCGCACCACCTCGCGGCGCACCTCCTCGTCGAAGACGGCTCCGGTGGGGTTGTGCGGGTCGTTGACGAGGATGATCCTGGTCCGGTCCGTGACGGCCTCCGCCAGCTGATCCAGGTCGGGCTGGAACCCGGGCGCCCGCAGGGGCACCGTCCGGAGCCGGGCACCCGCGAGCGCCACCGCGGCGGCGTACGAGTCGTAGTAGGGCTCGAAGACGACGACCTCGTCCTCCGACCCGTCGATCAGGGCGAGCAGGGTCGCGGTGAGGGCCTCGGTGGCGCCGGCCGTCACGATGACCTCGGTGCCCGGGTCCACCTCGAGTCCGTAGAACCGCCGCTGGTGCTCTGCGATGGCCGTCAGGAGGTCGGGGAACCCGCGTCCCGGCGGGTACTGGTTGACCCCGTCGGCGATCGCGGCGCGTGCGGCGTCGAGCACCGCCTCCGGGCCGTCCTCGTCCGGGAAGCCCTGCCCCAGGTTGATGGCTCCGGTCCTGACCGCCGCGGCGGACATCTCTGCGAAGATGGTGGGCGCGACGGTTCCGTCCGCGTCGAGCAGACCGGCACCGGCCGCCGTGCGACGCCATGCGCCGGGGATGACACTCATGAAGAACAGGCTAAGGCCATAGCGGAAACTCACGCTGGGCATAA
Organism: Microbacterium sp. ER1; assembly: GCF_023383675.1. Lineage (NCBI taxonomy): Bacteria > Bacillati > Actinomycetota > Actinomycetes > Micrococcales > Microbacteriaceae > Microbacterium > Microbacterium sp. ER1. The sequence goes on from NZ_QCXO01000135.1 coordinate 131,522, forward strand.
GGAACGCACAGGGATGCGGGGCATCCTGGAGGGGCGTTGAAGGAGCACACCATGAACCAGGACAACCCGCAGGACCGCCCGGCACCGGCGTCGGACGACGCCGTGTCGGCCGGACACACCCCCCAGACCCCTCAGACCCCCGAGGCCGCGCCGAGCGCGCCGTCTCCGGCCGCCGACGGCACCCCTGTGACGGGCGCTCCGGCCGCTTCCGCCCCGGTCGCCCCGCAGGGCCACCACATGCCGCCGACGTTCGCGTCGCACGCCGCCGGCACCCCGACCGTGGCACCCGTGCCGCACGGGCTGGCCGCGCCCGGTCCCGCCGCGGCGGGCGTCCCCGGCGCCGCATTCGGCGTCCCGGCGCAGGACACCCGGTCGCTCGACGGCACCGTGCCGCCGGCCGAGCAGGCCCCCGCGGCCACGAAGGAGAAGTCGCGCGGCGGCACCCGCGTGGCGGCGTTCATCGTCGCGGCCGCCCTCGTCGGCGGCGTCGCCGGATTCGGCGGCGGCGCCCTGCTCACCGGGCTGCAGGACTCCCCGTCCTCCGGCACCGCTCAGGGCCCGCAGACCGTCACCGTCAACAACCCCGGCTCGGTCAACGAGACCACTGCCGTCGCGACCGAGGCCCTGCCCTCCGTCGTCACCATCGAGGTGGCCGGATCGCAGGAGGCCGGCAGCGGCTCGGGCGTCATCATCAGCAAGGACGGCTACGTCCTCACCAACACCCACGTGGTCACCCTCGGTGGGGCGGCGGCCGATCCGACGATCCGCGTCACGACCTCCGACGGCCGTATCTACGACGCCACCGTGGTCGGCACGGACCCGATCTACGACCTCGCGGTGATCAAGCTCACCGACGCCGAGGGCCTCACGCCGATCGAGTTCGCGGACTCGTCGAAGCTCAACGTCGGCGACACCGCCGTCGCGCTCGGCGCCCCGCTAGGCCTGGCGAACTCGGTCACCACAGGCATCGTGAGCGCGCTGAACCGCAGCATCCAGATCGCCTCGTCCGCGCTTCCCGACTCCTCCTCCGAGGACGCCCCGCAGCAGCAGGCGCCGGAGGACGGGCAGAGCGAAGGGCCGTTCCAGTTCGATCTGCCCGGGAACAGCGGGCAGCAGGCCACCGAGTCGATCTCGATCGCCGTGATCCAGACGGATGCCGCGATCAACCACGGCAACTCGGGCGGCGCCCTCGTCAACAGCAAGGGCGAGCTGATCGGCATCAACGTCGCCATCGCGAGCTCGGGCAGCTCCGAGGAGTCGGGCTCGATCGGCATCGGCTTCGCCATCCCGTCCAACATCGCCAAGCGCGTCGCGGACGAGATCATCGCCGACGGCGCGGCCACCCACGGTCTGCTCGGCGCATCGGTCCGCGATGCCTCCGGCGTCGAGGGCGCGACCGAGGCCGGTGCGTACATCGCCGAGGTCACCGACGGGGGCGCGGCCGCGGCCGCGGGTCTCCAGGCCGGCGACGTCGTGACGAACTTCAACGGGGTGCCGATCACGAGCGCGACCGACCTGACCGCTCAGGTCCGCGCGGCGGCGGCCGACAGCACGGCCGACGTGACCTACGTCCGTAACGGCAAGCAGAGTCAGATCGAGGTGACGCTCGGCACGCTCGCCGGCTGATCGCCCCGTCAGAGAAGGACGCCACCCGCGCGATAGGCTCGCCGGGTGGCGTCCTTCTCTTTCGGCACCGGCAACGCGGCCAAGCTGCTCCGGATCCCGCTGTACGCCCTCGGTCGCCTGGGCACCCTCGTCGTGCCGCGCGGCCGGCGCTGGGTCTTCGGCTGCGGCGCCGGCGTCGGCGACGGCGCTCTCGCCCTGCACCGGTATGCGGCAGCGGAGGGGCACGACACCCTCTGGCTGACCGGGTCGGCGCGCGAAGCGGCCGACGCCGAGGCCCTCGGCCTGCGGACCGTCCCGCGGGGCGGCCTCCGCGGCTGGTGGGCCACCGCCCGCGCCGGCGTGCTGGTCGTGACGCACGGCCTCGGCGACGTGAACCGCTACGGCAACGGCGGTGCTTTCGTCGTGCAGCTCTGGCACGGCATCCCGCTCAAGCGCATCGGACTCGACTCCCCGGCCACGACGCAGGTGCCTGCCGTCCCCGGCGCCCCGATTCTGCGGCGCCTCGTCGGGCTGCTGTACCGCGGCGCCGCGCAACGGATCCGCGTGCTCCCCGCGGCGTCGCACCGGGCCAGGGCACGCCTCGAGTCCGCGTTCGGACTGAGCGACGACCGGGTCGTGGTCACGGGGGAGCCGCGCGTCGACGTGCTGTCGATCGGCGCACCCCAGGAACGCCGCGCCCACGCACGGGCTCTGCTCGCCGAGGCCGTGGGTGCGATCGGCGACGCCGACCGCGTCGTGCTCTATGCCCCGACGTGGCGGGACGGCGCCCCCGACCCGTCCGTGCCGACGGCCGAGGAATGGATGCGGATCATCCGGGTGCTGGAGGAGCACGACGCCGTCCTGCTCGTGCGCTCTCATCCGCTCGGCGACGGCAGCTACGCGCCGCCCCTGCCGACGACACGGGTGCGGGCGCTGCCCAGCATGGTCGTCAGCGATGTCACGCCGCTCCTTCCTGCCGTCGACATCCTCATCACCGACTACTCCTCGCTCGCCTACGACGTGGGCCTCCTCGCCATGCCGGTCGTCTTCCTCGCGCCGGATGTGGCGGAGTACGCCCGGACCCGCGGTTTCTACGGCCGCTTCGAGGAGGTCGCCGCGTCGGGCGTCGCGACCGGGTGGGAGCCCGCACTCGCGCGGCTGGCATCGCTGCTGGGCGACGCGGCCGCGTTCGACGAGGCCGCCGGGCGTTCCGCTACGCTCAGCGCGGAGATGCACGCGTTCCGCGACGGCCAGAACACCCGTCGGGTGTACCGCGCGATCCGTGCGCGGGGGGTCCCCGCGCCGAAGGGAGCAGAATGACGACGGCCCGCATCGATGACACGGCACAGGCGCTGGTCATCGCAGGGACCGGGGAGCGTCCGACGAGCGCCGAGCTCATCGGGCCGCGAGCGCGGGTGGAAGCCCGCCTCACCGGCGGGGGAAAGACCTGGAAGGCGACGTTCGCGCTCCGTGCGTCGCGATGGGGCGGTCCGGAGCTGCCTCTGCCATCCGGGGAGTACGAACTGCGCATCGAGGGCGTCGATCTGACGGCCCTCCGTCTCGCGCCGGTCGTGCTCCCGGGCGTGCGGATCGCCGTCGACGGCGCCGTCGCCCGCATCGGCGCTCCCCTCGACCCGGTGTACGACACGGCGGAGGGACGCTCCACGCTCGAGGAGCGGTACGTGGCGCAGGCCGGCGGCACGGAGAACGCCGTATTCTTCGAGAGCTTCTACGGCCGGAGCGTGGGCTGCAACCCGCGCGCCATCGACCGGGAACTCGCCCGGCGCGCCCCGCAGGTCCGCCGATACTGGAGCGTCGTGGACCTGTCGGTCGAGGTGCCGGACGGCGCGATCGCGGTGATCGAGGGCAGCCCGGAATGGTGGCGTGCTCGCGGCGCCGCGCGGCTCCTGATCGTGAACGACTGGATGCGGCGCCGCTTCGTGCGCAAGCCGGGGCAGAAGGTGCTGCAGACCTGGCACGGCACGCCTCTCAAGCGCCTGGCCCTGCACCGTCCCGGCTTCGACCCCCGCCGGATGGCGGCGGTGGTCAAGGAGTCGCGGCGGTGGGATGTGCTTCTGGCGCAGAACGCGTACGCCGCACGAATCCTCCGCAAGGCCTACGCGTTCTTCGGGCGGCCGATCTGGATCGATGGCTATCCGCGCAACGATGCGCTGCGCACGGGGGACCCGGTCGCGGTGCGCGCGGCGCTCGGCATCGGGGCGGACGAGCGCGTCCTGCTCTACGCGCCGACCTGGCGGGACGACCGGGCGGAGATGGTCGACTTCGTCGATCCCGAGCTCCTGGCGCGGCAGACGAACGCGGTCGTGCTGGTGCGCGGTCACTCGCGCACGCTGGGGGAGGGCAGGGACCGTGCCGGCGCGCGGGTGATCGACGTGACCGGCTACCCCGAGACGTCGCAGCTCCTGCTCGCCGCCGACGCCCTCGTCACGGACTACTCCTCCGTCATGTTCGACTTCTCCGTCACCGGCAAGCCGATGTACTTCCTCGTGCCCGACCTCGACCACTACCGCGGCCAGCTCCGGGGCTTCTACTTCGACCTGGCGGAGCGGGCACCCGGCCCTCTGGTCCGCACCCAGGACGAGCTCGTGGCGGCGATGGCGGACGAGGGCCACCGGGAGCGCTACGCGGAGCGCTACGCCGCCTGGCAGCGGCAGTTCAACGCGCTCGACGACGGCCGGGCCGCGCAGCGGGTGGTCGATCGGATCCTCGACCTCGGATTCGTCACGCCGTAGTCGTCGGAGGTCAGGGCAGCGGGGTGTTGCGCGTGCCGAGCCGGGACGCGTCCACGGTGTCGCCGGCTCCGCGCAGCACGCCCCCGAGGAAGCCCAGGCCCCACGAGAGGTGCATGGTGGGCAGCACGAGCAGCGTCCACAGGCGCTGCCGCACGCCGCCCCCGCCCGGGGCGAGGGCCACGCCGATCACGAGCAGCACGTAGAGCGCGAGCGGGAGGTAGACCAGGCCCGAGGCGATAAGGGAGACCGTGCCGGACACGACCCCGGTGAGCTGCAGGATGCCGAGCACGACGGCGAGCACGACGAACAGCAGGAGCACCGGCGGGGCGAAGTAGCGCAGACCGTTGCGGCGCCCGAAGCGGCGCACCAGCTCTCCTCGCCAGGCCCCCGTCGCGCGGAACTGCCTGGCCAGTCGCAGCCAGCTCTCCCGGGGCCAGTAGGTCACCGCCAGCTCGGGGTCGAACCATACGCGGTGACCGGCCTGACGGATGCGCAGGTTCAGCTCCCAGTCCTCGCCGCGGCGGATCGACTCGTCGAAGAGACCGACCTCGTCGAGGACCTCTCGTCTCATCACACCGAGGTAGGCCGACTCGGCCTCGCCCTCGACCCGGCCGCCGTGATACGCGCCGCCGCCGAGGCCGACGGGGGAGTTGTACAGCCGGGCGACGGCCTTCTGGAACGGGGTGCGGCCCTCCGCGTGCATGACGCCGCCGACGTTGGCTGCTCCCGTGCGCTGCAGGGTCTGCAGGGCACGGGCGGCGTATCCGGGGGCGAGCTCCGAGTGCGCATCGACCCGGATGACGGTGCGGTAGCGGCTGGCCCGGATCGCGGCGTTGAGCCCGACGGGGATGTGCGCGGCGGGATTGTCCACCAGCCGGATCCGGTCGTCGGCGGCCGCGAGGCGGCGGGCGAGGTCGGTGGTGCCGTCCGACGACGGTCCCAGCGCGAGGACGAGCTCGGTCGGAACCCCCACCTCCTGGGCCAGCACCGAGGCGACGGCGTGCTCCAGGTAGGCGCGTTCGTTCAGCACCGGCATCACGAAGGACACCCCGGTGACGGGGGCGGGGGATCCGTTGGCTGGCACACGTCGATCATGTCACGCGCGCCTCCCCGCGCTCTCCCAGGCGGAGCATCGGGACCCCGGGGCGCCCAGGGGGACGACAGCGGGACGAACTATCCTGGAGGGATGGGTGCACTGTCTGACGCGAAGAAGGCCTATCGGCTCCTGCGACGGGCGCTCGCGTCCCGGTCCGCGGTGCAGCGCGTCCGTCGCCGCCTCGCGGCCCAGGAGCCCTATCCCGCCGATCATTTCCGGGTCGCGGTGTACTTCGCCGACGGCGCGGTGAACATGTACCAGATGCGCCAGTGGTACCGCCCGCTCGCCGCGCTCGCGGAGCGCTGGCCCGTCGTGGTGCTGGCCCGCCAGGCGACCGGAGCGGAGAAGCTCCTCGAGGAGGACGCGCCGCCCGTCGCCTTCGTGCCGACCGTGCGCGATCTCGAGCGGTTCCTCGCCACGCAGGACATCCGCGTCGTGCTGTACGTCAACCAGAACACCCGCAACTTCCAGATGTTCCGCTACGGCCGCCGCTGGCACGTGTTCATCAACCACGGCGAGTCCGACAAGATGTACATGACCACGAACCAGTACAAGGCGTACGACTACGCCTTCGTGGCCGGGCAGGCCGCCAGGGACCGCCTCTCGCGCACGCTGTGGGACTACGACGTGGAGCGCCGCACGATCGAGATCGGCCGTCCGCAGGCGGATCACTACTCGGGCTCCCTGCCGTACACCCCGGACGACCGCCTCGTCGTGCTCTATGCGCCGACCTGGGAGGGGGACCGCCCGAGCGCCCACTACGGCTCGATCGCGTCGCACGGCGAGCGGCTCGTCGCCCGGCTGCTGGAGACCGGTCGTCACCGGGTGATCTACCGCCCGCATCCGCGGAGCGGCGTCGTCGACGACGCCTACGGGGCCGCCCACCGCCGGATCATCGCCGCCATCGCCGCAGCGAACGCGGCCGATCCCGCCGCTCAGCACGTGTACGACGACGGTGCGGAGCTGGGATGGCAGCTCGCGGCCGCCGACGTCGCCGTGGTCGACATCTCCGCGATGGTCTACGACCGGCTCGCGGCCGGGAAGCCGCTCATGATCACGCGCCCGGTCGACGACCGTGCGGCCGTCGACACCACCGGCTACCTCTCGGACTGCGAATGGCTGACCGCGGAGTCTGCGGACGACATCGTCGCCGAGCTCGAGCGCGTCCGGGCCGACGAGGCGGCGGTCGCCCGCCTGCAGATGTGGGTCCGCCACTACTTCGGGGACACGACGCCGGGGGTCGCCACGGAGAAGTTCCACGCCGCCGTCGACGGGCTCATGGCGGAGTGGGAGCGCTGGCGCGACCGCGAGATCGGCGCCGTCCGCGGCGACGAGGACGACGATGACGACGAGGCGGACGACGAGGACGTATGAGCACCGGGTTCCCGCGCGCCGCCGCGCTCGCACCGCGTCTCGAGGTCCTCGACGCGACCGGATCGACGAATGCCGACCTCCGCGCGAAGGCGCACGACGCTCGCGCCTGGCCGCACCTCTCCGTCCTCCTCACCCGTGACCAGACGGCGGGACGGGGGCGCCTCGACCGCCGCTGGACCGCTCCGGCGGGCACCGCGCTCGCGGTGTCGGTGCTCCTGCGCGACCTCCCGACGGATCCCCGCGCCCGGGGATGGATCCCGCTCGCAGCCGGTGAGGCGATGACGGCCGCTGTCGCCGCGCAGCTCCCGGATGCCGAGGTGGCGCTCAAGTGGCCGAACGACGTGCTCGTCGACGGGCGCAAGATCTGCGGGATCCTCGCCGAGGCGGGCCCGGACGCGGTCATCGTGGGGGCGGGGGTCAACACGGCCATGGCGGCCGCCGAGCTCCCGGTGCCGACGGCCACGTCGTTCGCGGTGCACGACGTCGTCGCCGACGAGGACGCGCTGCTGCACGACTATCTCGGTGCGCTCGACGGGCACCTGCGCGCGCTCGCCGCCGCGGGAAGCGCGGTCACGAGCGGGCTGCGCGAGGCGGTGACGGCACGCTGCGCCACGATCGGACAGGCCGTGCGGGTGTCCCTCCCCGGCGGACGGATCCTCGAGGGCATGGCCGTCGGCATCGATGCGGAGGGGCGCCTGCTCGTCGCCGCGGAGGGGACCGCGCAGGCCGTCTCCGCGGGCGACGTCGTGCACGTGCTCCCCGCGTGACGCGGGGACACGCCGCCCCGCGGACGGCGTTGTCCGCGATCCCGGGCACAATGGGGGTGTGACCCAGCCCGTGACGCTCGGCGGAAGACCGCTGATGCCGCCGCCCGGCACCCCCGCCGAGGAGCTGCTCATCGCGCGCTTCCGCAGCCACGCGCGTCGCCTCTTCTGGTCTGCGCTGGTGCTCATCGCGGTCTTCGGGGTCACCGCGTACTTCTACGGCAACCTGCCGGCCGGGTTCGAGGACTGGATGCTGCTCGCCGCCGCCGGCCTCGTCGTCCTCGTGGCCGTCGTGATCCCGTTCATCGTCTGGTACTCGCGGACGACGACGATCACCACCCGTCGTGTGATCGCGGCGCAGGGGCTGGGTTCGCGGCATCGCCGGGAGATGTCCCACGCGCGCGGCTACACGATCGGCGTGCGCCGCGGTCCGCTCCAGCGGATGTGGGGCTGCGGCACGATCACGCTCTCCAACGGCGTCGACGCCCCGCTGCGCCTCGTCAACGTGCCCAACGTCACCCTCGTGCACGAGACGCTGGCCGACCAGATCGAGGTCGGCCAGATCCTGGCCCACCGCGACGCCCAGGCGAGTGGCGACGACCTGTCCTGACCCGCCGGGGGCGTCCCCGGTGCCCGAGCGTTTCCGGTGCCCTCGCGCGTGCGGAAGAATGGGCATGACGAATGGAGGCGGCACATGGCGCTGCGCGTGGGCGTGATCGGCGGAGGACAGCTGGCACGGATGATGATCGCTCCGGCGGTCGAGCTCGGACTCGATCTGCGGGTCCTCGCCGAGGAGGAGGGGATGGCCGCGGGGCTGGCCGCCACGGCGGTCGGCGACTACCGCGATCTCGAGACCGTTCGTGCCTTCGCGGCCGACGTCGACGTCATCACCTTCGACCACGAGCACGTGCCGCAGGAGGTCCTGCGCGCCCTCGTCGCCGAGGGCGTCGCCGTGCATCCGGGTCCGGACGCCCTCCAGTTCGCGCAGGACAAGCTCGTCATGCGCGCGCGCCTGGCGGAGCTCGGCGTGCCTCAGCCGGAGTGGGCACCGGTCCGTTCGGCAGAGGAGCTGCAGCGCTTCCTCGACGACCACGACGGTGCGGCCGTGGTGAAGACGCCGCGCGGCGGCTACGACGGCAAGGGCGTGCGCGTCGTGCGTTCCGCCGCCGAGGCGCAGGACTGGCTGGACGCGCTGGACGACACCGACGCGCTTCTCGCCGAGGAGCTCGTGCCGTTCGTCCGCGAGCTCGCCCAGCAGGTCGCACGGCGCCCCGGGGGAGAGATGATCTCCTATCCGGTCGTGGAGACCGTGCAGCGCGACGGCGTCTGCGCCGAGGTCATCGCCCCGGCCCCCGCCGCCACCGACCGGCTCGCCGACGTCGCCGAGGACATCGGGCGTCGCATCGCCGAGGGTCTCGGCGTGACCGGCATGCTCGCGGTGGAGCTCTTCGAGACCGAGGACGAGCGCATCCTCGTGAACGAGCTCGCGATGCGTCCGCACAACAGCGGCCACTGGAGCCAGGACGGCGCGATCACGGGGCAGTTCGAGCAGCATCTCCGGGCCGTGGCCGATCTGCCGCTGGGGAACACCCAGCCGCGCGCCGCCTGGTCCGTGATGGTGAACATCCTCGGCGGTCCTGCGGAGGGCACCCTGGGGGATCGCTTCGAGGCGGCGATGACCGCGCACCCGGACGCGAAGATCCACACCTACGGCAAGGCCCCTCGTCCCGGCCGCAAGGTCGGGCATGTCAACGTCGCCGGGGACGACCTCGACGATGCGGTGTACGAGGCCAGGGCCGCGGCGGCCGCATTCGACTGAGTCGGCGGCAGGACACGGGAAAAGACGTGTGCCGCTCGGGGATTCTCCCGGCGCGAGACCGTAGCCTGATCTGGTGACCGAGCCACTGCACTCCTCCGCCGCCCCGTTGGTCGGCGTCGTCATGGGATCCGATTCCGACTGGCGCGTCATGAGCGACGCCTCCCAGGCGCTCACCGACTTCGGGATCCCGCACGAGGTCGAGGTGGTCTCCGCCCACCGCACGCCGGACAAGCTCATGTCGTACGCACGGGAGGCCCGGTCCCGCGGGCTGCGCGTCATCATCGCCGGCGCCGGCGGTGCCGCCCATCTGCCCGGCATGCTCGCGTCCATGACAGCGCTGCCCGTCGTCGGGGTGCCTGTGCCGCTGGCGTACCTGGACGGCATGGACTCGCTCCTCTCGATCGTGCAGATGCCCGCAGGGATCCCGGTCGCGACGGTCTCCATCGGCGGCGCCCGCAACGCCGGTCTGCTCGCGGCCCGGATCCTCGGTGCCGCGGACGACGAGCTCGCCGACCGCGTCGAGGCCTACGCCGCCGACCTCGAGGCGCAGGTCGAGGAGAAGAACGATCGGCTGAAGGGCTCGCTGTGACCCTTGCGCCCCCGCGCGCGACGCGGCGCCCGCTCATCGAGACGCGGCCGCTGCGGCACCCCGACTCCGGCGATGCCCGGCTCATGTCGAAACGCGCCTGGTGGCTCGTCGGGCTCAACGTCCTGCTCCCGGGCTCGGCCCAGGTCCTGGCCGGGAACCGCCGTCTGGGGCGGTTCGGTCTCGGGGTCACCCTGACCACGTGGGTCCTCGCGATCGTCGCCCTCGGCCTCGCGTTGTTCGCGCGCCCCGTCTTCCTCTGGCTCGCGATCGGGGGCGGCCTCGTGTCCGCCGCGCTCCTGACTCTCGTGCAGGTGCTGCTCGTCGGCGTCGTGGTCCTCTGGATCGTCCTCACCTTCGACACGCTCCGACTCGTCCGGCTCGTGAAGGTCCCCGCCCCGTCGCGCTTCCTGCTCCCGGTCGTCGCCCTCGTCCTGCTCGGACTGGTCGGCGGCGTCACGGGGTACGCGGCGACGGCGGTGGGCTCCGTGCGTGGCAGCGTCGGTGCCATCTTCGGGCAGAGCGGCCCGAGCCTGCCGCCGAGCGACGGGTACTACAACATCCTCCTGCTCGGTGCGGACAGCGGTGACGGGCGCGACTCGATGCGATTCGACAGCATCTCGGTGGTCTCCGTGAACGCCGAGACGGGCGCGGTCACCATCACCGGCATCCCGCGCGAGCTCCCGCACGCCCCGTTCAGCGACGGCAGCCCGATGCAGGAGCTCTATCCGGACGGGTTCCAGGGCTTCGCGTCGTCGTCCTGCGGCTGGAACGGCTGGATGAACCACGTCCGGAATGCCGCCGAGGTGTGCCGCGAGGACAAGGGGACCGGGCTCTACCCCGGGGCGGACGCCGCCGGCTCGGCGCCCGGCATCGAGGCGACCAAGGACGCCGCGGAAGGGGTGCTCGGCATCGAGATCCCGTACTACGTGTTCGTCGACATGCACGGCTTCGCCGACCTCGTCGACGCTCTGGGCGGTGTCGACATCACGGTCACGGAGCGCCTGCCCAAGGGTGGGCCGCCCGACGGGTGGTCCGGGACCGACGTCAACGAGTGGGCCATCGGCTGGATCGAGCCGGGGGCGCAGCACATGGACGGCGACACGGCGCAGTGGTACGCCCGCTCGCGCTACACGACCAGCGACTGGGACCGCATGAAGCGGCAGCGGGAGCTGCAGGAGGCGATCCTCGCCCAGTTCACTCCGCAGACCGTCCTCACGCGGTTCAACGAGGTGGCGGCCGCGGGGACGGCGCTCATCAGCACCGATCTCCCACAGGGCAAGCTGCCGGAGTTCTTCGATCTGATGCTCAAGGCGAAGGAGCAGCCGGTCCAGACCGTCGAGCTCACCCCCGAGAACGGTGTCGACGAGTTCGACCCGAACTACGACTTCATCCACGAGCTCATGCAGGAGAAGCTGCACCCGCCGACGGAGACGCCGACGCCCACTCCGTGAGACTGCCGCGGGCATGACGCAGCCCACGGATGATGTTCCCGGGAACATCACCCGTGGGGGTCCGGTTCATGACCGGATTCGCCAGACGACGGTGATCGGAGGGGGAGGGATCACCGTCGTCCAGCCGACCACCGCACGAGGCGGCAGCCAGGCTCAGGCGCGCGTGCTGCGCGCGGCTCAGGCGCGCTTGCGGCGCGCGGCTCCGACGGCGACGAGGGCACCACCGGCGACCAGAGCGACGGCTCCACCGCCGAGGACCCACGGCGACACCGATCCGCCGGTGAGGGCGAGTTCCATGCCCCCGCCGGTGAGCGGAAGCTCGGTGCCGGCCGGCGCGGCCACCCCCGGATCGTGGTCGCAGCTCGATGCGGCCGTGTTCCCGTGCGAGACCGTGACCATGGCGGTGTACGGTCGCGAACCGGCGAAGTCGAGGGCGTAGGCCCCCTGTCCGTCGGACGGCGGGCGGAACGTCACGGTCAGGCTGCCGTCGGAAGCGGCGGTGTTGCCCGAGATGGCGGCGGCGCCGGCGTTCTGGCCGGACACGGACACGCCTACGGTCTCCGACGGCTCGAAGAACCCGGCGCCGAACGCGACGGTCGAGACCTCGCAGGTGTCGATGATCGCGTCACCCACCTTCGCGCTCGGCGGAGACGGGTACGAGTCGCTCGGCGCGGCAGAGGCGACGGTCGGCGCGGCCAGGATGAGCGCGCCAGCGGTAAGGCTGATGGCAGCCAGTTTCTTCAGCATGATTTCTCCCCAGAATTTCACGCGGAATCGCCTCCGGATACACCCCTGCATCCGACTGCGCGAGGCCCTCTGCCCCCACGGCAGGTTCACGGACCCCGGTTATTCCCCAGTGAGATGACAGTACCTCATCCGTCGGCGAATGTCACGAGCCGCAACGCAGGGTGTCGCGCGTCAGCTCCGGATCGACGATCAGCGGCGTGTGCCGCACCTCCGTCAGCCGTTCTCCCGCGCCCTCGCCCTGGAACTCCACCGTGATGGTCGTGGACTCTCCCGGGGCGAGTAGCACCTCGTGCTGCACGACGGCCCGGTCCTGGATGGTCGTCGTCTGGACGCCCTCCTCGGCGCCGTCGCGATCGATGTGCGAAGGCAGGGCGCCCTGGGGACCGTAGACGGCGATCAGGGTGCGCACGCTCCCCGCGGGCACCCCGTAGACGCCGTCGCCCGTGACGTACGGTGGCAGGGAGGTGGCGGCATCGGCGGGTGCGGTGTTCGTCCAGGTCACGCGCACCTGCGTCGTCGGCGCCCCGGCGCACGTCCCCACCGCCGTCGCGATGGACGCGCGGGTGTAGTAGTCCATCTTCCCGCCGGTGCCGTCGTTGAAGAGCACGCCCACGGCCGCGGCGTCGGCGTCGTCCTGGGGGAGTGTGCCGCCCAGGGCGCTCGCTGCAAGGAGCTCCTCCTCCGGCTCGTGCGCGCTCCAGATCCGGACGCGTCCTTCCCCCGCGGCGTCCGCGAGAGCGCGGACGAGGTCCTGAGGCTTCGCGTTCGACAGCGCGGCCGCGAAGAGCCCACCGGCGGCCTGCGCGAAGATGTCGTCCTGGACGGCGGGATCGGGGACCGCGGCGTAGATCTCCGAGAGCAGGATGTCGGTCACGGTGTCCGCCGTCGCGGTGAAGGGGCCGAACGTCAGGTCGCCGGTGGCGCGCATGAGATGCGCCGCCACCAGCGCGTCCACGGCGATCACGCCGTCGACCTTCCCACCGAACCGGCCCTCCCACCGGGCGGCGATGGTCTCGCCGGCCTCGCGGAAGTCCGGGATGCTCGTGATGTTCTGCAGATAGCGTCCTGGGCGGTCCTCGAAGAGCGCGACGGTGCTGTCGCTGAGGGGCAGTGCGGTGTCCAGCGGGGGGAAGTCGCGCGTGGAGGCCTGCTGCTGCAGCGTGATCCTGCCGTTCTCGGCGCGCAGCAGCGCGATGGAGCCGACGATCCCGCCCGACGACCGCAGCTCGGCATTGTTCTGCATCGCGAGCACGTAGGTGCGCGGTCCGTCGCCGCCCAGCATCGTGGGCAGGAGCACGGATGCGCCGTGCAGGGCGCCCACGGCCGTCGCGGCCTGGGTGACCGCGCCCCGCATCTCCCGGACGGCGTCGGCCAGGGGCGGGAGTGTGGCGTCGGCGTCGATCCGCCGCGCCCGGTCCTCCGCCGAGGTCAGAGCCGCGCTCGCCGTGCCGAGCGGTTCCTCGATCTCCGCGAAGGGGGCGAGGTCGATCGCGCCGCCCGAGAAGCCGAGACTGGAGAGGTCGACCGCGTCGGCGACGTCGAGCAGCGGGTCCAGCGCGTCGGTGGAGACGTCGTCCGCGATCACGGCGACCTCGCTCACCGCGCGGAAGTTCGGTCCGATCCAGGGGAGGACGCCGAACGCCTGCCAGATCGGGTCCCCGGTGAGAGACCGGGCCGACTCCGCGTGGTGGGAGATGCGTCCGGCGATGGGCCCGGCGGCGTCGAGATCGCCGGCGGCGATCGCCTGCTTGAGCTGTGTCGTCCCCTTCGAGATCTGCTGCAGGTTGTCCACCGCACCGATGCCGCGCACGGCCACCCAGCCGAGAGCCAGGACGAGCAGCGTGATGAGGAGGCCGATGGTCCACCCGATCCACCGGCGCCGGACGGGAAGTCGACCATCGCTCACCCTGGCATTCAAGCACGCCGGCGGCATCCGGCGAGAGCCTCATTCTGTGGGAACGCTGAGTACCGCCCCGGGAAGGTGATGCGCTCCCCGCCGGGCCGGGGTCGCGCGGTTAGCCTGATCCCATGGGTGCTCGGCTGCGTGTTGTTCTGGATCAGCTCGTGCATGTCGTCGATCCCGACCAGGCGTCGGCGTCGCGCGATCTCGCCGTCGGCCTCGTCCAGACGGCGCCGCCGAACTGCACGGTCGACGCGATCGTGCCCGCGGGCGCGGAGGTCGGGATCCGCGGGATCGGCGAGGTGCGCACGCTCGCGGTCGGGCGGCGGGAGCTCGCGGCGTCCTGGCAGCTCGGCATCGCTCCCGGCGTCGGCGGCGGTCTCATCCACGCGCCGACGCTGCTGGCCCCGCTGGTCCGCCATGACCGCGTGCACGACAACGACCAGACGACGGTCACACTGTGGGACCTGCGCGCGTGGGAGGCGCCGTCCCAGCTGTCCCGCGGCGCGGTCGCCTGGCACCGGGGGATGCTGCGGCGCGCGGTGAAGCACGCGGACGCCGTTGTCGTGCCCTCCCACTCGATGGCCGAGAAGCTCTCGGGGCTCGCGAAGCTCGGCGACCGCGTCCGCGTGATCGCCGGCGCGCCCGCGCAGGATCTGGTGGTCCCCGCCGCCGCGCCCGCGCACCGAGACGACCTCGGCCTCCCCGCGGACTACCTCGTGCTGTCCGGCCCGGAAGACGGTCTGGCCGCCGGCTTCCGCGGGGCCGTCGCCGCCGGCCTCGATGCCGTGGTGATCGGCGCGGCGGAGGGGAGTGAGCCGCGCATCGCCGAGATCGCCGCCGCCGCCGGACTGCCGGAGCGGCGTGCGCATGTCCGCGGCGCGCTCGATGTCGCCGATCGGGCCGCGGTGCTGTCCGCCGCTCGGGTGTACGTCGCCACCGACGCCGTCTCCGGGTGGCCGTGGCGGGCGGTGGAGGCGATGACCCTCGGTGTTCCCGTCGTGGCGACCGAGTCCGGGTGCCACCGCGACGTGATCGCGGACGGCGGTGTGGTGGTCGAGGAGCACGTGCTCCCGGATGCGGTCGCGGACGCCGCAGGAGACGGAGCCGCGCGCCTCCGGGTGCTCGCCGCCGATCGCTCGCGGGCGTTCTCCTGGGCGAGCGCGGCGGAGCGCGTCTGGAGCCTGCACGCCGAGCTGTGAGCGGCTGGGAGCCAGCTTCGTAAACGCGCGACACGCCGACGAGAGGTCGCCCTTTTCGTGCAACGGTGGCATCATCCTGCAACTTCCGTCACACTGGTCACATGTCTCGACGTGCCCCACGCTCTCGAAACACCGCGAAGGTCACCCGCCTTCTCACCTGTTTCCTCGCCGTCTCCGCCCTGGTCCTCGGCACGGTGGTCCCCGCCACCGCGGCCTCCGCCGCCACGACCGCCGTGCCCGCTTCCGCGAGCACCGGCCGCATCTCGGGCGACCCCGTGACCGCGGGCATAGCGAAGAGCACGCTCGCCGGGTTCAACGCCGGCAACATCATCAGCGACGCCGTGTTCACCAACAAGAGCACGATGACCGAGGCGCAGATCCAGAGCTTCTTCAACAGCAAGGTCTCCCGGTGCCTCGGCGGCCGGGACGAGAACAACGAGCCGATCGTCTGTCTCAAGGACTTCCGCATGAACACGGTGTCCCGCCCGGGCGACCAGTACTGCAGCGGATACTCGGGCGCGGCGAACGAGTCCGCGGCGCGGATCATCTACCGCGTCGCGCAGGCCTGCAACATCAACCCGCAGGTGCTCATCGTGATGCTCCAGAAGGAGCAGGGCCTGATCACCCACACGTGGCCGAGCGCCTGGCGCTACCGGATCGCGCTGGGTCAGGGCTGCCCGGACACCGCGCCCTGCGACCCGAACTTCATCGGCTTCTTCCACCAGATCTACGGTGCCGCCCGGCAGATGCAGATCTACATGGAGGGCAAGTGGTTCCAGTGGTATGCGCCGGGCCGCACCTGGAACATCCTCTACAACCCCAACCGCTCGTGCGGTTCGTCGCCCGTCTACGTGGCCAACAAGGCGACGTCGGCCCTGTACTACTACACGCCGTACCAGCCCAACGCGGCAGCGCTCCGGGCCGGGTACGGAACCGGTGACGGGTGCTCGGCCTATGGCAACCGCAACTTCTACAACTACTTCACCGACTGGTTCGGATCCACGCAGAACCCCACGTCCATGCAGGGCCTCGTCAAGGTCGGCACCGCCGTGTGGCTGCTCTCCGGGACCAACCGGTACCACCTGACCGCCGAGGCGTACCCCGAGTACAAGGCCGTCTTCGGTGCGCCGGTCGTCGTGACGCAGTCGGTTCTGGACAAGTTCAAGGAGGGGCCGCGGGGCTCGTTCTACGTGCGCAATGCGTCCACAGGCGTCGTGGCGTTCCTGAGCGGCAATCAGACGCACCGTTTCCCGAGTTGCGCGCTGGTCGAGACCTGGGGAGGGGCGTGCGGGGCGTCCCTCGTCCAGCTCACGCCGGCACTCTTCACGAAGTTCCAGGCCGGAGCGGAGATGTCCGCGTTCGGCCGCTGGGATGCCGGGGGGCGAATCCACCAGGTGGATGGGGGAACGGCCTACCCCGTCTTCGGCGACGCGGCCGCGCGGAGCCTCAACGGCGGCAAGACGCCGTTCGCCGCGGTCTTCCCCTCGGCCGTGAAGTCGAAGCTCCGCGTCGCGGACCGCACCCGGTTCGGCGCCGGCCTCTTCATCCGCGAGAAGGGCGACTCGCGCGTCTGGCTCGCGGACGCGCAGTCCGGTGTCCTCTACCACCTGCCGTCGTGGGCGACAGCGCGCGAGCTGGGTCTCGCGGCCGTCACCACCAGCGTGGTCTCCCGGGCGGACCTCGCGAACTATCGCGAAGGCTCGCCACTCGGTCTGATCTACACCTGCGGCGGGAAGAACTACCTCCTCGGTGAGGGGAAGCTCCGGCAGTACGTCGGCACGCCACCGGCGGGATTCGGAGTCACCGGCCTGGATGCCGCTAACTGCTCGGCTCTCCAGCTCACCGGCGGAAACGCGAACAAGGGCGTCTTCCTCCGCGTCCCGGGAGGGGCCGAGGTCTACCACGCCGTCGACGGCAAGGTGCGTCACATCGCGACGGTCAACCAGATGATCGATCTGAACGGGGGCGTCCGCCCGACCGTCAACCAGGTGTCGAAGGACTACTTCGCGACGCTGCCCCAGGCCTCCCGTTACCCGGCTCCGGGGACCGTGATGCGGGCGCAAGGCGCTTCCGAGGTCTGGTTCGTCGACGGTGCCCGTCTCCTGCGGCTTCCGTCGTGGTCGCTCGGGAACGAGCTCGGATACACCTCTCCCGCCGCCGTGCTGCCCGGCGACGCGACCCACGGGATGGAGCGCCGGGGCGACCTGCAGCCGTTCGTCCGTTGCGCCGACGGCCTGTACGTGATCGCGGGCGGGCGGAAGGTCGCCGTGACCGCGTCGGAGGTCGGAGAGGTGAAGGCCAGCGACCTGAGTCCGTCGGCGTGCGCGGCACTCGCATCCGGGGCGACCGTCAGCGGACGGCTCTTCCTCTCGGACGGAACGCGCACGTCGGTCTACACGGATGGCGGCTTCCTGCTGCTGCGCGACCAGGCGGCCGTGAACAGGGCGGCCGGGGGCGGGCCGGTCACCCCGGTCTCCGTCTCCGCCTCGTACCTGAGCTGGCTGCCGTCGCCGACGGGAATCCCCCAGGCAGGAGATGCGGTGCGCGCCGACGGGCAGTCGGAGGTGACACTCGTCGACGGCACGCGCCGCCTGCACGTCCCGAACTGGGGCGTCGGCGAAGACCTCGGCATCCGTGAGGGCTATCGCGTCGTCTCGGCACCGCTGTTGGCGAACCTGCCTCTCGACTCGACGCGCGTCGGCATCTTCGTCCTGTGCGAGGGCCGCACGTACGTGGCTGCACGCGGCGTGCTCTACCCCCTGGCACAGGCGGCTCTCGGAGGGTTCGTCCCGGTGAGTCTCACGGCGGAGACGTGTCGAACGATGCGGTTCGCGGAGGCGGCGCCCATCACGAGCCTTCGGCTCACGCAGGGCAACGGAGTGTTCTACGAGCCGGTCGGCGGGAAGCTGGTGTCGTCGTCCGCCACCACGGGGACGGTCCTCACCGTCGACGCCAGGACCATCGCGGGTATGCCGAAGTAGAGTCCGCGCCGCTGTGCGGCGCCCGGGGTCGTTTCAGGTGCCTCAGATATACTGGCGGGATGCTTGGGTGCGAACGCCGTACCCGTCACCGAAAGGCAAATCCCGTTGACCTTTGGCACGCCCATCGACCTGAGCGAGTATGACGTTCCCGGCCGGGGGAGGGGTGTCCTCGACGTGTTCCGTCGGGGATACCTGCTCCGGCTCCTCGTCCGCAAAGGGACGGCCACCCGCTACCGCAACTCCGTCCTGGGGTGGCTGTGGTCTTACGTCAAGCCGCTGTCGCAGTTCCTGATCTATTACTTCGTGATGGGCGTCATCCTCAAGCTCGACCGGAACATCGAGAACTTCCCCATCTACCTGTTCTCGGGCGTGGTCGCCGTGAACCTCTTCAACGAGGCGTTCGGCAACGCCACGACCTCCATCGTCGACAACCGGGCACTGGTGAAGAAGATCTACCTGCCACGGGAGCTCTTTCCGGTCGCTTCGACCATCATCGCCTTCATCCACTTCCTGCCTCAGGTCGCGATCCTGCTCCTCGTCTGTCTGCTCGTCGGGTGGACTCCGTCCCTGGTGGGCATCGCGGGGATTCTGCTCGCCGTGGCGATCGTGCTTCTCTTCGCCCTCGGCCTCGGCATCTTCTTCAGCGCTCTCAACGTCCGGTTCCGGGATGCCCAGAACTTCGTCGACCTCATCAAGATGTTCTCGACCTGGACGTCGCCGGTCCTGTACAGCTGGGTGCTGGTCCAGGAGGCGCTGGAGAACCACTCGTGGCTCTTCACGGTCTACACCTGGAACCCTCTCACGGTGGCGGTGGAGCTCTTCCACCAGGGATTCTGGGCGGGAACGACGCAGCCGCCCGCGCCGGGGGAGGTCGATCCCAGCATCCTGCCCGGCTTCGGAGTGGCGCTCGCCGTCGCCTTGATCATCTGCCTCGTGGTCCTGCTGATCGGTCAGCTGACCTTCCGCCGTTTCGAACGTTCTTTCGCACAGGACCTGTGATGTCTCAGATTCTCTCTCAGACCGTTGCCCCGCCGAGCATCGTCGTCGACCACGTCTCCAAGCGGTTCCTCAAGCGGAACAGCCACTCCTTCAAGGAGGCGTTCGTCGGCTGGATCCGCGGCAAGAAGGTGCGCGCGGACAAGTTCACCGCGCTCGACGACATCAGCTTCCAGGTCGGCGAGGGCGAGTCCGTCGCCATCATGGGGCTGAACGGCTCGGGGAAGTCCACCACCCTGAAGCTGATCTCCGGTGTGCTCGAGCCCGACAGCGGCCGCGTGCTCACGCGGGGGCGCGTCGCCGGCCTGATCGAGGTCGGTGCCGGATTCCACCCCGAGCTCTCCGGACGCGAGAACGTCTACCTCAACGCCGCCATCCTCGGGATGAGCAAGGACGAGATCGACGAGCGCTTCGACGAGATCGTGGCGTTCTCGGAGATCGGCGAGTTCATCGATCAGGAGGTCAAGCACTACTCCTCGGGAATGTTCATGCGCCTGGCCTTCTCGGTCGCGATCCATGTGGAGCTGGACATCCTGCTGGTGGACGAGGTCCTGTCGGTCGGCGACGCCCCGTTCCGGGCGAAGTGCTCCGCGAAGATCAAGGAGCTCACCTCCCGGGGCGTGACCATGCTCGTCGTGAGCCACAACACCAACATGGTGAAGGACCTCTGCCAGCGCGGGGTGGTCATCAAGAAGGGCAAGAAGATCTTCGACGGGCCGATCGACGAGGCCGTGGAGGCGCTCGGCGTATGATCAGGGCTACTCGGAAGCGGTTGATCCTGGACGCGCAGAGCCTTCAGGGCGTGCGGGTGATCGACGTCCGCGTGGACGGGCACCGCGTGTGGTCCACCGATGTCCCGGAGAGCGCCTCCGACCGTGTGGAGTTCCTCTGGCCGCCGGCGCTGAAGTCGCGCCTCGCCGGCATCGCCACGGTGTCGATCACGGACGCGGCCATGGGCGAGATCCTCGCCGAGCAGAAGAACGTCCGATTCGGCTGGTCCCGGCAGCGGCTCGAGCTCACGGATGCTCGGGGGCGCTGGCTGGCGATGACCAAGTGGGATCGCCTCGGTCCGGTACTGGAAGGTCGCAGCGCCACGACGGGCAAGGCTCTGCTGGACAACGGCCGCGCCCTGGTGGATCTCCTCGTCGCGAAGGGGTTCGACCTCTACATGGTGGGCGGCACCCTCCTCGGCATCGTTCGAGACGGCGCACTCCTGCCGCATGACGACGACCTGGATTTCGCATTCCTCTGTCCCGCCGACAACCCTCTGGATCTCGGCCTGGTCTCGTACGACATGGAGCGCACGCTCCTCGCGCACGGGTACACGGTGGTCCGGCACAGCCTGGCGCATCTCGAGATCGAGTTCTTCGATGACGAGGGGCAGCCCGACCACTACATCGACATCTTCACCGGGTTCTTCCGGGACGGTCTGTACTGTCAGCCGTTCGCTCTGCGTGGTCCGGAAGTCGTCCAGGAGGACCTGCTTCCGACGAGACCGCGCGAGGTCCAGGGGGTCGAGCTCCCCGAGCCGGCGAACCCGTCCGCCTGGCTCGAGTATGCCTACGGCAAGGACTGGCGACACCCCGACCCCACCTTCAAGTTCATCACGCCCAAGGCGACGAAGAACCGCTTCGAGACATGGTTCGGCGTCTTCAACCGCGGCCGCGTGTACTGGGACAAGCACTACCTCGAGTACACGGAGCCCGTCGGGGTGGGTTCCGGAGAGCAGGCGGTCGAGCGCTTCCTGAGGGACGTGCCGGCGGGAGCGCGGATCCTGGATCTGGGATGCGGAGACGGCCGATGGACGGCGGCCCTGGCTTCCCGGGGAAACCGGGTGACGGGCGTCGACTACAGCCATGAGGCGCTCCGCGTCGCACGATCGACGGTGCGTGACGGCAATCCGGACTTCCGGTACCTGAACCTCAACGACCGCGCGGCCCTCCTGGAGTTCGGCGCGTGGATGCTGGGCACGGGCGACGAGTGGTTCATCTTCGCCCACCACAGCGTGCAGTCGCTGACGAAGACCAATCGACAGAACATCTACCTCCTTCTCGATCTCGTGCTGCGCGGGCGGGGCTTCGCGGACATCCACAGCGACATCGACCTGAGCAGGAGATACGTCCACGGACAGCCGTCCACCTGGCACCTGCCGAGCGAGTGGTTGGAGAAGGAACTCCAGGGTCACCCTCTCCGCCGTGAACTCGTCCATCGCACACGGCGTCGCGATCACCGGCAGCTCCGCCGGGTGAACGTGGAGCGCATCCGTCGCATCGAGGGAACGGTGAGGGCCGGCGACACGGTCTTCGCGCGTGAGCTCGCTGCCCTCGACAAGAAGGAGACCATCGCATGAGAGCGATCATCCGAAAAATCGCCAGCTTCATCGCTCCCACGGCGTACGCGAAGCTCCAGCGCTTCGATCCGGACCAGCGTGACGTGATCGCCGCGGAGGTCGCTGCCGAGCTCCTGGAGCGCATCGCCGATCTCGAGCAGCAGTTGAAAGAGGTGCGACAGGACAACCGCCGTGTCGCGGAGCTCTACGA
The DNA here is from genome assembly GCF_023383675.1 of Microbacterium sp. ER1. Taxonomy (NCBI): domain Bacteria; kingdom Bacillati; phylum Actinomycetota; class Actinomycetes; order Micrococcales; family Microbacteriaceae; genus Microbacterium; species Microbacterium sp. ER1. The sequence continues at coordinate 153,339 of NZ_QCXO01000135.1, forward strand.
CCTCGTCTTCTCCCGGCTGCGTGAGGACAACCCCCTGTCCTCCGGTCGCTGACACACGCGAGAGGCCGTGTCCGAGGTCACCTCGGACACGGCCTCTCGTCATCCCTAGTTGAGCTTCGCGCCGCGGAAGACGGCGTTCTTGACGCTGAAGGCCGTCGACGAGGCGCCCACCCGGAACTTCAGGCGCTGGGTATCGGTGAGGGCGCAGTTGACCGGGACCTTCGAGATGCTCTCACCGGCGGTGAAGACGATCTCCTGGGATCCCAGCGACGACTCCACATCCGTGGACGCATCCCACACGATGGGGAAGACCTTGAAGTCCCCGCCCGGGGTCCCGCCGTGACGGTGATCGTCAGGTTGCCGGTGATGTGCTTCGCGACCCCACTGGCCACCGAGACGTGCGCGAGATCATTGATGTGGAGATTCGGGTTGTCATTCACGGCGACGCTCTGCCCGCCGGTCTTGCTGAATGTCGTGTACAGGTCTTCGATTGCCATTTCTTCCTCCGGGGTCGGTGTGGGTACAAAGGCTCCGGTGTATTCCCAGTGCCACGCTTCAGGATGTGCGCCTCCGGGTTCGGCCCATGCCGGATGGGTCCACCCGAATCCCGGCGCATTTGCCTTCATCCAGACATATGTCGGATTCGTCCAGTCGGTCCTCGTCACGCCAATGTCAATAGCCACGGCCCAGCCGTGATTGGACGTTCCAGGGACCGCGGCGAATCCGCAGTTTCCCTGTCCGCACCAGTAGTTCCGAGCTTCGACCTGGCCTGCGAAGTCGCGATAGGCGTCATTGAGGACGAGGTCACGCCCGAAGGCTCCGCGGTAGGCGTCGTTCAAGGCGATGAGAGCGTTCGCCGCGTCGGTGCGGAGTCGCCGCGCCGTGTTCCAGGGGATGGCCGTCAGAGCGGACGCCGGGATGTAGCCGTTCGCGTAGCCACCCCAGGCGGAGAGGCGAGTGCCCCCACCGGCGAGGGCTGTCGGAGCGGTGGTGCGGGGATCGGCGTGGGCTGCGGCGGCGGAGACGCCGACGTTCAGCGCCACGAACGCCACACCGCCGGAGGTCAGCAGCCGGCGCCGCGTCAGGCCGGTACTCCCGGGCGGAACGGCCGTCTCGTCGGACGAGGGTGTCAGACGCAGAGCCTCGTTCTCGTGGGTCATCACAGGTCTCCGTAATCCGAGGCCGGTGCCTGGATCTGAGTCACGGTGTCCGCCGCGAATCGAAGGCGGAGGAAGTCCATCCCGTCATTGCCGGGGCGCGTGAGCGAAGCCGTGTCCGTGACGATGCGGGGGCTGATGCCGAGCGAGTCGGCTCCTTCACCCACGTCGATGGCGCCGAGACCGACGGCGGTGGCACGTGAGGTCCCGACGGTCACGCCACCCTCACAGGAGACGGCGACGGAGCCGAACTGTGCCACGGAGACGGCGATCGCGGCGGGGCCCCCTTGGCGGAAGCCGAGTGCATGACTTCACGGTAGTGAAGCGGCCTCTTCTTGGGCACTCGACTTTCGTCTATTGATTCGTGTACCCGGACAGCGGCACGTCAGCCCGCCGGGAGGCGCTTAATCTCTCCGTCGCGCGTTCCGACGTGAATTCCGAGCGGCTGCCGGGGTGAGGCTCCGCCGAGGGTGACAAACAGCATGCGACCAGACCGGAACAGCCTGCGGGGAACGGTGATCTCCGCGCCGGACGGGGACACCTGCAGTGGGCGGCTCGGGGCGGGCCAGAGCCGTTCCAGAACGCGCCGCATGACATGGCGCCGACGTTTCGCGAACGATGCGACCCGCCGGGGCAGGAGGGTGATCGTGACCCCGTCGACCCCGTCCGCAGCGGACGTGACGTGGGGAAAGGTCAGACGGGCACGGCCTCCGGGCATCGGCGAGATCGCGAAGCCCCGGCTGAAGGCATTGCTGACATGCCAGGGAACGTCGACGCTGATCGCGAGCTTTCCCTTGTCGCTTCCCGCCACGAGATAGGAATCGCGGGAGCCGAGCCGAAGTTGGGCTGCGCGGACGTCCGGCGGTACGGCGATCCGCCGCTGACTCGCGGACCCGAGGAACACGGCGTCGACGCCGAGATCCCACATGCCCGGCGTGGCGGGGTGGCCGAGCTGCGCCGTCGCGGGATCGAAGCGTCCGCGGGTGAGGAACACGGCTTCGTGCCCGGCCTCGGAGTCCTGGCTGACCAGCTCGGTGCTGCCGGGGAACGCCCAGGTGCTCAAGGGCGACGAGATCCGCCCCGCGATGGCCAGGTGCGAGGCTCGCAGGTCGTCGGTGATGTCGAGCAGCTCAGCCGGAAGGAGGGACCGGATCTCATCCGGCAGACGGCGAATGAACCGTCCGTCCCGGACCTCCAGACGCATCGGGTCGCCCTCGGGGGTCCGCCATACGGACCGCGTCGTGATGTCCAGCCCGCCGTCATCGCCCGGGACGACGCTCTCCAGCTTGTGGTGGGGGTCGAGCTGGTCCTCGATGACGGCGAGGGAGGTGAGGGCGTCCCACTCGCCGGCGCGGAAGAGGTGCATCTTCGCTTGAAGCCGACGGGGAAGGGTCGCATCCAGGCGTTCCGGGATGAACTCCGCGATCAACGGCGTGATCAGTTCGATCTCGCGCTGGCGCACGCTGGGGGAGCGGCGCGCCCATGCGGCATTGAAGTGGCCGGCGAAGCGGAGCCGGTGCTGGTAGCTGATGGCGGCGTCGCGGAGCGCCGCATCCGACGGCTCACTGAGGAACTCCTGCGTCGCGCGAAGCACGCGTTCCAGCGAACCGAAGAACTCGGCGGGGTCTCGACGGAAGGTACTGGATCCGGTGGTGCTCCCGTCCCGAACCCAGTGATAGTACGGGACGTCGGCCATCGTCGAGATGACGCTCGCGCGCGAGAGCGCTTCGAGGTTGAAGAGGTTGTCCTCGTAGAGGACACGACTGCCCTCGTGGAACTTGATTCCGTTCGTGCGGAGGAACTCCGTCCGATACATCTTGTGCGGATTCATGGGCGCGACGGGGAACGGGTCCACCTGCCCGCGGATGTTGTCGGCATTCTCGCGGTACTGGGTCATCGCCCACGACACGGCCGTCGTGTGCGACTCCTTGCCGTTGAGGATGTCCGCCCGGTTCCTCTTGGCGAACGAGTAGGCCGCGCGCAGTCCATCCGGGAACAGCTCGTCGTCGTGGTCCATGAAGCTCACGTACTCGCCGCGAGCGTGCTCCACTCCGACATTCCGCGGCTTCGAGGGCCAGCCGGAGTGCTCCAGCGGGATCACACGCCAGTTGGCTCGCTCGGCGGCGAGGGACTCCAGGCGGGCGAGGGTCTCCGGGCCTGACCCGTCGTCGACGAAGAGCGCCTCCCATTCCGCGGTCGGCAGGGTCTGCGCGTCGAGGGAGGCGACCAGACGGTCGAGACCGGCACCCGGACGGTAGGTCGCGATGACCACCGAGACCTTGAGGGCGGGAGCGGTCATCTCAGGAGTCCTCTTCGGCGGCGATCAGGCGGTCGACGATCAACCGCGCCGTGCCGAGATCCTGCGGGGTGGTGATCTTGATGTTGTTCACATCGCCGAGGAGGATGCGGGACGGGGTGCCCATGAACTCGTGCACGAGATCGGCGTCGTCGCTCACCCGCTGGTAGTTCGACTTCACCGCGCGCTTGTAGGACTTCTTCAGCAGCTTGCGGCGGAAGGCCTGGGGCGTCTGGCCGAGCCAGGAGTGCGAGCGGTCCAGCGAGCCCTCGATGAAGCCGTCGTCGCCGACGAGCTTCACCTGGACGGTGCTCGGCGTTCCGAGCATCGCGGCGCCGTCCTCGATCGCCGCATCCAGCACATCGCGGATGAGCTTCTCGGTCACGAACGGGCGCACGCCGTCGTGGACGAGGATGATGTCGCCGGTGGTGGCCTTGAGCCCCTTCTTCGCGCTCAGATGCCGCTCCTCGCCGCCGACGACGAGGGTCACCGGGAGGTCCGCCTCGTCGATGAGGATGCGACGGTACGTGTGCTCGTTCTCCGCGCTGATCGTGACGATGATCTCATCGATGAACGGCAGGGCGACGGCGCGGACGGTGCGCTCCAGCACCGTCATGCCGCCCAGTTCCACGAGCAGCTTGTTGCTTCCGAAACGGGTGCCCTTGCCGGCGCAGGTGACGATCGCCGAGATGGTATGGCCCTTGTACACGCTCAGTGCCTCTCTTGCTGCAGTTCGTTCGCGAACCGGCGCAGCCCCGCGAGCTCCGCCTCTTCGGTGAGGAGGTAGCCGTCGGTTCCGCCGAGCAGGTCCGCGTGACGGGTGGTCATGTTCCGGGTGTACATCCGCGCGAACGGCGACTCCGGCTCTGGAGGCACCTGGTCGGAGATGTCGCGTCCGAAGACCTCCGCCGCCAGGCGCCCGTTGGTGAGGGGCGGCGTCGCGATGTTGACGGCCTCCAGCCCGTGGGCGAGGGCGGTCTCGATGTGCCCCCACAGGTCGCGGACGTCGTAGTGCTGGAAGCGGTTCGCCGGACGGATGTGCTCGACGCGGTAGTCGTTCGCGAGGTCGTAGACGACGCCCTTCTTCAGCCGCGCCCCGTAGAGCTGGGGGAGACGGACGATCGTGGTGTCCACGGCGTCCGCGAACCGCCGCTCCTGGTGCAGACGGTTGGCTCCGTACGGGGTGAGGCCCTCCGGCGAGAGCGGGGTGTCCTCGTCCGGTGCGCCGCCTTCCGGGTACACGCAGACCGTCGAGATGAGCACGAGCTTGCCGATGCGGGCGCGCAGCACGGTGTCGACGAGCTCATCGATCTCGGCGAGGTCCGCGGGTCCGTCGTTGTTGATGCGGAAGGAGTCGGCACGGTTGCCGGCGCTCACCACCAGGTCGTACTCCCGGCCGGCGATGTTGCCGATGTTCTTCGAGTTGTACAGGTCGTCGAACCCGTGCGCGTCGAGCAGGTTGGAGCCGACGAAACCCGTGTGACCGATGAGAGCAGACCGCATGAAGACCCTTCTTTGCTGCCGGGATCCGGCCCTGCCAGTCTACGGGGCGCGCCCGAGCGCAGCCTGGCGACGGGCCGGACTAGGCCGGGTCGGCGAGGTAGGCCTCCAGCGACTGCCCGGCATCGGCGGGTCGGAAGCCGGTGGCCTCGATCTTCGACAGGTCGAGGACGCTGTTGTGCGGGCGCGGGGCGACCGGCGTGGTGGCCGAGGCGAAGTACTCCGCGGTCGTCACGTCGCGGACGTCGGCGGGGTCGGAGCCGCGCAGACGGAAGACGTCCCGCGCGATGTCCGCCCAGGAGCGGGGCTCGCCGGATCCGGTCACGTTGTAGACGCCGTACGGCGCCGCGGCCTCCTGCAGGTGGACGATCGCGCGGGCGATGTCCTCCGTGAAGGTGAGCCGTCCGATCTGATCGGCGACGACGCTGGGGGCGATGCCGCGCTCGGCCAGCGAGGCCATCGTGCGCACGAAGTTCCCGCCGTCCCCGATCACCCAGGAGGTGCGGATGATGTAGTGGCGCGGCACGGTCGCGGCCACCGCGTCCGCCGCGGCCTTGGTCTGCCCGTACACGCCGAGCGGGCAGACCGCGTCGGTCTCGGTGTAGGCGCCGTCCTTGCTGCCGTCGAAGACGTAGTCGCTCGAGACGTGGACCAGCGTCAGGTCGTTCTCGGCGGCGATCGTCGCGAGCGCGACCAGACCGGTCACGTTCGACGCCCACGCCTCCGCCCGGCCCTCGGGGGTCTCGGCCTTGTCGACCGCCGTGTAGGCCGCCGCGTTGATGATCGTGCCGTAGTCCCGCCAGCGGCGCGCCGTGGACAGGTCCGCGGAGCGCAGGTCGAGGTCGTCCCTCGTCGCGTACTCGATGTGCGGTGCCTCCCCGAGCGTGGCCCGCAGGGCTCGGCCGAGCTGTCCGGCCGCACCGACGACGAGCGTCTTCTTCGGCGGGATCGGCGTGACGTCCGCGAGGCGCGGGTGGGCCTTGTCCTTCTCCGAGATCTCCACCTCGGAGAGCGGGATCGGCCACGCGATGGCGGCCGTCTCGTCGGCCAGGTTCAGGAACGAGTACGAGGCGTCGGGGGACCAGTGGTCGTTCACGAGGTACGTGTACGCGGTGTCCGGCTCGAGCGTCTGGTACGAGTTGCCGACCCCGCGCGGCACGAAGATGGCCCGCGACGGGTCGAGCTCGGTCGTGAAGACCGTGCCGAACGAAGGGCCCTCACGGAGGTCGACCCAGGCGCCGAAGATGCGTCCGGTCGCGACCGACACCCACTTGTCCCAGGGCTCCGCGTGGATGCCGCGGGTGGTGCCGACGGCGTCGTTGAAGGAGATGTTGTTCTGCACGGGGCCGAAGTCCTCGAGACCGAGGGCGACCATCTTCTCGCGCTGCCAGTTCTCCTTGAACCAGCCGCGGGAGTCCCCATGGACTGGCAGCTCGAACACCACGAGACCCGGGATGGGGGTCTCGATGCGCTCCAGCTTCTTCCCGAACGCGGCGCTCACTGGCCCTTGCCCGCGTAGAACGCCTCGACGGCGTCCTTGCTCGGCGCCCACCACGACTCGTTGTCGCGGTACCAGTCGATCGTCGCCGACAGGCCCGCCTCGAAGTCGGAGAACTGCGGACGCCAGCCGAGCTCGGTGCGCAGCTTCGTGGAGTCGATCGCGTAGCGGAGGTCGTGGCCTGCGCGGTCGGTGACGTGGTCGTAGGCGTCGGCGGGCTGCCCCATCATCGTGAGGATGAGCTCCACGACGTCCTTGTTGTTGCGCTCGCCGTCCGCGCCGATCAGGTAGGTCTCGCCGATGGCGCCCTTGTCCAGGATCGTGAGGACCGCGGAGGAGTGGTCGTCCGCGTGGATCCAGTCGCGCACGTTCTCGCCGGCGCCGTAGAGCTTCGGACGGATGCCCCGGAGCACGTTGGTGATCTGCCGGGGGATGAACTTCTCCACGTGCTGGTACGGGCCGTAGTTGTTGGAGCAGTTCGAGATGGTCGCCTGAACGCCGAACGACCGGACCCAGGCGCGGACCAGGAGGTCGCTGCCGGCCTTGGTCGAGGAGTACGGCGACGACGGGTTGTACGGCGTCGACTCGGTGAAGCGCTCCGGGTCGTCCAGCTCGAGGTCCCCGTACACCTCGTCCGTCGAGATGTGGTGGAAACGGCGATCGTGGCGACGCGCCGCCTCGAGCAGCGTGTAGGTGCCGACGATGTTCGTGTCGAGGAACGGACGCGGGTCGTTCAGCGAGTTGTCGTTGTGCGACTCCGCGGCATAGTGGACCACCGCGTCGGCCTCGGCGAAGAGCTGGTCGACGAGGGCGGCGTCGGTGATGTCGCCCTCGACGAAGGTGACCCGGTCCTCGGGCAGACCCTCCAGCGAGCGCCGGTTGCCGGCGTAGGTGAGCGCGTCGAGCACGGTCACGTGGTGGTCCGTGTGCGCCACCACGTGGTGGACGAAGTTGGAGCCGATGAAGCCGGCGCCTCCGGTCACGAGCAGACGGCTCATGCGTGTCCTCTCTTCAGGATGTCGAGCAGGTAGACCCCGTAGCCCGACTTGACCAGCTTCTCGGCGCGCTCGCGCAGTTCGTCGTCGCTCAGGAAGCCCTGGCGCCACGCCACCTCCTCGGGGACGCCGATCTTCAGCGCGGTGCGTCGTTCCATCGTGCGCACGTACTCCGCGGCGTCCGTCATCTGGTCGAACGTGCCGGTGTCGAGCCACGCGGTGCCCCGCGGGAGGACCTCGACCTGCAGCTTGCCGCGCTCCAGATAGGCGCGGTTGATGTCGGTGATCTCGTACTCGCCGCGAGCGCTCGGCTCCAGGTTGCGGGCGATCTCGACGACGTCGTTGTCGTAGAAGTACAGACCGGGGACGGCGTAGTTGCTCTTGGGCTGTGCGGGCTTCTCCTCGAGCGACACCGCGCGGCCCTCGTCGTCGAACTCGACCACGCCGTAGGCCTGGGGCTCCGCCACCCAGTAGGCGAAGACCGCGCCGCCGTCGATGTCCTCGAACCGCTGCAGGCGGCTCCCGAGGCCGGGGCCGTAGAGCAGGTTGTCGCCGAGGACCAGGGCGACCGAGTCGTCGCCGATGAAGTCCGCGCCGATGGTGAAGGCCTGGGCGAGGCCGTCCGGCGACGGCTGCTGCGCGAACTGCAGGTTGATCCCGAACTGCGATCCGTCGCCCAGCAGCCGCTCGAAGTGCGCGGCGTCGTGCGGGGTGGTGATCACCAGGATGTCGCGGATGCCGGCGAGCATCAGCGTCGACAGCGGGTAGTAGACCATCGGCTTGTCGTACACCGGGATCAGCTGCTTCGAGACCCCCAGTGTGATCGGGTGCAGACGCGTGCCGGAGCCCCCGGCGAGAATGATGCCTTTCACGCCTCTATGTTGACACACTGTTCCCGGAAGTCCCGGGCGCGCCTCGTCCCGCCTCGCCCGGTCCTGGCCCACGCAGGGGATCACCATGGCCGCGGGATATCCTGATCCGGTCGTCCGCGAGAGATCTGGAACTAATGGGAATGCTCGAACTGCTGTGGCCTGCCGTCGTCCTCCTCGCGGTGTACGCGGTTCTCGGAGGGTCGCTCGCCTGGGTGATCGGGCTCCGGGGGCTCTGGGCCGTCGCCGCGGCCCCCGCCTTCGCGACGACGGTGATCGGCGGCGCGAGCGTCGTCGCCGGATGGCTCGGTCTCGGGTGGTCGATCCTTCCGAGCCTCGTCCTGGCGGTCGTGATCGGCGCCGGTGTGCTGCTCGTGCGACGCAGGACGACGACGCGCCCGGTGGCGCCGCGCTCCTTCTCACCGTGGTGGACGGTGCTCGCCCTGGTCCTCGCCGCGATCGTGATCGGCGGGCAGACACTCTCTGTGATCGGAGCGCCGACGGCGATCTCCCAGACGTTCGACAACGTCTTCCACCTCAACGCGATCCGCTACATCCTCGACACCGGCGCCGCCTCGCCCCTCGAACTCGGCCAGATGACGAGCCCCAACGGCGGCGTGCCGTTCTACCCGTCGGTCTGGCACGCCACCGCCGCCATCGTCGTCCAGCTGAGCGGCGCGAGCATCCCCACCGTGGTCAATGCGCAGACGCTCGTGATCGCCGCGGTGCTGTGGCCGCTCGGCGCCGTGCTGCTCTCGCGGGTGCTCGCCGGGGCCACCGCGGCCGTCACGGTCAGCGCGGCGCTCGTCAGCGCGTCGGTGCCGATGTTCCCGCTGCTCCCGATGGACTACGGCGTGCTCTACCCGTTCCAGCTCGCGCTCGCGCTCGCCCCGGTCGCGCTCGCCGCGACCGCCTCTCTGCTCGGGATCGGGGCGACCGCCGGGGAGCGGGCGCCGGGCTGGTGGGGGTTCGTCCTCCTGGGCGCGATCCCCGGGGTCGCCCTCGCACACCCCGGCGGGTTCGTCGCGTGGCTGGCGCTGTCCGTCCCGATGGTCGGCGTCTTCGCCGTCCGCTTCTGGCGCGGACACCCCGCGGGTCGGGCACGCACGGGGCTGGTGGTCGGAGTGCTCGCGTACCTCGGCCTGGGGCTGCTGCTGCTCAAGATCCTCCGCCCGCCGCTGCCCACGCGCCTGTGGCCGACCGCGCTCAGCCCGGCCGAGGCCGTGCAGGAGGTGGCGCAGGTGTCGATGTTCTACGGCACGGTGTCGATCGGCGTCGCCCTCGCGATCCTGCTGGGTCTGGTGTGGGCCGTCCGGGAGCGCACCGGGCCGGTCTTCGTGACGGTGGCGTCGTGGATCATCGGCGCCGCCCTGTTCGTGATCGTGATCGCCTCGCCGTTCGGCACGCTCCGCGACGCGCTCACCGGGAGCTGGTACAACAACTGGCCGCGGCTCGCCGCCGTCTTCGGCGTGGCGCTCGTCCCGCTCGCGGCGTTCGGTGTCGCGCGCACCGTCGAGGCGGTGGCACGACGCTGGGCGGCGGCGCGCCCCGAGGCCGTGAGGGCCCGCACGCTCACGGGCGCGGCCCTGGCGGTCGTGGGCGCGGTCCTGCTGCCGTTGCCCGCTCTGCCGCACGCCGTGGAGCAGGCGCACGGACGGTTCGCGCTGGACGACGACTCCGCACTGGTGAGTGCCGATGAGATGGCGCTGCTCGAACGACTCCCCGCCCACGTCCCGGCGGGGGAGAAGATCGCGGGGAACCCCTACACGGGCACCGCGCTGGCCTATGCGATCGGCGGCCGCGAGGTGCTCATGCCGCACATCCTCGTGGACGTCTCCGAGGACGCCCAGACGGTGAACGACCATCTCGCCGACGCCGAGACGCAGCCCGACGTGTGCGATGCCCTCCGCGAGACCGGCGTCGGCTTCGTGCTGGACTTCGGCGACCGGGAGGTGCACAACGGCTCGCATCCGCTCCCGGGTCTGGAGGAGCTGGAGGATTCCCGGGTGGTGCGTCTGGTCGACAGCGAAGGCGATGCCAGACTGTACGAAGTGACCGCGTGCGGTCTGGGCTGAACTCGGAGATCCTGACATGACCGACAAGACACGTGCGAACCGTGTCCTCGTCCTCGTGCCCGCGTGGAACGAGGAGCACAACGTCGGGACGACCGTCCGCGAGATCCGCGCCGCGTCGTCGCGCTACGACGTCGTCGTGATCGACGACGGGTCCACCGACGCCACCGCCGCGGCGGCACGGGAGGCCGGCGCCGCCGTCCTGTCGCTGCCGTTCAATCTGGGCGTGGGCGGGGCCATGCGCACCGGGTTCACCTACGCGGCGCGCGAAGGGTACGCCGCGGCGATCCAGGTGGACGCGGACGGGCAGCACGACCCGGGCGACATCGAGCGGGTGCTCGGCGGCCTCGAGAAGGCGGACATCTCGATCGGTGCGCGCTTCTCCGACGTCGGCGACTACTCCGTCCGCGGGCCGCGCCGGTGGGCGATGGTCTTCCTCGCCTCGGTGGTCTCACGGATCGCGAAGACCCGGCTCACGGACGTGACGAGCGGATTCCGCGCCGCCAACGCGCGGGCCATCGACCAGTACGTCCGGTACTACCCCGCGGAGTACCTCGGCGACACGCTCGACTCCCTGGTCGCGGCGCTGCACTCCGGCCTCACGGTGACTCAGGTCGGTGTCGCGATGCGCCCCCGCGCCCACGGCACCCCCAGCCAGGGTCCGCTCGGCTCCACCGTCTACCTGCTGAGGTCGGTGTTCGCCCTGCTGCTGGCCGCGATGCGACGCACCGGCTCGCGGAAGGGAGAACCGCGCGCATGATCGTCCTCGTCGGCATCGCCCTCGCCGTCCTCATCCTCGTCATCGTCCTCTGGATGCTGCTCACGCGACGGCTCCGCGAGAAGTACGCGGTGCTGTGGCTCATCATCGCCGTCTCGGTGCTCATCGTCGGGCTCTTCCCGGGGCTCCTGGCCGGTCTCACGGCGTTCCTCGGCGTGCAGGTGCCGTCGAACCTGCTCTTCGCGACGGCGATCCTGCTGCTGCTCGGGGTCGCGCTGCACCTGTCCTGGGAGCTCAGCCAGGTCGAGGAGGAGACCCGCCGTCTCGCGGAGGAATCGGCGATCCTGCGCACTCAGCTGGAGCGGCTGGAGCAGCGCACCGCCGGCCTCGAGGAGCGCAGCGCGCCGGGAGAGCGCGACTGAGCTCCGCCGTCAGAGGCCGGTCGCGTCGACGGCTCGACGGACGGCGCGGCGCCCGCCGCTGAGCGCTCCGCACAGCCAGCTCGCGCGATATTCGAGCGCGAAGCGCGCCGGCACGATGCCACGCCGCCGCGCCACCCGGAGCAGGGCGGATGCCGCGCGGAACCGACGGTCGTCGCCGAAGATCCGGTCACGACGGGCGTCGACGCGGGACGCCGGGATCCGTCGATCGAGCGTGTCGACCAGCAGCTGTCGCCAGCCCACATAGGTCCAGAAGGTCATCCGGGCGATCGCCCGCGGGGAGCGGGAGCCCTCGTAGCGCTCCGCCTGGTCGCGGATGTTGCGCACCGACTGGCGGATGCTGCCGCCGCCGAGCCGGCTCGGGTCGCCGAAGACGTTGGCGTCGTGCTGCACGTAGTCCTGCACGACGTCGTCGACGATGCGCGTGCCCCGGTGGGCCGCCGCGACGACCGCGAGCCAGTGGTCGTGGGTCGCGACCCTCGTCGAGGCGCGGGGGAAGGGGAGGGCGGTCGCCAGCAGCTCCGGGGCGAAGAGGCACAGCGAGCCGGTGAACTCGTTGGACAGGAGGGTGAAGAGTGATCCGTGATCCTGCCGGGCGGTGCGCCCCGTCTCCTTGTCGGAGGGATACGAGACGATCCGCGCCTGGGCGGAGACGAGCGAGACCTCGTCGAGGTGGGGGAGCAGACGCTCGATCTTGTCGGCGTCCCAGCGATCGTCCTGGTCGCAGAGCGCGATCCACCTGCTGCGCTCGGACACGGCGAGGAGGCCGCGCTCGAAGTTCAGGTAGAAACCCAGCCGCGATCCGTCGCCGACGATCCGGAAGCGACCGTCCCCTTCGGTGATCTCCTCGACCAGCGCGGCGACAGGCGCGGGATCGCCGTCCACCGAGATCACGCATTCCCAGTTCTCCACGGTCTGTGCCCGCAGGGAGGCGAGCTGACGACGGAAGAGCTCCGGATCGGGGGAGTAGGCGGCCAGCACGATGGTGCCGAACGGGGAGGTCGACACGAGAGGGCCTTCCGGGTCTGCGGGGTCGATCAGCGAATGAGGCTAGTCTAAAGGCGCCATGCTGGAGTCTCTGCTTTCCGTCCCCCGTCCGGTGCGCCTCGGATGAGCGCCTCGCGTGTCTGGGCCGTCTTCTCGACCTTCCGGCCCGGTGAATCCGCGAGAGAGGCGGTCGCCTCGGTCGCCCCGCAGGTCGACGGCGTGATCGTCGTCGACGACGGCTCCGGCCCGACGGCCGACCCCGTGCTGTCGGCGCTCGCCGCGGACGGCGCCACGGTGGTGCGACGCCCCGCCAACGACGGCATCGCCGCGGCGCTGAACGACGGCATCGCCAGGGCGCAGGAGGCGGGCGCCGGGTTCGTGCTGACGTTCGACCAGGACTCGCACATCGAGCCGGGCTTCGTGGCCGCGCTGCTCGCGGCCCACGACGCCGCGACGGCGGCGGGCGCCCGCGTCGGCGTCGTCGTCCCGGAGTTCTTCGCCGGGGTGCGGCAGCAGCGCGGGCCCGAGGCGCCCTACGGCGACGCCGCCAACGTGATCCAGTCCGGGATGCTCCTCCCCGTGCCGGTGGTCGAGGCCGTCGGAGCGCTGCGCGAGGACTTCTTCATCGATCTCGTCGACACGGAGTTCGAGCTCCGGCTGCGCCGCCGCGGATGGCGGGTCCTCGCCGCCGGCGGCGTGCGGATGGAGCACGCCCTCGGGACGAAGTACCGCCGTGAGCTGTGGGGACGCACGGTGCGGCTGCCCGGCATCCCGCCCGAGATCACCCTGAGCACCCCCTTCCGCTACTTCTACCGACTCCGGAACCGGATCGTGCTCAACCGCGAGTACCTCCTCGTGGCTCCCCGCCAGATCATCCGGGACTCCCTCCTCGACGGCATCCACTTCGTCAACGCCGTCTGGGTCGCGCAGCCGCGACGCGCGCTCCTGCGCGTGTACCGCGCCGCGGTCGTCGCCGCGGTCCGGGGACGGATGGGCCGGATGCCCGCGGCGCTCGCCCCCGTCGCCGCCGAGATCCGGTGGACGGCACCCGTCATCGCGCCGGAGCCGGTGTGAGCGGCGCCGTGCGCTCCGCGGCGGGCCGCCTGAGCGGGTTCACCGTCTCGGTCGGCGTCGTCACCCTCATCGGCATCATCTCGATCCCCCTCCTCACGGCCTCTCTCGGCAAGACCACCTGGGGCACCCTCGCGCTCATCCAGACGGTGTCGCAGTTCGGCGGGATCCTCGTGGCCTTCGGCTGGGGCGCGACCGGCGCCGCGACCGTCGCGGGCATCCCGATCGAGGGCCGGCAGGCCTTCTACCGCACGTCCCTCCGCGCGCGAGCCCTGCTCTATCTGCTCGTGTTCCCGGTGATCGCGGTCATCCTCGCCCTGCTCATCCGCGGCGACGTCCTCGTCTCCGTGCTCGGCGCCGCGGTGTACCTGCTGCCGAACCTCGGGGCGGCGTGGTACTTCACGGGGGAGGGCAAACCCCTGCGGCTGCTCCTCTGCGACACGCTGCCGACCGTCCTCGGGGCCGTCGTCGGAATCGTCGGCGCCGTCCTGACCGGCGAGCTGTGGGTGTATCTGGTCGCCCAGGGACTCGGCTTCGTCGGCGCCGTCGTGATCGACGCGGTGACCGTCCTCCGTGGCTCGTCGGCATCCCCGCACCCGCGGGTGCCGCTGCGGGTGGTGCTCGGCGGACAGCGCCATGCCGTCTCCGCCACGCTCGTCAGCGGTCTCTACGTGACCCTGCCGATGGTCGCCGTGCAGGCGTTCCTCCCCGCGCTGCAGCCGATGTACGCCGTCGCCGACCGTCTGTTCAAGTACGCCTCGATCGCCCTGCTGCCCATCCAGCAGTTCTTCCAGGGATGGGTGCCCGACCCGGAGGCCGACTACCGGCACCGGGCGCGGATCGCCGCCGGCGCCGCCGTCGTCATCGGGATCATCGGCGGCGCGTGCATCGCGGTGCTGAGCCCGTGGGCGTCGACGATCCTCTCCGTCGGCGCGATCACCGTCCCCTGGGAGGTGTCGCTGCCGCTCGGCATCGCCTTCATCGGCATCGCCACGGCGGCCATCGTCGGCTACGCCTGCCTGGTCGTCGTCGGCCGGGTGCGCGCGCTGGCCGTCTCGACGCTCATCGGCGCGCTCGTCGGGGCTCCGCTCATCCTCCTCTTCGCCGCGGCCGGATCCGTGCCGGCGGTGGCGTGGGCGGTGGCGGTGTCGGAGCTGTGCGTCGCGGGGTATCAGGTGCTCGTGCTCCGTGCCGAGCTGCGCAGACCAGCGAAGGAGGCCGCGTCGTGAGTGCGATCCGGGTGAGCGTGTGCATGGCCACGTACAACGGCGAGCGGTACCTCGCACCGCAGCTCGAGTCGATCCTCGCGGAGCTGGAGCCCCAGGACGAGGTGGTCGTCGTGGACGACGCCTCGACCGACGGCACGGTCGCCGTGCTGGAGGGCTTCGACGATCCGCGCATCCGGGTGCATGCGCGGGGAGACAATCGCGGGTACGTCCGCACCTTCGAGGAGGCGCTGGGCCGGGCCACGGGCGACGTCGTGATGCTGTCCGATCAGGACGACGTCTGGATCCCCGGTCGGCGCGCCCTGTTCCTCGCCGCGCTCGAGGACTCCGCGGTCGCGGCGTCCAATCTGGTGCTGCTCGGCTCCGACGATCCGCTCCCGAACCCGATCACCCGCCGGCCCTGGCGGCTGCGGGCGACATGGTCGCGGCAGGGCGTGCGCAACGCGCTGCGGATCCTCGCCGGGATGGCGCCGTACTACGGCTGCGCCATGGCCGTCCGCCGCGACGCCCTCGACCGGGTCCTGCCGTTCCCGCCGTACCTCGACGAGAGCCACGATCTCTGGATCGCGCTCGTCGGCAACGCGCACCGCACGATGACGCACATCGAGGCCCCGACGATCCGGCGGCGGATCCACGATGCGAACGCCTCCCCGTCCCGGCCCCGCGGGATCGGGGCGGTGCTCCGCGCCCGCGTGATGCTGCTGCGGGCGTGGGGGTCGGCCGTCCGGCGCTGATCAGCGCAGGATGTGCGCCCAGAGGGCGCGGCGGCCCTCGGCGTCCCCGCGTCGCATGACGGTCGGCACCGTCGTCAGGGCGTGCAGGCGCGCGAACACGCGGGCCCGGGCCGCGCGGGCGGTCGTCGTCCAGCCGCGCTCGTCGGCCCGTCGCGCCGTCTCCAGGAAGAACCGGCGGTCGTCCCGGAAGCGGGAACCGTCGAGGATGGCCTTCTGCGACGCGCTCTCGGTGTGCCGTCGGTAGGCGAAGACCTCGTCGTCGATCACGACGAGCGATCCGCCCGCGAAGACGATGTCGAGGAGGATCGCCAGATCCAGGACGATGGGCAGGTCGTCGCGGAAGTCGTGCGCACGGATGGCGTCGGTCCGGAAAACGAGCGACGGCCAGTAGAGCCAGTTGCCCCGCACCAGGCTCGTCGCGAGCCGTTCCCCGCTCAGCTCGACGTCACCGGCACGGGTGTCCGGCCGCAGCATCCGCTGCTTCACCCGGTCGACGAGCGGCAGCGACGGCGCGCCGTTCTCGTCGATCACCTGAACGCCCGGCTGGACCACGGCGGCGTCCGGATGGCGGGAGATGGCGGCGCGGACCGCGGCGACGTACCCCGGCAGCAGGAGGTCGTCGCTGCCCAGCACGACCAGATGGTCGGCGTCGGCCAGACGCACGCTCTCCCGGAAGTTCTCGATGATGCCGACGTTCTCGTCATGCCGCCGGTACCGGATCCGCGGGTCGTCGAGGCGGGCGAAGGCCTCCGCCACCGCGGGGTCCGGGTAGGCGTCGTCGATCACCGTGAGGCGCCAGTCGCCGTCGGTCTGCGCGCGGACGGACTCCACGGTCTGGCGCAGCAGCGTGGGGTCCCCCCAGAAGGGCAGCATGATATCTATCGTCATCGTCCCTTCAGCATACGAAGCCCGGCGCCGGCGGGGCGCCGCTGACCGGCGCCGCCCGTCCTCGCAGGTAGCATGGGAGGGCCAACGGCCGCCCCGCGACGGGCGGCCGCGACGGGTCCCCGGACGGGGCGCCAGACAGGAAAGAATCACGCATGGACCTCCTCATCGTCGGCTCCGGTTTCTTCGGCCTCACCATTGCCGAGCGCGCCGCGAACGCCGGCCGCAAGGTCACCGTCATCGACCGCCGCGCGCACATCGGCGGCAACGCCTACAGCGAGGCCGAGCCCGAGACCGGGATCGAGGTGCACCGCTACGGCGCCCACCTCTTCCACACGTCGAACGCCACGGTGTGGGAGTACGTCAACCGCTTCACGTCGTTCACGAACTACGTCCACCGCGTCTACACGACCCACAAGGGCGTCGTGTTCCCGATGCCGGTGAACCTCGGGACGATCAACCAGTTCTTCCAGGCGGCGTACACCCCCGACCAGGCCCGCGCGCTGGTCAGGGAACAGGCCGGCGAGTTCGACGTGAAGTCCGCGTCGAACTTCGAGGAGAAGGGCATCGCCCTCGTCGGCCGCCCGCTGTTCGAGGCGTTCTTCCGCGACTACACCGCCAAGCAGTGGCAGACCGACCCGCAGAAGCTGTCCGGCGACATCATCAGCCGCCTGCCCGTGCGCTACACCTACGACAACCGCTACTTCAACGACACCTGGGAGGGCCTGCCCACCGACGGCTACACGGCGTGGCTGGAGCGCATGGCCGATCACCCGAACATCGAGGTGAAGCTGGGCGTGGACTACTTCGACGAGTCCCAGCCGCTGAGCAAGACGGCCACCGTCGGCCAGGTCCCCGTGGTGTACACGGGTCCCGTCGACCGCTACTTCGACTACGCCGAGGGAGCCCTGAGCTGGCGCACGCTCGACTTCGAGCAGGAGGTGCTCGACGTCCGCGACTTCCAGGGCACCAGCGTCATGAACTACCCCGACATGGACGTGCCGTACACGCGGATCCACGAGTTCAAGCACTTCCACCCGGAGCGCAAGGACGTCTACGAGTCCGACAAGACCGTCATCATGCGGGAGTTCTCGCGTTTCGCCGAGCGCGGCGACGAGCCGTACTACCCCGTGAACACCCCGACCGACCGCGAGGGCCTGCTGGCCTACCGTGAGCTCGCGAAGGGGGAGAAGGACGTGCACTTCGGCGGCCGCCTGGGCACGTACCAGTACCTCGACATGCACATGGCCATCGGGTCGGCGCTGTCGCTCTGGAACAACACCCTCTCCTAGACTCGGATCGTGGGTCACGCTGCTGTCGGGGCGCCCGGGACGCCCCGGCGCTATCTGCATTCGCTGTGGCTGCTGTCCGCCCGCGACCTCAAGGTCCGGTACGCGACGAGCTTCCTCGGCTACCTGTGGTCGGTGCTCGACCCGCTCGTGATGAGTGCCATCTACTGGTTCGTCTTCACGCAGGTGTTCCGGCGCGATGTCGGCGAGGAGCCGTACATCATCTTCCTCATCAGCGCCCTGCTGCCCTGGGTGTGGTTCAACAGCTCCGTGTCCGACTTCACGCGCGCGTTCAAGAAGGACGCCCGCCTCGTCCGCTCCACGGCGATCCCGCGATCCATCTGGGTCAACCGGATCGTGCTCAGCAAGGGGATGGAGTACCTCTTCTCCCTTCCGGTGCTGGCGCTGTTCATCGTCGCGAACCTGATCTTCGAACGCGACCCCGGACAGGTCGTGCAGATCGGCTGGGGCATGCTGTGGCTGCCCGTCGCGATCCTCCTGCAGACGGTGCTGCTGGTGGGGCTCGGACTGCTCGTGGCGCCGCTGTGCGTCCTCTACACCGACCTCGAGCGCACCACCGCCCTCATCCTGCGGGCCATGTTCTACGCGACCCCGATCATCTACAACGTCACGGACCTCCCCGGGATCTTCCAGACCCTCGGCGCGTTCAATCCCCTCGCGGGGATCTTCATGCTGTACCGCATGCCGTTCTTCCCCGACCAGTGGAACCCGTTCACCCTCGCCGTCAGCGTCGCGATGTGCCTGCTGATCCTCGCGTTGGGCGTCTGGGCGTTCCGGCGTCTCGAGCGCCCCGTGCTGAAGGAGCTGTGATGGACGCCGCGATCGATGTCCAGGGTCTCGGCGTCCGCTTCCGGCGCAACCGGCGCGGGCGGCGGAGCTTCAAGGATCTCTTCGGCGGCGCCTCCCGCCGGTCGCGCCCCGGCGAGTTCTGGGCGCTCCGCGACGTCTCGTTCACCGTGCAGCCGGGGGAGTCGATCGGCGTCGTCGGACGGAACGGACAGGGCAAGTCGACGCTGCTGCGCCTCGTCGCCGGCGTCCTGCTTCCGGACGAGGGGCGCGTGCGGGTCAACGGGGGCGTCGCACCGCTCATCGAGATCACCGGCGGCTTCGTCGGCGACCTGACGGTGCGGGAGAACGTCCGGCTCACGGCAGGCTTGCACGGCATGGCCAAGGACGAGATCGCGCGCCGCTACGACGACATCATCGGCTTCGCGGAGCTCGCCGGGTTCGAGGAGACGCCCTACAAGCACCTCTCCAACGGGATGAAGGTACGGCTGGCGTTCTCCGTCGTCTCCCAGCTCGACGAGCCGATCCTGCTCGTCGACGAGGTGTTGGCGGTGGGCGACAAGGCCTTCAGGGAGAAGTGCTACAAGCGCATCGACGAGCTGCTCTCCGACGGCCGGACCCTGTTCTTCGTGAGCCACAACGAGCGCGACCTCCGGCGCTTCTGCACTCGCGGTCTCTACCTCGACCGTGGCACGCTCGCGCTGGACGCGCCGATCGCCGAGGTGCTGGACCGCTACAACGCCGACTACGCCGTCTGACCGGCCCCGCGGCGCGGGCGGACGGGGCGACGTCAGAACCCGGCGACGCTGCGCAGCTCGGCGACCGCGGACCGGGCGCTGTCGAGGGCACCGGAGATGCCGGAACCGCTCTCGAGCGCCGTCCGAAGGGCGGTGAGGCGCTCCGCGTAGGTCTCGACCCCGGAGCGCCAGGCGTCCTGGATGGACGACGGGGGGACCGCGTCGCCCAACCGCTGGGCGTCCTCCTGGAGGGAGTCCACGACGGGGAGGGCGTCCTGGTTCCGGTTCTCGTCCACGATGTCGAGGCCGCGCTCGGCGGCGGTCAGCCACCCGCCGACCTTGTCCCGGAAGACCTCGAGAGAGGGGTCGCCGACCGGCGGAGGCGTGGTGATGGGCGTGGGTTCCGGCGTCGCGGACCCCGACGGCGCGGCCGGGGACGACGGCGCCGTCGTCGGGGTCGACGAGGCGGTGGCGGACGGCGAGGGGCTCGCGCTCGCGCCGGGCGCCGGGGCTCCGTCACGGGGGAGGAGGAAGAAGAGCAGCAGCCCGACGATCGCGAGGGCCGCGACCGCGAGGCCGACGATCAGCCAGATGCGTCCGCGGTTCCGGGGGCGCGGCGGAAGCGGCGCCCACCGCACCTCGGGCTGCGGCTCCACCATCTCAGGCCTCCAGGGGGCTCATCGGCTGCCACGAGCGGTCGCGGCCGATGCGGCCGCCGTCGCGGAGTCCGCGGAACAGGTTGCTCGTGCCGCGCACCGTGCGCTCGACGAAGACGAGACGGATCAGTTCCTTGAAGAACGTGGCGGTCGTCCCGAGCCCGAAGAGCACCGGGTTGTACACGCCGTGCACGCGGTAGTACTGCTTGATGAAGCCGCGGTTGCGCATGATGTAGTAGCGGTACGCGTTGCTGGACGCGTTCATGTGGCGGATGCCCATGTCCCACTGCCGGATCTCGCGGGTGCGGCGCAGCACGAACTCGTCCACGATGACAGCGGTGGTCAGGCGCGAGGCGAGCCAGCCGTACATCTGGTCGTCCCAGTAGATGAAGAAGCGCGGGTCCGGGAGCCCGATCCGCTGCACGATCGAGCGGTGGATGAACATCCCCTCGAAGCAGCCGCTGTTCATCTCCTTGTAGCCGGAGGAGTCGAATCCCGCCGGGGCGAAGGGGATCGGGATGCCCATGCGCTCCGCGATGCGGTACTGCCAGTAGAACTCGCTGCCGTCGTAGTCGTAGCGCCGCCCCTGGATGCTCTTGAACCGGGGAGCCCAGGCGCCCATCCGGGCGAGACCGTCGGGGAGCACCTCCACGTCGTCGTCCATCATCCAGATCCACTCGGCGCCGAGGTCGTACGCCGTGCGCATACCTTCGCTGAAGCCGCCGGAGCCGCCGGTGTTGGTGTCGAGCCGGCGATAGACCAGCTCCGTGCCGATGTCGTCCCGGAACGACTCCACGACATCCGTGGTGTCGTCGGAGGAGGCGTTGTCGACCACGATGACGCGGCCCGGCTTCGGGTCCATCGCGGTGATGCTCGTCAGGAGTCCCGAGAGCAGGTGCGAGCGGTTGAAGGTGACGATGACGATCGCCGCGCTCGCGGGGTCGAACACGGGGGACTCGACGGTCATGCCTTCTCCTCGAAGATCTGCTGCCAGGACGCGGGCGAGACGAGCTCGGGCAGTGCCTCCCGATACTGCCGCTGGAGCTCCGGCCACCGCCGGCGCAGCTCGGCGTGCAGGCGCATGGTCTCCCGCAGCATCCTGCGGTACTTGGCGCGGTCGCGCGTGTAGATGTTCTTCCCCGAGCCGTCGGCGGCGCTGACCAGCGCGCTGTCGAAGTGCGGCACACGCCACCAGTGGGCGTCCTCCTTGCCGAACTCCACCTGGGGCTGGGCGACGTTGGCGGGGTCGGGGCGGTGCATCCAGTGCGAGACGAGCGTCTTCAGCGTGAAGATGCGCAGCCGCATCCCGGTCGGGTTGTCGTACTGGTTGCGCCCCAGCCGCTGGAAGACCTGGCGCCCGTGGCGGGAGTGCAGGACCCGGGCGGGATCGCGGTGGACCACGGTCTCCGGGTACTCGGCGGCCAGAGCCCGTGCGGCCGGCATCGCGGTGGCCAGGTTCCGGCGCATGTGGTCGGGGCCTGACAGCACGTCCCGCAGTGCTCTCGCGCGCAGGGCCACGGGGTAGTACTGCATCATCATGAGGTGCTTGAGGTCCACCCGGCGGCTGTGCACGAGCAGGCGGCCGCCGCGGGGAGCGTTCGAGTGGAGCAGGCCGGCGACGAGGCGGTTGCGGGCGTGGAAGTAGGCCTGCCAGTCGATGGAGTCGTCCTTGTTCACCCACGACACGTGCCAAAGGGCGACTCCGGGCATCGACACCGTCGCGAAGCCCGCTTCGCCTGCGCGCAGGCAGAACTCCGCGTCGTCCCACTTGATGAATGCGGGGAGCGACAGCCCGACCTTCCGGACGGCGTCGAGCGGGATCAGACACATCCACCAGCCGTTGTAGTCGGCGTCCATGCGCATGTGCAGGAGAGGGGACTGCCGCAGATTGGCCGCCCCGAAGTCGTGGGGCATCTTCTCCTGGTAGAGGTTGCGCCACATGAACGGCTCTTCGTCGACGACCTCGGCCCAGCCGTGCAGCTTGGGGCGGTCGAGGAGGTCGAACATGTGCCCGCCGACGAGGACCGGCGTGGTCGCGAACTGCCCGAAGACGATGGAACGGCGCAGGGACTCCGGCTCGATGCGCACGTCGTCGTCGAGCAGCTGGACGAAGTCGCTCTCCGGCCGCTGGAGGGACTCGTGCATGGCGCGGGCGAAGCCGCCGGACCCGCCGAGGTTGCCCTGCCGGATGACCTGGAGGGTCTCGCCCAGCCGCTCGGCGACCTCGGCGTACCCGTCCTGATCCGCGACGAGCTGCGTGCCCTGGTCGACGAGGAAGATGCGGTCGACGAACTCGAGCGCGTCCGGCGACGCCGCGAGCGCCCGCAGCGTCTCGACGCAGTAGTCGGGCTTGTTGTAGGTCGTGATCCCGAGCGACGCCTTGCCGGTGCGGGCGGGCTCCTGCTCGGTGGTCCACTCGGCGCCCTCGAGGACGGCCGGCTTCTCGTCCGCGACGATGTCGAACCAGATCCAGCCGCCGTCGCTGTACTGGGTGAGGTCGAGGTCGAAGGAGGTCGTCGCCTCGCCGGTGACCTCGCGCGTGGCCACGCGCTGACGCACGCCCGAGCCGTTGGAGCGGTACACGAGGACCGTCGCCGGGCCGGTCGTGCGCACGGTGAGGCGCACCTCCCGGACGCTGGTCCAGTGCTGCCAGTAGGAGGCGGGGAAGGCGTTGAAGTAGGTGCCGAGCGAGACCCGGCGCCCGGCGACGATGCGGGCGCGGTGGCGGCCGAGGATGTTGCCGAGATGTGCGCGGCTGGAGACGCGGACCGGCTCGTCCTCGATCACGGACCACGTCTCGGGGTCGGCGTACAGCGGGAGCAGGTCGGGGTCGCGATCGAGCGGGAAGACGACGTTCTGAAGGACGTGGGCCACAGGGAGGTTCTCCGTTGTTGGTGCCGCAGCCGCTGCCGGAGGGCAGCGCGCGACTCGACGAGCAGTGAGTAGCCTACCGTTGGTCTCCTTCGGATCTGCGGAGAGCCCCGCCTGCGCGCACGACGCGCCTGGCTAGACTGACCGCGATGAAGGTACTGATCACCGGCGGGGCCGGCTACATCGGATCGACCGTGGCGACCGCGTGCCTGGAGGCCGGGATCGAGGTCGTGCTGCTGGACGACCTGTCCACGGGCCTCGCCGCTTTCGGCGCGGGGCGCGACCTGTACGTGGGCGACATCGCCGACGCCGCGGTGCTCGATCGGCTGCTGGGCGACCATCCGGACATCGACGCGGTCGTGCACTGCGCCGCGCGTGTCGTCGTGCCGGAGTCCGTGGCGGACCCCCTCGGCTACTACGACACCAACGTCGGCCGGTCGATCGTCCTGTTCCGTCGTCTCCGCGACGCCGGCATCCACCGCATCGTCTTCAGCTCGTCGGCCTCGATCTACGCGGGGGAGACGGGGGACGGGGTCGACGAGAGCGGCCGCATCGCTCCCTCCAGCCCGTACGCCACCACCAAGGCCATGGTCGAGCAGATCCTCGCCGATGCCGCGGCCGCGGGCGACTTCCGCGCCATCGCTCTCCGCTACTTCAATCCGATCGGCGCCGACCCCCAGCTGCGCACCGGCCTGCAGAACCCCCGGCCGACCCATGCGCTCGGGAAGATCATGCAGGCGCGGGCGGCCGGCGAGCCCTTCACGATCACCGGGACGGACTGGCCGACCAGGGACGGCTCGGGCCTGCGCGACTACGTGCACGTCTGGGACCTCGCGCTGGCGCACGTCGCCGCGGTGACGCGGTTCGACGAGGTCGCCACGCCCACCGAGCCCTACCGGGTGATCAACCTCGGCACCGGCGACGGGGTCACCGTCCGTGAGCTCGTGCAGGCGTTCGAGCGGGTGACCGGTGCCCCGCTGCCGGTCGTCGAGACGGAGCGGCGGGCGGGGGACCAGGCCGGCGCCTTCGCGGTCGTGGAGCGCGCGCGCGACGTGCTGGGCTGGCGCGCGGAGCGCTCCGTCGACGACGGCGTGCGCGACGCGCTGGCCTGGGCCGAGAAGCTCCCGACGGTCCGCTGAGCCCGACGCCTCACTCCTGCGGGCGCAGCGTCGGGATGGCGCCCGTATGGGCGGCGTCGATGTTCTCCCGCCACGACCGGGACTGTCCGGCCCGCAGGGCGCACAGCACGAGCATGAACCAGCCGGCGTCCACGAGCGTGAAGCTCTCGAACATCGAGTCGACCGCCAGGGTGACCAGCGTGATCGGCGTCCACGCGTAGACGACCGAGCGGCGCACGCTCGCGACCAGCCACGAGCGGATCAGCGCGATGCCGCCGAGCAGGAGGAAGAGCACCAGACCCGCGGCGCCGAGCTGGAGCAGCACGTCGAAGAACGCGTTCAGCGCGCTCTGGTGGCGGTCGTCGAGCTGGAAGTTGATGAACGTGAACGGGTACTCCCCGCGCGCCCAGTCGCCGAACCACCCCCACCCGGTGATCGGCTTGACCGCGACGAAGTCCAGGATCATGTTCCACAGCTCCGCGCGCATGGAGAAGTCCGACCCGGCGTCGAGGAGGGCGATGATCTGGTGGCGCAACGCGAACGCCACCGTGAGGGCGAGCGCGACGAGCACCCCCAGGGCCCACTGCACGACGTTGCGACGCGCCGGCGGGGTGTGGCGGACGATGGTGAGGGCGACCGTGACCACCCCGACCGCGCCGGCGAGCACCAGCACGGTGGGCGACGCGGACAGGAACGCGAGGCCGCCGGCGAGGGCGACAGAGCCGACGGCGAGGGGCGGGTCGACCGACTGCGTGCGCCATTCGATCACGAACGTGATGAGGGCGAGCACGGCGATGAAGCCGAGCATGTTGCGACTGCCGAACAGGCCCTGGATGGGTCCGCCGGCCGCGAGGTTGCCCTGGATGCCGAGGAACGCGAAGGGGAGGTCGAGGAGGATCCCGGACAGAATCTCGACCCCGAGCGAGATGCCGAGGAGCACGCGGAGGGTGTCGCCCAGCGCCCGCACGGTCTGCAGGGTGTCGCGGACGTGCCCGATGGTGATGGCGAGGAAGGCGTAGCCGAAGAGCGACAGCCAGCCCAGGATCGTGTCGGAGCGGTCGGTCGTCCACAGCAGGCTCACGAGCGCCCACGCCAGGAACGCCAGCAGCGAGGACGGCGCGATCCGCAGCGCGGACAGCTCCTCCCGCCGCACCCACAGGATCGCCGCGCCGAGCAGGCAGAGCGCGGTGATGACGGTGGCGAGCGTGACCGCCGACGTCATCCGCTCGATCGCGAACGAGCCGAACACCGCCAGCAGCGCCGCGAGCGTGAACGCCCTGGCCATCTCCGCCGAGCCGAGGAGGCGGGCGAGGCGATGCCCCGTCGTCACGGCACCCGCCGCGGCGTCGCGCCGCGCTCGAAGACGAGGTCCCGTTCGCCGACGCCGACCAGCGGCACCGACTTGAGCTTGAAGGACAGGAGCACCAGGAGCAGCCAGCCCCACAGCATGATCGGGGTGGACTCCGTGAGCCCCTGCACCAGCAGCACGACGGTGAACAGGCTGGGCAGCAGCGTCAGCGGAGAGTAGGGGCGATGCGCGTCGAGATCCCATCGCGGCCGGTCGACGGCGAAGAACCAGGAGCGCCAGAGCAGGCTGCCGTACGCGACGGCCATCAGCACGAGGCCGACGATGCCGAGCTGCAGCAGCACGTCCAACCACATGTTGTGGGCGTGGAAGACGGTGATGCCGTGGTCGACGATCCAGCCGTCGAAGGCCGGGTCGGTGGGCACCCAGGGACTCGAGAACCCGTTGCCGATCACGGGGCGCTCCGCGACGCGCTCCAGGACCTTCTCCCAGATCTTGCTCGACCGGCCGGTCAGATCCGCGCTGCGGCCGAGCAGGCCGAGCAGCGGTTCGCGCAGCAGCCAGAGCACGAGGGCGCCCACGGCGGTCGACCCGATCGCGATGACGTAGATCCGGGTGCGCGCGCCCGGTGAGGCGGCGCGCCGCATGAGCAGGGCGACGAGGAGCACGACGGCGGCGGCCCCGGCGCACGCGAGGGCGGTGGCCGACGCCGTGCGGAACAGGAAGTACGCGGCCAGCAGCATCCACAGCGCGAGCGTCGTGCGCCAGCGGGACCTCGCCGCGAACAGCACGCCGAAGGTGATGAGGGCGAAGAGCGACACGATGCCGAGCAGGTTCGCGTTGCCGAGGATGCCCTGGATGCGCCCTCCGTCGAAGAGGTTGTCGCGGACCCAGTACCACTGCGGGTCGATCTTCCCCGGCGGGAGGTCGACGAAGTTCGGCAGCAGCGGGCCGTGCAGGACGAGCGAGACCCAGAGCTCGAGGGCGAGGGACAGCCCCAGGATCCACTTGAACGCGGAGGACAGGGCGCGGACGATCTCGTGCCACGTGAGCACGTGCGCGATGAAGAGGCCGTTCACGGTGACCGCGGCGAACAGGACGCCCGTCGCCACGGTCGGCACACGCCACTGCGACCAGACGACGGAGAGGAGGGCGAGGGCCGCGTAGCCGAGGGCCGCCCACGGCAGCCGGCGCCAGCGGAACGGCTGCGGACGGTTCCGGGCGAGCATCGGGATCCCGATCGCCAGCGTGGCCGCGGTGAAGAGCGCGAGCGTGATCGCCGCGCCGACCTCTCCCAGCAGGTTGTAGACCGCGGAGTGGGCGAACGCCACGAAGAGGACGGCGATGACATACCCGCGCAGCAGGAGGTGCCCCGTGGATTCGCGCTCGGGCGCGGTGGGCGGGGCGGCCACCGGGTGCTTGGTGTACTGGGCCATCGCGACTCAGGCTACCTCGACGGGCCCGGATCCGACCCGTCCGTCGCCCCGGGCTCTACGCTGGGGGCATGCTGCGCAGCCTCACGAACGTGCCCCGCGACTACGCCTGGGGGTCGCCGTCGCTCCTCGCCGAACTCGAAGGGCGCGTGCCGTCCGGGGCGCCGGAGGCCGAGGTGTGGTTCGGCGACCACCCGGGCGACCCCGCCGACCTCGACGGCGGAGGGACGCTGGACGAGGTGACGGGTGGCACGCTGCCCTACCTGCTGAAGCTGCTCGCGGCCGCGCGGCCGCTGTCGATCCAGGTGCACCCGACGAAGGAGCAGGCGAGGGCCGGCTGGGCGCGGGAGAGCGCCCTGCCGCTCGACGACCCGCGACGCAACTACCGCGACGACAACCACAAGCCGGAGCTCCTCGTCGCCCTCAGCGAGCGCTTCGAATCGCTCAGCGGTCTGCGTCCGGTCGCCGACACCCTGCGTCTCCTCGACGCCCTCGACGACGTCCCGGGGGTCCGGTCCCTGCGCGAGCGGCTCACGGGCGCGGCGGACCCGCTCGGAGACGCGATCGGGTGGCTGCTCGGGGGAGAGGCGCAGGCCGCGGTGGACGAGGTCATCGCCGCCGTCCGCCGTGCCGCGGACGGACCCGCGGGTCAGGAGCACCCGTCGCTGCGCGCCGTCGCCGCCATCGCCGAGACCTCGCCCGGAGATCCGGGGGTCGTGGTCGCTCTGCTCATGAACCATCTCGTGCTGCGTCGCGGCGAGGGCGTCTTCCTGCGGGCGGGCCTGCTGCACGCGTACCTCTCCGGTCTCGGCGTGGAGATCATGGCGGCCAGCGACAACGTGCTCCGCGGCGGCCTGACGCCCAAGCGCATCGACGTGCCGGAGCTGCTCGCGATCCTGGACACCACGCCCGGCGAGGTGCCGGTGCTGCGGCCGGAGGGCGACGAGGCCGTGACGACGTACTCCGTGCCGGTGCCGGACTTCGCCCTCCGCCGGGTGCGCCTCGACGGTGAGCCGATCGCCGTGGAGGTGGACGGCCCGACGATGGTGCTGGCCACCGGCGGTGCGGTCCGCGTGGCCACGGAGTCGGGAGCGGACATCGCGCTCCGGGTCGGTGCGGTCGCCTTCGCCGATGCCGAGGAGCGCCGCCTGACGCTCTCGGGCACGGGGGAGGCCTTCGTGGCCACCCCCGGGCACTGATCCGCGCGGGCGCGACACGCCGAGAGACGTCCATGAACCTTCAAGAATCGCTTGAGGGTTTACGATCCGCGACTTGACCGGAGCGAATGACACGGGTGTAATTAGGTGAGCACGGCCCGCCAGGGGGGCGGTTTTTGAAGGGTTGGAGGTCGAGATGACGGGATACCGTTCCGATGTGCCGGAGAACTGGTTCGTCGATCCGGTCAACCTCGGTGTCCCCGGGGTCCGCCGGTCCGACCCGGACGACGACAACGCCCTCGCGTGGCAGAGCGACGCCCTGTGCTCGCAGACCGACCCCGAGGCCTTCTTCCCGGAGAAGGGCGGCTCCACGCGCGACGCCAAGCGCATCTGCACCTCGTGCGACGTGCGAGGCGAGTGCCTCGAGTACGCGCTGGCCAACGACGAGCGCTTCGGCATCTGGGGCGGCCTCTCCGAGCGCGAGCGTCGCAAGCTCAAGCGCCGCGCCAGCTGACGCCTCTCCGCCGCGCGGCTTCGTGGGCGCGCCGGGAGCGGTGCGCTACCCGGCGTGACAGCGCGCATAGGCTGACCACGTCATGCCAGCCCGAGTTCATGCCCTCATCGTCGCGCGCCCCGGCCCCTCCGCACGCGCCCAGCTCCTCCGCACGCTCGACGCCGTGCGCGCCCAGACCGTCCCGCCCGCGGCCGTCACGCTGATCATGTGCGGCGACGCCGCCACCGCTCGGGAGAGCGAAGCGGTCGCCGCCACGGTCGAGGGCATCATCGAGGCGCGGCCCTCGACGTCCTTCGCCGAGGCCATCGACCTGGCGCGCCCCCGCATCCTCGACGGCTCCGCGATCTGGATCCTCGCGCAGGACACCGCGCCGCACCCGCGCGCCCTGGAGCGCCTCACCGGCATGCTGGAGCGCTCGCCGTCCGCCGCGATCGTCGCGCCGAAGCTCGTCGCCACCGACAACGACCGCGAGATCGTGTCCCTGGGTGTGAGCATGACCACCTTCGGCCGCGCGGTGGAGCTCGCGGCGGGGGAGCTGGATCAGGGCCAGCACGATCGGATGGACGACGCTCTCGGCGCCGACATCCGCGGCCTGCTCATCCGCGGCGAGGTGCGCGAGGCCCTGCGCCCCGACCCCGCCCTGGCCGGCGCGGACGAGGGTCTCGATCTCGGCGTGCGCGCTCGGCTCGGAGGCGGTCGGGTCGTGCTCGCCCCGGCGGCGCGGGTCTCCGCCGCTCCGGACGGTCCGGCGGCACTGCCGACAGGACGATCCCGCCGTGCCTTCGTCACCCGTCTCGCGCAACTGCATCGGCGTCTCGCTTACGCCCCGGCGGCCGCAGTCCCCCTGCACTGGCTGACCTTCCTGCCCCTCGCGCTCTGGCGCTCCCTCGCCCATCTCGTCGGCAAGCGGCCGGAGGCGGTGTTCCCGGAGTGGGGAGCCGCCCTCACCGCCATGCTCCGGTTCGGGGCCGTCGCCCGATCGCGGGCTCGGATCCGGTCCTTCCGCTCCTCCACCTGGGCGAGCATCGCCCCGCTGCGGGTCACGCCGTCGCAGTTGCGACGCCGGCTCGACGACGGGCACGGCAGCGAGCACGGAGCCGTCAGCGAGCTCCGCTTCTTCTCCGGCGGCGGGGCGTGGGCGGTCCTGGCCGCTCTCGTGGTGAGCATCGCCTCCTTCACCAGCCTCCTCGCCTGGCCGGCGCTGGGCGGGGGCGGCCTGCTTCCGCTGCGGGAGACGGTCGGCGCGCTGTGGCGGGACGCGGCCTGGGGGATGCGCGGGGTCGGTCTCGACGTCGTCGGCCCCGCCGATCCGTTCGCCGCCGTCGTCGCCCTGCTCGGCTCGCTGTGGCCCGGTGCGCCCTCCTTCGCGGTGGTCCTGCTGTGGATCCTCGCGCTTCCCCTCGCCGTCCTCGGCGGGTGGTTCGCCGCCACCCGGGTCACCGATCGTGCCGGTCTGCGCATCTTCGCCGGTATCGCGTGGGCCCTCGCGCCGACCTTCCTCACCGCGCTCGTCGACGGCCGACCGGCCGCGGTCCTCGTGCATCTGCTGCTGCCGTGGCTGTTCCACTCCGCGGTCGTCGCACACCGCTCCTGGGGCGCCGCCGGCAGCGCGTCCCTGCTCCTCGCAGCCGTCGTGGCGTGCGCACCGGTGCTCGCGCCGGCGCTCGCCGTGCTGTGGGTCGTGGCGCTCGGGATCGTGCTCGGCACCGCGCAGTTCCGCGGCGCCGGCCGCCTCCTCTGGCTGCCCCTGCCCACGGCTGCCCTGTTTGCGCCGCTGATCTTCTGGCAGCTCGCCCACGGCACCCCCCTGGGCCTGTTCGCGGACCCCGGGCTGACCTGGCTCGGGCCGCAGGCCGCGGCCGATGCCGCCGGGCGTCTCGCCCTCGCCACCGGGTTCCCAACCGAGGATCTCGCCGGCTGGGCGACGGTCGTCCCCGGCACCTGGGCGGCACTGCTGTGCGCTCCGCTCGCGCTGCTCGCCCTCGGGTCCGCCGTGTCCCCGCGGTGGCGCGCCGGCATCACTCTCCTGGTCGTCGCCCTGACCGGCCTGGCGACCGCGTTCCTCGCCGTGGGCGTCAGCGTCGCCTTCACGCAGGGCACCGCCGTCCCGATCTGGCCGGGCACCGGATTGAGCCTCGCGTGGATCGGCGTGGTCGGCGCCGCGACGGTCACCCTGGACACGGCCTTCCCGCTGCCTCGGCTCCGCGTCGCCGCGACGGGTGTGGCGGCTCTCGCACTCGTCGCCTGCGCCGTACCTGCCCTCACCGCGCTCCACACCGATCGATCCGCGCTGACCAACGGTCCCGAATCGACGCTTCCGGCGTACGTGCGCGCACAGGCGGCCGGAGACCAGCCCGTCGCGACCCTCATCCTCACGCCGCAGAACGACGGCGGGCTCGCCGTCGAGGTCGTCCACGGCGCCAGTGAGACCCTGGGCGCACAGACGACGATGCTCTCGACCGCGGTCGAGCCCCAGGGCGACGACGTCTCCACCCTCGCGGTGGACCTCATCTCGGCCCGCGACTTCGACGCGCCCTCGGAACTGCTCGACCGGGGGATCAGCTACGTGCTCCTCGCGGCGGTGGACGATGAGGGGGATCGGGCCCGGTCGCTGCGGACCGCGTCCGTGGCGGCCATCGACCAGCGCGCCGGTCTCATGCAGGCCGGGTCCACCGACCGCGGCGTCCTGTGGCGTCTCGAGGGGGAGCCCGCCGCGCCCGCCGAGCTGAGCGGGAGCGCGGAGGGCACGGCGCGCCTCGTCGTGACCGTCCAGCTGCTGGTCGTCCTCGCCGCCCTGCTGCTGTCCATCCCGACCCGTGCGTCGCGGCGCGCCGCGCGGGCGCGGTCCCGCATCGTCGGCCGAGCGCCCGAGGAGCCGCTGGTGCTCCCGCGGCACGCCGAGGATCGCGAGCCGGAGACCGTGGACGAGCCCCCGGTGGGTGCCGTGGAGGACCCGCAGGACGAACCGGCTCTCCGCGACGAGGCCCTTGCCCCGATCGCGGACGCCGAACCAGGGGACGACGGCGCGGATCCGCCGCAGGCGGCGGATGAGGACGACACCACGGGTGCTCCCGACGCGCACGGCGGCCCGGTCGCCGCACGCCAGGACGACGCCCGCACGGCGGAGGAGGACCGATGACCGGCACGCGCGCATTCCGAGTCGTCGCCACGAGCGCGCGCCTCGCCACCGGCGTCGTGGTCGCGGCGGCGTGCGTCGTCGGGGTGGTCGCGGCGGTGCACGCCCCGTGGCCCACCGTGACCCATGAGCCCGCACAGGAACAGGTGACGCCGCTTCCCGGGGACAGCGTCCTGCTGTGCTCCGGCGACTTCCGCGCCCTCGGTCGGAACACGGCGGCGCCGCTGGAGATGCGCGCCGCGGGCACGCCACGGGTGACCGCGGGAGGCACGTCGGGTGCACCGACGTCGTCCGGGCTCGCCGCCCCTGACCTCGTGGACGGCGACGACGTCCCCGTGCTCACCGGCGCGGTGGAGGGCCGGTCGGCGCCGCTGATCGCCGGAGCGGAGTCGGTGAGGCTCGCCGCCGACGACCTCGCGGGCCTCGCGGCCTCGCCCTGCGGCGTGCCGCGCCTGGAGTCGTGGTTGATCGGCGGGTCCGTCGGCACCGGTGCGGAGGACGTCGTCCTGCTCGCGAACGCCTCCGATGTCGCGGCGACCGTGACGCTCGCCGTCTACGGGACCGCGCGGGGCGGCCGCACGGTGATCGTGCCGCCGCGCACGCAGACCGCCCTTCCGCTGACCTCCGTCGCGGCGGGCAACGACGTGCCCGTCGTCAAGGTCAGCGCCGTCGGAGCCCCCGTGCGTGCCGTGCTGCAGTCCGCCCTGATGCGGGTGCTCGACCCCGTGGGCGCGGACCAGCAGGAGGCGGTCGCCGGCCCGCAGCAGCACCTCGTCCTCCCGGGGGTGCAGGCCTTCGAGACCGAGGGCGACCAGGGCGACATGACCGTTCTCCGCCTGCTCGCCCCCGGAGCGGACGCCACGGCGCGCGTGCGGGTCACGGGGCAGAGCGGTGCCGCCGGACTCGACGAGTTCGTCGTGCCGCTCACCGCGGACGAGCCGACGCAGGTGTCGCTGAGCGGACTGGAGCCCGGGACCTACACCGTGGAGATCGATGCGGACGCACCGGTCGTCGCCGGAGTCCGGCAGCAGGACGGCTTCGGGGCGGACTCCGACTTCGCCTGGGTGACGCCCGCACCGCAGATCGACACCGAGGTGGCCTTCGCGGTCCCCGCGGGGCCGAGCCCGAAGCTGCAGCTGGCCAACCCCGCGGACGAGGAGGTCACGGTCACCCTCCGCACGATCGAGGGAGACGCTCCGCAGGAGATCACCGTTCCGGCCGGCGGCACCCGCGCGGTCGAGGTCCGCGCCGATCGGTCCTACCTGCTCCAGCCGGCGGGGCCGGTGCACGCGGCGGTGACGCTGACGGGAGCCGGGGCGCTGGCGGTCCTGCCGGTCCCCGCGCCCGCCGGGGTGGAGAGCTCGATCACCGTCTATCCCTGAGCAGGGCGGGCGGCGCGTTCAGTGATCGTGCCCCAGGTCCCACGGCTCGCGGCCGACGTATTCGGCCGCGGCACGGAAGACGGCGCTCTCGATCGCCAGCCGGCGATGGGTGGCGTCGTCGTGGCCGGGGGGAAGGAGGCGCTCGATCGGGATGCGGAAGAGCACGATCCTCCGCCGGTCCCGGTCCAGGTGCCAGCGGGGCACCTCGCCGTCGGCCTCGGCGCTCGGCAGCGCACCGATCTCGAAGCGGACGTCCTGGAGCTCCGGCCACGTGCCGCGGAGGAACTCGACGGCGGTCCCGACGGTGAGGTCGAAGCGGTCGATGCGCCCGTCCAGCGGGGCGAGCGGGGGCTTCACGACCTCGCTGCGGCCGAGCCGTCCGTGCCGGCCGTGTCGCGCGCCGCGACGGACACCGGAGACGGAGGCGGATCGACGACGGGGCATGCCGAAAGTCTAGGCGCTGCGTACCCGCCCGGCGCGGCACCGCCGCCCGCGCGGCCGGGAGCCGTACGCTGACGGTGATGGACGGACGACTGTGCTCGAAGGTCGGCTGCGCGCGAGAGGCCGTGGCCACCCTCACCTATGACTACGGCGACCAGATGGCCGCGCTCGGCCCGCTCGGCGCGGCCAACGACCCGCAGGCGCACGATCTGTGCGCGCCGCATGCCGATCGGCTGTCGGTTCCCGCGGGCTGGCTGGTCGTGCGTCACGAGGCCCTCCGCGCCTGACCGAAGACCGCCGCTCGAGGAGAACCACGGGTGCGGGCCGCCCTCAGACGCCCAGGCGCCGCCCGGTGAGCTTCTCCGCCCGACGGTCGGCGTTCTCCAGCGCCCGCCGCTCCCGCTCCCGCCGCAGCACGGTGACGCCGACCAGGACGAGCTCCGCGGGCGCGGCCGGCACGGGGGAGACGTACGGTGTCGCCTCGGCCAGCAGATCGGCCGCCACGCGCTCGCGCGCCGCCGGGAGCATGCGCGGGGCGCTCACGAGGAACTGCGAGATGCGGCGGGCGAGGCGGTCGGGGAGACGGGCCACGTCGGCGACCTGCGCCCACCCCGCCAGCGCGGGAGGCAGGACGGGAGCCGGGGTGAAGAGCTTCGGCGTGCGCACCCGCTGGCTGTAGGTCCCGGCGACGAGGTCGCCCAGCCGCTGGGATCGCGCCGTGAAGGCGCCGACCAGGACCGCGAGGCCGCCGAAGGTGAGGTAGATCTCCAGCACACCGAGCAGGGCGCGGATGAACGCATGCCGGAACCCCGCCGCGCCGCCGTCCATCCGCACGATCCGCCCGCCGACCGCGAGCTTGCCGAGGCTGCGGCCCTTGAGGGCCACCTCCATCGTGATCGGCAGGACGACGAAGCTGACGACGAGGGAGGCCACGAGGGCGATGCGATCCGTGGCCGGGTCGAGCACGCCGATGTCGAGGAGCCAGAGGCGCAGGAAGATCGATCCGACGAAGACGGCGTAGCCCAGCAGCATGTCGATCACGGCCCCCGCCGCCCGGAGGAGGAACCCCACGGGCTGCACGTCGATCGCGACCGCCTCTCCGGAGAGCACCTCGTCGGAGACGTCGATCTGCGCGGACATGAGTACAGTAAATCAGGTGGATGCCGATGCCCTCGCCGATGCGCGCCGGTCCGAATGGGAGCGGTTGGACGCCCTGAGCCGGGCTCGTCTCGACGGCGCCGGCGTCGACGAGCTCATCGTGCGCTATCGCGCCGCCTCGGCCGACCTCGCGGAGCTGAAGACCTCCGTCGGCGAGTCGCCGCAGGGCGCCTACCTCTCCACGATCCTCGTGCGCGCGCGACTCCGTCTCACCGGCGCCGCGGACAGCATCCTCACCCAGACGGCGCGCTTCTTCCGGCTGCAGCTGCCGGCGGCGCTGTACCGGCTGCGATGGACGACCCTCGTCATCGCTCTCGCCTTCGTGGCCGTCGCCGTCGGGACCGCCGCCTGGATCGCGAGCGATCCCGCCCTCGTCGCCACCCTCGGTCCGCCCGACGCCCTCCAGCAGTATGCCGACGAGAGCTTCACCGGGTACTACACGGAGAACCCCGCCGCGGTGTTCATGGGCATGGTCTGGACGAACAACGCCTGGATCGCGATGCAATGCGTGCTGTTCGGCGTGACCGGGATCTGGCCCGTCTACATGCTCGTGCAGAACGCCCTGGGCCTCGGCACGTCCGGAGCCGTGATGGCGATCCACGACAAGGCCGACCTCATGGTCCTCTACATCCTGCCGCACGGCATGCTGGAGATGACCTGCATCTTCGTCGCCGCGGCCGCCGGCCTGCACATGTTCTGGGCGTGGGTGGTGCCCGGCCCCCGCACGCGCGGTGAAGCGCTCGCCACGGAGGGCAGGGCGCTGGCCACGGTCGCCCTCGGACTCGTGTTCGCGCTCTTCCTCTCCGGACTCGTGGAGGGCTTCGTCACCGGCTGGGCGCTGCCCTGGCCGGTCAAGATCGGCATCGGGGCGGCGGCGCTCGCGGTGTTCCTCATCTACATGCTCGTCGTGGGCCGCCGGGCGCACCTGCGGGGCGAGACCGGCGATCTCGTGGAGTACGAGTCGGGCACGCCACGGCTCGTCGCGGGCTGACGCCTCCGCGGACCGCGGTCAGAGCCGTCCCGCCGCCTTGAGCTCGAGGTAGCGGTCGGCGATCCGGGGCGGCAGATCCTCCGGGTCGGCGGCGATGGCCTCCCCGCCCGCCCGGCGGATCGCGTCCGCGACGTTCTCGGCGTCGCGAAGCGTGCGCTCGGCGGCGGCGGCGAGGTAGACCTCCTCGCGGGACCCCCGGGCACGGGCGAGCGCGGCGATGCCGTCATCGGTCACCGACCCGACGAGCACCGTGGTGGCCCGGGAGGCATCGGGGAAGGCCCCGAGGAAGCCCCGGGCGGACTCGGCCGCGTCCTGAGCGGTGAGCACGACGATGAGGGAGGGGCGGGTCGTCAGGGTGCGCACCGCCGCGAAGGCCGCGTGCCAGTCCGTGTCGACGAGACGGGCGTGCACCGGGGCCATGGCGTCGGTCAGCGCGGGCAGGAGCCCGGTGCCGTCCACGCCGGTGACCCGCGCCCGGGTGACACGGTCGTGCATGAGCAGGTGCACGTGATCACCGGCGCGGGAGGCGAGCGCGGAGAGCAGCAGGGCCGCCTCCAGCGCGGCGTCGAGTCTCGTGCCGTCGCCCACGCGTGCGGCCGCCGTCCGTCCGGTGTCGACGATGAGGACGACGTGCCGATCACGCTCCGGGCGCCAGGTGCGGAGCATCGTGGTGCCCGCGCGTGCCGTCGCCCGCCAGTCGATCGAGCGCACATCGTCGCCGCGCACGTACTCGCGCAGAGAGTCGAACTCCGTGCCCTGGCCGCGTACCTGGATGCTCGTGTTCCCGTCGAGCTCGCGCAGGCGCGCGAGCCGCGACGGCAGGTGCTTGCGCGAGGAGAACGCCGGCAGCACGCGGATCGCGCCGCGGACGGGGTGCCGCGCCTGGCGGCCGGCGAGGCCCAGCGGGCCGCGGGAGCGGAGCACGACGAAGGCGCTGACCAGCTCGCCGCGGCGTCGCGGACGGAGCGGGATGTCCACGCGCCGGCGCTCGCCAGGCGGGATGCGCAGGTGCTGTCGCGACTCCGGCGCGCCGGCGGTGGGCTGCCAGGCGTCGCGGAGGAGGACGTCGAGCAGTCGGGCCCCGCGGTTCTCCACCGCCACGCTGACCGGGATCTGCTCGCCGAGACGCGCACGCGCCGGGACGCGCCGGGTGACGGTCGCCGCGCGGGGGTCACCCGCGAAGACGAGATCGACCACGACGAGGAGCACGCAGAGCCCGATCCATCCGCCCAGCACGGCGTACGGCGGGTACCCCGCCAGTCCCGCGAGGACCAGCGGCACGATGCCGACGGCGAGGGCGACGGCGAGGCGGCCCGTGACGAACACCTAGATCGGCACCCGGGTCTGCTGGACCACCGACGTCAGCACGGCGTCGGCGGACACGCCCTCCATCTGGGCGTCGGGGCGGAGCTGCAGGCGATGCCGCCACACCGGGACGAGCATCGTCTGGACGTGGTCCGGGGTCACGGCGGTGGAGGCGTTGAGCCACGCCCATGCCTTCGCCGCGGCGAGCAGGCCGGTCGAGGCCCGGGGACTGGCGCCGAGCTCGACGGAGGGGGACTGCCGGGTCGCGCGGGCGAGGTCGACCACGTAGCCCAGGACATCGTCCGTCACGTCGACCCGCGCAGCCGCCTGCTGCGCGGCACGGATCTCGTCGGCGCCGATCACCGCCTCGACGCCGGTGAGCTCCCGCGGGGAGAAGCCCTGGGCGTGGCGTCGCAGCACGGACACCTCCGCGTCCCGCTCCGGCATGCCCACGACGAGCTTCATCAGGAAGCGGTCGAGCTGCGCCTCCGGCAGCGAGTACGTCCCCTCGTGCTCGATGGGGTTCTGCGTCGCCGCGACGAGGAAGGGATCGGGCAGCGCGCGGCTGACGCCGTCCGCGGAGACCTGGCGTTCCTCCATCGCCTCCAGGAGCGCCGCCTGGGTCTTGGGAGGCGTGCGGTTGATCTCGTCCGCGAGCAGGATGTGCGTGAACACCGGTCCGGCGCGGAAGTCGAACTCCCCGGTCCTGGCGTCGTACACGAGGGATCCCGTGACGTCGCCCGGCATCAGGTCGGGGGTGAACTGGACCCTCTTGGTGTCGAGCCCCAGAGCCCGCGCGAACGAGCGCACCACGAGGGTCTTCGCCACTCCGGGCACCCCCTCGAGCAGGACGTGGCCGCGGGCCAGGAGCGAGACGAGCAGGCCGGTGACCGTACCGGCCTGGCCGACCACCGCCTTGTCGACCTCGGTGCGGACGCGGTGCATGGCCTGGCGCAGCGCGGCGTCGTCGGCGGGACTGTTCTCGTCGGTCACGGGGTCTCCTCGGCTTCGGTCGGGAAAAGGATGCGGGGTGGGCAGGTGCTCATGCGTCGCTCCGTGGGGTCTGCGCGCTCGTCTCCACGGCGGTCTCCAGCTCGTCGAGGCGTCGGGCGAGGGTGACCAGTGCCGCGTCGTCGGTGGGCGGCGGTCCCGCCAGCAGGCTCTGCAGCGTGCCGCGCGGGATCCGCAGCCGGTCGGCGGCGGCGTCCGCCACCTCGTCCGCACTCGCGTGCACGGCCAGGCCCAGCCGCCGCGCCAACCGCCGACGGGTTCCCTCTCGGAGCGCCTCGGCCGCGTGCGGGGCGTCGGCCGCCCTCGCCGTCAGACGGGCGCGTCCGTGCATCGTCTCCG
This sequence comes from Microbacterium sp. ER1, assembly GCF_023383675.1. Taxonomy (NCBI): domain Bacteria; kingdom Bacillati; phylum Actinomycetota; class Actinomycetes; order Micrococcales; family Microbacteriaceae; genus Microbacterium; species Microbacterium sp. ER1. The sequence continues at coordinate 191,438 of NZ_QCXO01000135.1, forward strand.
AGGCGCGCACGGTGACCGGCAGGGTCTCGGCGACGAGCGGACCGAATCGTCGGCCCCGGGCCACGGCCACGGCCAGGCCCGCGGTGAGCAGCAGCAGGATCGCCGGGGTGACCCAGTCCGGGGTGAGGGTGCCGAGCGTATCGGGGGTCGCGCCCTGGATGTCGGTGTCCTCGTAGGACGGCACGTACCAGACCACGCGCGCGGTCTGTCCGAGCAGGGCGAGACCGAGCGCGGCGTTGCCGTCCTCGGCGAGGGTCGCATTGCTGAAGAGCTTGACGCCCTCGACGACGGCTCGGTGTCCGTCACGGTCGTCCACGAGCACGGCGGCCGCATCGCCGTCGGCGAAGCAGCCGGTGACACCGTCGGCGGGGGCGAAGAGTCGATCGGGACGGATGTCGCCGACCTCGGCGAACGCGGGCACGGCGCACGCGGCCGGCCGGGGGGCCGCCGAGCCGGAGGCATTCTCGCCGATCGCCAGCTCGGAGAGGAGGTGCGTGCCGGTGGAGAGGAAGACCACACGGTCGGCCGGCGCGAGCAGATCCGCCAGAGCCTCGTCGGAGAGCGTGTAGGGGTTGGTCAGGGCGAGCGTGCTGTCCTCGTCGAGGGCGGCCGCGGCTGCCGCCCGGGAGCGGACGACCTCGACCTCGACGCCCTGATCCCGGAGGAGCTCGGCGAGCGCCAGGGCGCCGGTGTCGGACCGGCTCTCCGGGTCGAGCGCGCCCCGCGCACCGGGACCGGTCGCGGCGAGCTGCGAAGCCGCGAGGGCCACGGCGATCACGAGCACCGCGACGAGGACCCATCCCCACAGGGACGCGGTGCGACGCTTCGGCCGCTCCGCGGTGGTGTCGACGGCCTCGTCGGGAGGGGCGGTCGTCGTCATGCCGGCACCGCCTCTGGGCGGTGGGCGCGGAGCCGCTCGTCGGTCGCGGCGAGGTGGCGGTAGTCGTCTTCGGCGGCGGGATGGCGCAGGTACCGCACATCGTCGAAGGACGCGGCGGCGCGGCGCAGGGACTCGGCCTCCTCGGCGAACACCGCGCTCGCGGACCGGGCGATCGACTGCGCGGTCGCGCCGGGTGCCGGATCGATGAGATCGCGCTCGAGCAGGCTGCGGGCGATGGCCCGATAGCGCAGCACGACAGCCGTGTCCCAGTCGTTCTGCCGTGCGCTGCGCTCGGCATCGGCGCGGAGCTGCGCGGCGCTGCGATCGTCGGCGGCGCCGAGCAGGTCGCCCTGGGGGCGGCGGATCGCTCGCGACCGTCGGGGGCGTCCCCAGACGAGCAGAGCGGTGACCAGGGCCGCCGCGATGAGCACCGTGACGACGATGAGCGCGGTGGGGCCGACGTTCGCCCCGTTGTCCCCGCTGAAGAGGTCGCCGAGGAAGCGCATCACGTCGCGCGCGAACAGATCGAACCAGGTGGGCTTCGCGTCCGCGTACCGCGGGTTGGACAGCTCCTCCTCGGCCCAGCGCCGTGCCTCCTCCCCGTCCGGGACGAAGACGTCGTCGAAGCGCCGCATCATGGCTGCGGGGGGCTGCCCGGAGCCGTCCATCCGCCTCCCGCATCGGCATCGGCGGGGGGCGAGGCCGGGGGCGCCGGCGCGGGTG